>JABLXQ010000026.1 GCA_013178375.1 Gammaproteobacteria bacterium
CCGCTCGGGCTCTGTTTTGACGCCTGGGTATTTCACCATCAGCTGAACGAACTGCACCGGCTGGCGAAGGCGTTTCCGCAGCAGCAGTTTGTGCTCGATCATATGGGAACACCCATCGGTCTGGGTGGTCCGTTTGCTTCCTACGGCCGCAACGCCATGGCCCGCGAGGTGATCCTGAAAACCTGGCAGTACGGCATGGCGGATCTGGCGGAATGCCCGAACGTGATGGTGAAGCTGAGCGGCTTTTTCATGCCGGTGGTGGGCTGGGGTTTCGAGAAGCGGGCACAGCCGCCGTCAGCGCAGGAATTGCTGGATGCCTTCGCCCCCGCCTGCCGTTTCGTGCTGGAGCGGTTCGGGGTGGAGCGCTGCCTGTTCGCGTCGAATTTCCCCATGGATAAAGTGTCGCTGAGTTTGCAGTCGCTGTATGAGCTGTACGCCTCCACCGTGGCGGATCTGCCGCTGGATGACCGGCGCAAGCTGTTTCACGACAATGCGCAGCGGATTTACCGGCTGGCGTGATAGTCGCTGCTGTTCGGAAAATAAAGTCCCGGCAGTTCGTAAAGGGTGTTTTTAACGCGGCGCCGGCCGCTCGATCTCGCGTTCTATAAATGCAGCCCAGGCGCCGAACGGTTTCCAGATGCGGTGCAGATCCTGCTCCGCCAATGTCCTGTCTTCCCCCAATACCTGCGTGCGATAACGAAACATGAAGGCTGACACCCGCATGTTGGCGGCGCAGTGCACCAGCACTTTCTGTTGTTGTGTCTGCGCCTGCTGCAGGACGGCGCAGAAGGTGATGAAATCCGCGTCGGCGGGATGTTTGAAATCCACGGGCAGATGCAGGTAATCCATCCCCAGGCGCGCCACCACGCCGGCTTCGTCCGGCAGGGAATTTTCCAGGCCGTGGGGTGCCAGGTTGATCACTCGCGTGAAGCCTGCCGCCTTCACTGCCGCCAGTTGCAGTTCGGTGGGCTGACCTGCGGTAATCAGGTGGTCGGTCAGCGGCAGGTAATTGAAGATCGAATCCAGACGGCGGGTGCGGAAACGCTGTGGCAGCCGGCGTTCGATGAAGGTGCCCATGAAGCCCAGGCTGGTGCGCGCGGTGCTGGCGGCATTCAGGTAGCTGGGCTGCAAATAACTGAGTTTCTGGCCGATGGCCGTGCGCAGGCGGGTCCAGTCCATGGGGCTCTCCTTGGCTAATCGAAATGACGGTGCAGGCGCCACGATATACCACTTTCCGCAATTGGCGCTGCCGAGCAGCTGTATGAAGTGGGTGGTTGCGGTCATGGCTGGGTCTCGCGGTGACGTTGGGTTTTGGTAGAGGCCTATATTTACGTGATTTTCCGCAGTAAATGCACTGACCGGATTGCTCGGAAGCGGTGCCGGGGGTGGCGGTTCCGGTCATTGACAATGTCGGGCGCTTGGCCGAATCTGCCTGCCGTTTGTACTGATTATTGTGCTCATCACCGAGGAAGTCCCCATGTCACCCACGCCCGCCACCATGACCCTGGAACAGGCCATTCATGCCCGCCGCTCTGTGCGCGGTTATCTGGAAAAAGAAGTGCCACAGGCCACGCTGGACGCGATTTTCACTCTGGCACAGCAGGCGCCGTCCAACTGCAACGTGCAGCCGTGGCGGGTGTATGTGGCGTCGGGCGAGCTGCAGAAACGCCTGCGGGACCAGATGGTGCAGAACGTGACGAAAGGCGTGCCCTTCAATCCGGATTACGAATACGCGGACACCTTCTCCGGCGACTACCGTACCCGGCAGGTGGCCTGTGCGATGGAATTGTACGGCAGCATGGGTATTGAGCGCGGTGACAAGGAAGGCCGGGTGCGGGCGATGCTGCGCAATTTCGAGATGTTCGATGCGCCCCATGTGGTATTCATCGGCATGGACAAGCAGTTCGGCGCGTCGGTGGCCATCGACGTGGGCATGTACATCCAGAACCTGATGCTGTCGATGACGGCTCACGGTGTGGCGTCCTGCGCGCAGGGCACCATGCGTTATTATCCGGATCTGGTGCGGGAAGCGTTCGACGTGCCGGCGGATGTGAAAATCCTGGTGGGCATTTCCTTCGGCTATGAAGATCCGGCGGTGCCTGCCAACAAGACCCGAGTTGGCCGGGTGGACGTGGGCACGGCGGTGCAGTTCAGACGCTGATTTTTTGGGTTGGAAATCGTTTCCGGAGAATTCCATGCAGTGCATCCGCTATTCCCGTTTTGGTGGCCCCGAGGTGTTGGAGCTGCACGAGGTGGAGCTGCCGGAACCCGGCCCCGGCCAGGTGCGGCTGCGGGTGGCGGGCGCCGGTGTGAATCCCATCGACTACAAGACCCGTGCGGGACTGGGTTTTGCGGCGCAGGCGCTGGGGACTCAATTCCAGTTTACGCCCGGTTATGACGTGGCAGGCATGGTGGATGCGACAGGCGCGGGCGTGACGGAGCCTGCCCTGGGCGATGCGGTGTTCGGCATGGTGAATTTTCCGTTGCTGGCCGGAGCTTATGCGGAATTTGTTGTGCTGGCGGCGGCGGATGTGGTGCCAGCGCCGGCGCGATTGCCGCTGGCTCACGCAGCCGGATTGCCGCTGGCGGGGCTCACCGCCTGGCAGGCATTGTTCGATGTGGGGCAGTTGCAGGCCGGGGAGCGGGTTCTGGTGCTGGCGGGAGCGGGTGGTGTCGGCCATCTGGCCACCCAGCTGGCGTGCTGGAAGGGCGCAACCGTGAGCGCCACCGCGTCGGTAGCGAACCGGGAATTTCTGCTGCAATGCGGCGTGGATCAGCCGCTGGATTACAGCGAGCCGTCCTGGCAGCAGGCCGGTCCCTGGGACTTGATCCTCGACCTGATGGGTGGTTCTGTGGGTGTCATGGCGCTGTCGCTGCTGGCGCCCGGCGGACGACTGGTGACGGTACCTACCAACACCGCCGCCCAATTGCAGCAGGCGGGCGCGGAGCAGGGTTGCACTGTGCTGCCGATGCGGGTCAATCCCGATGCCGGGCAGTTGCGTCAACTGGCAATGCTGGTGGATGCCGGCATCCTGAAACTTCACGTCAGCGCTACGTTTCCCCTGCGGGACGCCGCTGCCGCCCACCGCCAGATTGAAACCGGCCGCACCCGGGGCAAGATCATTCTGGTGCCTTGACATGCTTCCCGGCTGGCGACGGTGGTCACAACCGCGCCAGACCAGGCTTCCAAAGTCAGTACGTTGGCAACCTTGCACCACCTATCAGTTCCGGAGCTGGCCATAGGATGATGGCGGGCCTTGTGCCCTTCATCCAAAACCAACATCCAATTCGTTCCGGGGGATTTATGAAAACAACAACTGTGCGCATGGCTGCGCTGGGCTGCGGCATTCTTGCCATTACGGCCTGTACCCGTCTGGTGTGGACAGCCGTGATCGAAAAAGAAGACAAGCTGGGCACCATCGCCAGTATCCTGCTGCCAGGCGCCGATGGCCATGTTCTGGCGGCGGGTCTGGTCGAGATAACACCCAGTGAATACGGCGATGTGCCAACAGGCAATGCGCTGGTGGTGCGCTATGACAATGCGGGCAAGCTGCAGTGGCGGCGTGAACTGGGGGACGGCAACTCGCTGGTAGGCGTATTGACAATGGGCAGCGCGCCGGATGGTTCGATTTACCTTAGCGATGCCCGTCTGGAGAATGGCCTGGATCTTGTGGAATACCTGACCCGCCTGGATGCCGCCGGCAATGTACTGTGGCAACAGCCGGTACCCTTCGGTGACGCGCTGGAGTTCACCGTTCAGACCAAAGTAGTGAATGACAATCTGATCGTACTGGGGCGGGAGTCGGATTCGTACGGTGCGCAGAGCGCCGTTGACACACTGGTGGGGTTTGATGCCGGCGGCAACCTGTTGTGGCGGTTCAACGGCGTGGGCGAATCGCTGGAGGATGGCAACAGCAGGGTGGATGTGGAAGTGTTGGCGGGCGATCGGCTTGCCACCTTTGCCAGCTATCGGGCAGCGGACGGTCAGGGCGGGGAAGGCGAGCTGATCATCCTCAACAACAACGGCCAGGAACTTCTGCGCAAACCCCAGCAGGAACTGGGCCTGACCCGGATTCTGGATCTGGCAGCGCTGGACGGCCAACTGGTAGTGGCGGGCACCCGGGACCAGGGCTCACGCCTGATGTTGCTGGATGCGGATCTGAATGTGGTGCGGCAGGAGGATTTTGACTACGGGATTGCTGCCCGTCTGGCGACGCATGAAGGCACTCTGTGTTTTGCCCTGTTGCAAAGCTCGGACTGGGAGTTTAGCAACCTGATCGGCGGCACTGTCCAGATCGGCTTGCTGGATGCCAGCGGCAACAGCTGGTCGACCCTGCAATCGCGCGCGGTGTCGCTGTCAGGCAATGTGGTAGCGGACAACAATCAATGTGCTTACACCGATGTAGCCGGCCCGATCGCAGATGACCAGACTTCGCCCATGAGCACCGTCGTGTTCAATGCCAAGGGCATAAAGGAAACCCTGGATCAAACGGGCTTGATGCTGCCTTTGCCGACATTCCAGCCGACCCTGTTGCGGGGCCGCCAGCTGACCACGGCAGTGAACCTGTTCGGCGATAACCCGGATTTGTTGGTGCACCAGGCGCAGGTGAAACGCCATCTGGTGTATTGAGGGGGAAACGGTTTGGAGGGGGCTGCTCGACTTGTGGTCGGGTGGTCCCCGTTTATAATGGCCCCCTTCTAGTTGGGGGGCTGTCATGCCGGTTTCAGATTTCATTGCACACCAGATCGATCGTACCAATCCCCATGCGCCGGCCCAGGTCAGCTACCGCGACGATCTGCTGCCCCTCGACGACCACGCCAGCCAGCTGTTGAACGAACTCAAGCAGGTGTTCGCCAGCCGCACGTCCAAGCGCTATGGCCAGTTCGATCCCGAGCGCGGCGACAATCCGCTGCCAGCCTGGTTGCGCGATCTGCTGAAACAGCAACTGCCGTTCACCAGTTTCAGCCGCAAGCTCACCGAACATTTTGTGGCGCTGCTGGATGCGGTGGAAGCGGCCTTTTCCGGCCATCTGCTGTTCTGGCGCGAGAGCACCGCCGATGCGGAATGGCTGTACCTGATCCATCTGCAGCACCAGACCGGGCTGGTGATCAACAACCGCCTGGAAATTTCTTCCACCGAATACGCCGACCTGACCCACGCCGGCTTCTGCGCCCGCATCAATCTGACCCACTGGGCCGACAACCTGTCGGAAAAATACCTCACCGTGTCACGCAATCGCGGCGACCGTTTCCTGCAGGATATTTTTCTGGCCTGGACCGGTTTCACTGACACGGTGAACGTGTCGGCCGACACCAGCGAATTTCTCAATATCGTGGAAGCCTATGCCCAACAGCTGCCGCAGGACACCAGCAAGGAATACAAGAGCAAAGTGGTGGATTTCTGCATGGAGCAGGATAAAAACGGCGAGCCGGTGGTGTACAAGGAATTGTCGTTTTATCTGGATGACGCCGAGCCAGAGCGCTTCGAGAAATTCGTGCAGCAGCATCAGGAACAGCCGCGCGAGGAACTGATTCCGGATAAAAACCAGCTGCGCAAATACGTGCGCTTCAGCGGTCGCAGCAAGGAAATGAGCCTGCAGTTCGCGGCGGAATTGCTGGGCAAGCAGGTGGAGTTCGATGCGTCGAACGAGACGCTGATCATCCGCCAGTTGCCCAAGGCGTTACTGCAGCAGCTGAAGAAACACCGCACGTCCTGAAAAACGGCGTGCGCCCGTGCCGGTCAGCCATAGGTCCAGGCTTTGGTCGGTGCGAAACCGGGCCGGTATTCCAGCGCCTGCAGTTCAAACCAGAGCGGCAGGATGTAGCGCACGTAAAAGGAATGATTGATCAGCATGCCGGCGTCCATGTCCTGGGGCGGCCGGATTTCCACCCGTGCATCCCGCTGCTGCCACGCCAGGCATTTTTCGTGGGCGGTCGCCACGGCGGCCCGGTTATCCAGCAGCAGCCCGATGTGGTCGAAACTGGTGGACACCAGCGCGTCCGGCTCTTCCGTCAGAAACAGGAATTGGCTGGATTCCGCGTCGAACCGCAGCAGGTATTTGGGGCAGTCCAGCTGCACCATCGGTACCTCGATCCCCTCCAGCCCCAGCACATCCCGATAGAACCCGTTGAGATTGGCTTTTTCCCGTTCCAGGGTGCCGGGCGGCAGAGTGAGTTCCAGATGGTTGATGCGAATGGGCATGACGTGATCTCCAGGCAGCGTATGGCTGCATGACATCACGGTAGCCCGTCGCCGGCATCGTCCGTTGGAACGATTGTGCGCGCCAACGGGCTTGCGGTTTATACCCGGAAGCTCTGCACCGCCTGATGCAGGGTGCGGGTCAGGCCGCCCAGCGTGTCGCTGGATTTCAGCGTGGAAGTTGCGATGTTCGCAGTGGTTTCGGCGAAATGATTGATCTGTGTTAGGTTGCGGTTGATGTCTTCCGTCACCTCGCTCTGTTCCTCCGCTGCGGCCGCGATCTGGATCGCCATGCGGGTAATGTTCGACACCGCTTCCTTGATCTCATCCAGCGTCTTGCCGGCGCCTTCGGTGGTCTGCACCGTGGTCATGGCTGACGCGCGACTGGTATTCATCGCGGTCACCGCTTCCTTCACGCCCTGTTGCAGATGCTGCAACATGTTCTGGATATCCTGGGTAGATTCCTGGGTACGGCTTGCCAGTGTGCGCACCTCATCGGCCACCACCGCAAAGCCACGGCCCTGCTCGCCGGCGCGAGCTGCTTCAATCGCTGCGTTCAGCGCCAGCAGGTTGGTCTGCTCGGCAATGCCGCGAATCACGTCGATCACCGATGTCACCTTGCCGGCTTCTGCTTCCACATGCACGATCACGCTGGCAGCCGTCTGCACCTGCGCTGCCAGCTGCTGGATCTGCTCGATGGTGTCGTGCACGATGCGCTGACCCTCCTCGGAGCGGGCGCTGGCTTTTTTCGCTTCGTCCGCAGCTTCGGTGGTGTTGCGCGCGACTTCCTGAATCGCCGCCGACATCTGGTTCACAGCCGTGGCCACCAGTGTCAGCGCGTCGCCCTGCTGATCGATTGAATCCTTGCTGGCTTTGGCATCCTGATTCATTTGCGTGCTGCTGCCGGTGACTTCTGTCGAAATATCCTTGATCTGTTTCACCAGCGTCTGCAGTTTCTGCATGAACTGGTTGAAGTGCTGCACCACCTGGCCGAACTCGTCATTCTGTTGCAGCTCGATGCGGGCGGTGAGATCGCCGGAACCGCCAGAAATGTCCACCAGGCGTTCGCGGATCGAATGCAGCGGTTTCACCAGCATGGGTGGCACGAACAGCAGGGCGGCGCCGCACACCGCCAGCCCGACAATCAACATCATCAGCAGATTGCGCTGGGTGCTGGCGGAATTGTTTTCGATGGTGTCGGTCAGCGCGTTGGCGTCCTCGATGCGCAGGTCGGTCAGTTCGTCCAGTACGGCACGTGCCGCCTGAAACGAGGTTTCGGTTTTCTCGATGATCGTGGTGGTGTCGCCTTCGATGTCCTGTCCGCTCATGCGGGTGCGCACGTTGCGGCTGGCCAGGTCGAGCCATTGCCGGTAATTGGTGTCGAAGCGTTCGGCATAGGAGCGCCAGCGCGGGTCGGAATTGTTGTCAAAAAACTGCTGCACACGCTCGCGCGCTTGCTGCGCGTTTTCCTGAAATTGCGCTTCATACTGTGTCAGGCTGGGCGAGCCGGCGGGCAGAAAAATAATGCTGCGCTCGGCAATCTGCGCCTGATACAGGTCGCGATCCGCCTGCAGGATGTAATTGATTTCCGGTAGGTGCTGGTGAACGATATGTTCCGCGTTCGCTGCCAGTTCGCGCGATTGCAGCAGGCTTGCCACGGAAGAGGCCAGAAACATGAGCGTGATGATGATCATGGGCAGGCTGATCTTGAGGCGGAAGGAAAGATCTCTGAAGATGCGCATAAGTGTCCTGTCGTAATTTCAATTATTCCAGTTCTGTTTTATTTCTAGTCTAAAAATCAGGCAGATCAACCTGTTAACGGCGATCGTGAGTGGCATTCATGGCGCCTTGATCCTGGCGAAAGACGGTTTTACCCGCGTTCGTGCCCGATTCCAGGTTCATCTTTTTTAAAATCAGATGATTGCACTCCTAACTTTTATCGGTTGCCATTCGTTGCATTTCGTAACATGACACTGTCAAATTGCGCTGTGTAGACTAGCGGCGCTGGTCAGGGGCGGGGGCGTCTGGCCGGTTTGGGGGCAATTGCGCGACTGGTCTTTGTCGCTGGCGCAAGGTTGCAGTTGTGCAGGTGATGCCGCACTGTTGCGGCACCTGTGTTGTCAGTACAGGAAGGTCAAATACCATGTGGAAGTGGAGCTTCTCACGTTCGTCGTTCATGGCAGCCGGTGCATTCGTGCTGGTTTCTCTCGGTTCGGTTTCAGCGATTCAGGCGGCACCGCAGGTGCGGGTGGAAGGTCTGTTCAAGGGCGCCGCCGTGCTCAATATCGATGGCCAGCAGGTAATGCTGAAAGACGGCAAGACCGGCCCTGGCGGTGTGCGCCTGATATCGGCCACCTCCCGTGAGGCGGTGGTGGAAATCGACGGCAAGCGGCATGCGCTGCAATTGCATACTGCGATCGGTGGCAATTACCAGAAAGCCGAAACCACCCAGGTGGTGATTCGCAAGAACAACAACGACCAGTACATGGTGAATGGCAGCATCAATGGCCAATCCGTGAAATTCCTGGTGGACACCGGCGCCAACACCGTAGCGATGAATGAACTGGAGGCGCGCAAGCTGGGCCTGCAGTATCGAATCGATGGCAAGGAATCCCAGGTGGTGACCGCCAGCGGTGTCAGCAAGAGCTGGGTGGTAAAACTGGACGCGGTGAAGGTGGGCGAGATCCAGGTGCCCAACGTGGATGCGGTGGTGGTGCAGGGTGGCTACCCGACCGATGTGCTGCTGGGAATGAGCTACCTCAACTACGTCAAGCTGCAGGAACAGAACAGCACCCTGATGCTGGAGAAAAAATTCTGATTTAATAGCGGTTTTCCATTTTCGACTACATGGGAACCGCTTGCATGTCCTCCAAGACCATTCTGATCGCCAACCGGGGCGAGATCGCCGTACGCATTCTGCATGCGGTGGCCGAGCTGGGTTGGCGCTCCCTTCTTGTTTACGCCGAAGACGATCAGCACTCACTTGCCGTGTACCAGGCCGACGTGGCCGTGCCGTTGCGGGGCGTTGGCGCAAGCGCCTATCTGGACCAGCAGCAGATCATCAGCATCGCGCGGCAGCATCAGTGCGACGCGATCCATCCCGGTTACGGATTCCTCAGCGAAAATGCCGAATTTGCCCGCCAGGTGCAGGACGCCGGGTTGGTGTTCGTCGGTCCCGACGCCGAGGTGCTGGCATTGTTCGGCGACAAGGCCCGTGCCCGCGCGCTGGCACTGCAATGCAGTGTGCCGGTGTTACCGGGCATTGATCATGCGGTGACGCTGGCAGAAACCAAGGCGTTTTTTGCCGATTTGCCGATGGGTGCGGCGATGGTGATCAAGGCCGTGGCCGGTGGTGGCGGTCGCGGCATGCGCGTGGTGGCGAGCACGGACGAGATCGAGGCGGCGTTTGCGCGCTGCCAGTCGGAAGCGCAGGCGGCGTTCGGCGATGGTGCTGTGTATGTGGAGCAGTGCGCGGCGCTGGCCCGCCATATCGAAATACAGATCGTGGGCGATGGTGTTGAGTGTGTGCACGTGCATGAGCGCGAATGTACGCTGCAGCGCCGTCACCAGAAACTGATCGAAGTGGCGCCGAGCCCGTCCCTGGGCAATGCGCTGCGTGCCCGCATCATCGAAGCCGCGCTGACGCTGGCGCGGGCGATTCACTATCGCAGCCTGGGTACTTTTGAATTTCTGGTATTTGGTGCGCCGGGTGAGGAGCAACTCGTTTTTATCGAAGCCAATCCCCGCCTGCAGGTGGAGCACACGGTGACGGAAGCCATCACTGGCCTCGACCTGGTGCAGCTGCAGTTACGGCTGGCACTGGGAGCGAATCTGGCACAGCTGGGTTTGCAGCAATCTACGATTCCGGCGCCGCGCGGTTTTGCGGTGCAGCTGCGGGTAAACATGGAAACCCTGCTGGCCGATGGCACGGTAAAGCCGGGCGGCGGTGTCATCAGCCGGTTTGATTTGCCCGCTGGTCCCGGTGTGCGCGTGGATACCTTCGGTTACCAGGGTTACGCCACCACCCCGCGTTACGATTCCCTGCTGGCCAAAATCATTGTCCACAGTAACGGTGATTTTGCGGCGGCGCTGGCAAAAGCCTGGCGCGCGCTGTGTGAGTGTCGCATCGACGGCGTGCCCACCAACCTGCCACTGCTGAAAAATCTGCTGCAGCATGATGATGTACTCGCCAATCGCATTCACACACGCTTTATCGATCAGCATCTGGCGGATCTGCTGCTGGAGCAGGTGCATCCGCAGCGCTCGCCGCAAACGCAGCTGCCGGTGGCCGCAGCCGCGAACCTGGATAACGCCGCCACAGAGCACGCGCTGTACGCGCCCATGCAAGGCACTGTCGTGGCGGTGGACGTAGCCAATGGCACCCGCGTGCGCAAAGGCCAGACGCTGCTGATCCTGGATGCCATGAAAATGGAGCACGTCATTGCCGCACCCCATGCTGGCATTGTGCAGGGCTGCGCGCTGAAGAAAGGCGATGCGGTGCTGGAGCAGCAGATGCTGCTGGAACTGGAGCCCACGGACAGCGACGACGCCGAATTCGTGGCGGCCGAGATAATCGATCCGGATTACATCCGCCCCGATCTGGCTGAAGTGGTGCAGCGGCACGCTTACGGCCATGATGAAAATCGCCCCGACGCTGTGGCGAAACGCCGCGCTACCGGCCAGCGCACTGCGCGGGAAAATATTGCCGACCTGTGCGATGCCGACAGCTTTGTCGAATACGGTCCGTTGGCGATTGCGGCCCAGCGTCGCCGCCGCACGTTGCAGGATCTGATCGAGAAGACTCCGGGCGACGGCATGGTGTGCGGCATCGGCCGCGTCAACGGCGACCAGTTTGGTGACGCCGGCCAGTGTGTGTTGATGACGTATGATTACACCGTGATGGCGGGCACCCAGGGCATCCAGAATCATCGCAAGAAAGACCGAATGTTCGAGCTGGCGCAGCAGTGGCAATTGCCAGTGGTGCTGTTCAGTGAGGGTGGTGGTGGTCGCCCCGGTGATACCGATGGTTTGGGTTCGTCTGCCAGTCTGGATTGTCTGGCCTTTTTCCTGTTCGCAAAATTATCGGGGCTGGTGCCGCTGGTGGGTATTGCCTCGGGGCGCAATTTTGCCGGCAACGCGGCGCTGCTGGGTTGCTGCGATGTGGTGATTGCAACCCGCAACGCCAATATCGGCATGGGCGGGCCCGCGATGATCGAAGGCGGTGGTTTGGGCGTGTATGCGCCGGAGCAGGTGGGCCCGACGTCGGTGCAGGTCCAGAACGGCGTGATTGATATTCTGGTGGAAGACGAGGCGGACGCCGTCTGTGTCGCCAAACGCTATCTGTCTTTCTTCCAGGGCGACCTCGCGCACTGGCAGGCACCGGACCAGCGTCTGCTGCGCACCCTGATTCCGGAAAACCGCTTGCGCGCCTATGATGTGCGCGCCGTGATTCACGGGCTGGCGGATTGCGATTCCGTGCTGGAACTGCGCGCGCAGTTCGGGCTGGGCATGATCACCGCGTTCGCCCGCATCGAAGGTCGCGCCGTGGGCATCATCGCCAACAATCCGCAGTATCTGGCCGGCGCCATTGATGCAGCCGGCGCTGACAAGGCCGCGCGTTTCATGCAGCTGTGCGACGGTTTCGATATTCCCATTCTGTTCCTGTGTGACACGCCGGGCATCATGGTGGGGCCGGAGGTGGAGAAAACCGCGCTGGTGCGCCATGTGTCGCGTCTGTTCGTCACGGCCGCCAGTATCACGGTGCCGTTCTTCACCATCGTGTTGCGCAAGGCCTATGGTCTGGGTGCCATGACCATGGCGGGTGGCACGTTGAAGGCGCCGCTGTTCACCGTGTCCTGGCCCACCGGCGAATTCGGCGCCATGGGGCTGGAAGGTGCGGTGAAGCTTGGTTTTCGCAAGGAGCTGGAAGCAGTGAGCGATCCGCAGCAGCGTGACGAACTGTTCCGCACCATGGTGGCGGACATGTACGAGCGGGGCAAGGCGGTGAACAACGCGACCTTCTTCGAGTTCGACGACGTGATCGACCCTGCGCAGTCACGACAGTGGATCATGACAGCGCTGCGCACCGCACCGGCACCGATAAAGCGCAAAGGCAAGAAGCGCCCCTGCATTGACACATGGTAACCGGTCTGACGCAACGCCCGTCATAGCGAAACCGCATAAGCTTTATTTCTGCACGCGATAAAAACAGCTGGAAAATTCGGCGTTCAATGAACCCGTTGCCACTTTTGGCGACGGGATTGCCGCACTTTTCACGAAGGCCGGAAAGAGCGTTGACAGGTTTGACCCTGCTCATTTTTACTGCGGAAGTGAACCGGTTTTCGTTACCGGTGAATCGCTATTCCGGAGGGCATGTATATGCCGCAATTTGAACCAGGGCTGGTTCTGGGTGCGTTGTTGATTTTTATCTATGCCACAGAACGCTTCAATACACCGCGCACCATCCGCGCATCCACCACGGCAGGCCGTTACTATTCTGCCGCCACCATCTATCTGCTGATTTACCTGCTGACGTTTTACGTGTTCAGCAAGTATCCCCACCTGCTGAAAGTGCTCATCAACGATGCCGATGTGCAGAAGCAGATGAGTGCAATGGACAGCAGCAATACACCCATTTTCGTGGCCATGATTTTTTCGCTGCTGGTGCCCAAGGTGCCGCTGATTTCCGAACTGGATAACCGGCTGCGCATTTTTCTGCACCGGCTGGCATCCATTCCTTACGAGGCCATTCGCATGAGCAAGGAAGTGCAGGGCATGCGCTTCGAGGTTCCGGATACCGTGACGGAGGAGCTGCGCCGCGAAATGGAGGAACGCAATTTTCCCGTGCAGGTGGATTCGGTGGACAATGCCGATCCGATCGTGCGCAACTGGATGAAGATTGCAGCGCTGATCATTCAGCTGCGGCACTGGGAGCAGGCTAATCCGTTTGCGCCCTTCATGCAGGAACGCAGCGGCCAGTTGCAACGCATCCATGAGCGCTATCTGCGGTTGTGCACTGCCGCCATCAATGCGTATGCCTTGTGCCAGCAGGCCAAAACCCAGCCGGAGGTGCCGGCTCTGCAGGACGCCGCGTTGCGCTTCTGCCGTAATCTGCGCGCCGACGAAAAATCGATTTACAGCGAAATCTGCGATTTCGTCAGCCAGGCGATTCTGTCCAACTGCTACCGCGCGCAGACCCGGCGCCAGGCGCTGACCCAGCTGGGGTTCCAGCCGAAAGAAAACATCACCTACGAAGGACTTTCCATCCACCAGGGCGTGACGCTGGCGGGCCTGCTGCTGATGCTGCTGCTCACCAGCTTCATCCTGTTTTCACAAAGTGTCATGGAGATCGAGCTGCTGTTGCTGCGCGCCACCATGATTGTGTCCGTCTATTCCGCCGCTGTGTTTTTTGCGGTTTATCCCAAGGCGCAGTGGGCCCATTTCCAGCATCGCGAAGGGCAGTTCTATCCGGTGGCAAGCTATGTAGTGGCGGGTGTAATGGCGATGGCGGCCAGTGCACTGATCAACCTGACGTTCAGAACCCTGATCAATATCAGCGACAGCAAGAATGAAGGGATGGCGATGGCACTGCAGGAAGCCTGGCAGCGTTTTTCCACGCTGGCCTATCCCTGGTTGTGCATGTCGTTTGTCGCCACGATGGTGCTGGCGTTCCTGATCGACTGGACGATTCCGGCGCGGCTGAATGAGCGCTGGCAGCGCTGGTGCAAGGCGGTGGTGCTGATGGCGACGCTGATGGGTGCTACGGTGCTGGTGTACCTTTGGTTGCAGGAACTGTATGGCGCGCTGCAGAAGCCGTTTCCGATTGAGTTGCACAGTTTGCTGCGCAACAGCGCGATCATCGGCCTGGTGCTGGGGTATTTCGTGCCGGCCTGGTTCCGCCGCTCCAGTCAGCAGCGCCGGACGCGGGTGATCGAAAGCTCCGAGCTGACGCCGGCACTGGTTTGACGCAGCACCGGCATCAGATTGTGGAAGGTCGGGTTACAGCAGTGGCGCCAGTTGGTTCAGATAAGCCTGCAGGCGGGCGCTGTTGTCCGGGCCCAGTCGCCACAACAGTTTCTCCAGTGCGCTGGACTGCTCCAGAATCGGGTCCAGATACTGGTAGGAGATGATCGACTGTTTCAATTCAACGTCGCCCTGCAACGGCTGCACGGCGTTGACGCGGGTGATGGCCAGCTGCAGGCGGTCGCGGAACTGGCCGCCGATGCCCAGTTCGTCATGGGCCCGTTGCAGCAGCGGTTCCCAGGCGTGGAAATAATCCGCCGCGCGGGATGGCGGGATGGCCGTCAGCGCGGTCAGCAGGGTGTCCTTGCGACTGAAGCTGGCGGCATCCAGCCAGAAGCGCTCGTTTTCTTTGCGCGCGCGAAACGGCTGCAGTTCGTAGGACAAGGGCCGCTCTTTCACCGGAAATTTGCCTTCCGCCACCAGATTCACCAGTGTCACCCACTTGCGCAGCTGCTCTTGCGGAATCAGCCAGCTGGCCACTTGCGGGCTGAGTTCGGTGACAGCCTGCAGCACGAAGGCATCGCTGCCATCCAGTTGCGGCGGCACGGCGATGACGGGTGCCGGCGCGCCGTCAGCCTCTTCGCGGGCAGTGGCAATGGCCGGCATTTCAGCCATGGTGCCCGCTGTTTCATCGCGGATAACCGGATGGGATTGGGGCGCTCCCGCAGGTGTCGATGTCTGCGGTGCGGTGCTGCCCGTCGTGGGTGTCGTTGCCGGTTGCTGGCGCAGCATCCAGGCAATGGCGATCAGGCCGGCGATGACGATAAGCACCGGTACCAGAATTTTTTTGCCCATGATGAATCCCCCTGCTCAATTCGAAAGTGTGGCGAGGCGCCGCGAGCCATTCTAACAAACCTTGCGCCCACATATGAGACCGGTGGCGTACTGTATATAATGGGCCGCTCATTCCCGCCCTGATCCTGTGAGGCCCCCGTGCGCGCAATCCGATACCTGATCGTCTTCATTCTGCTGGTGGGTGCCTCCGCCACCGCCGCCCTGTACCTGGCGCCAGAGCCATTCACCCACGTCATGATTGGCCTGGACCGTTCGTTTTCCGGCCTGGAGCGCAAGCAGGTGCGGCTGGATGATGGCACCGACTACGTCTATCTGGAGGGTGGTGCGGGCGAACCCTTGTTGCTGCTGCACGGCTTCGGCGCGGACAAGGACAATTTCACCCGTGTGGCCCGCCATCTCACGCCGCATTATCGCGTGATCATTCCCGATCATGTGGGATTTGGCGAATCGTCCCACACGCCGGAAGCCGATTACTCACCGCAGGGCCAGTCCCGCAACTTGCGTGCGCTGATGCAGAAACTGGGCGTGACCGGGCTGCACATCGGCGGCAATTCCATGGGCGGGCATATTGCGATTACCTACGCCGCGCTGTTTCCGGCGGAAGTAAAAAGTCTGTGGCTGCTGGATGCAGGTGGTGTGTGGAGCGCGCGCGGCAATGATTTTGCGCAGAAGGTGCGCGAGACCGGTGTCAATCCGCTGATGGCCCGCAGCGAAGAGGATTTTGCGCGCATGTTCGATTACGTGATGGCGGACCCCCCGTTTGTGCCGCGCCCGATACTGAACGTGAAGGCCCGCGAGCGCATCCGCAATTTCGATCTGGAGCAAATCATTTTTGCCCAGGTCAGCGCGGATGCGGTGGAGGAGCGGGCGGCCACTGTTGCCGCGCCGACGCTGATTGTGTGGGGGCGCGAGGACCGGGCGCTGAATTATGCCGCTGGCGAGTTGCTGGATCGGGTGATGGTGAACTCGCAACTGATCATCATGGACGGCGTGGGGCATCTGCCGATGCTGGAGCGCCCGGCGCAGACGGCAGCGGATTATCTGCAGTTTCGCGGCAGTTTTTGAAGGATAGGATTTTTTCAGTACAGAATTTTCGCAGTACAGAGCTTTTGTAGGGTAGCAAAGCGAAAAGGGCGCGGCAGGAACCGCGCCCTTTTTTGTGGGCTTGTCACCCGGGGATTGCCGTTCAGGCGTGGATTTCGTTTAACTTGCCGGTTTCCAGATCCTTGATGCGTGCGTGAATGGCGGATTCAATGCCGGCGGCATGCAGTCCGCACTGTTCGATCATTTCAGCCGGCTTGGCGTGATCCACATAAATATCAGCAATGCCCAGATTCAACACCGGCAGCACCAGATTGCGCTGCGCCAGCAGTTCGTTCACCGCCGAGCCGGCGCCGCCCATCACGGCATTTTCCTCTACCGTCACCAGCAGGTGATGGCTCGCTGCCAGTTCCAGAATCAGCGCTTCGTCGATCGGTTTCACAAAGCGCATGTCCACCACGGTGGCGCCGAAAGCCTTGCCGGCTTCCTTGCAGTTCGCCAGCACGGTGCCGAACGCCAGGATCGCCACACCCTTGCCGGGTTGCACGATGCGGCCCTTGCCGATGGGTAGTGCGGTCAGCTGTTGTTCGATTGGAATTCCGGGGCCGGTGCCGCGCGGATAACGCACAGCCGCTGGCCCCCGATGTTGATACGCCGTGAAGAGCATCTGCCGGCATTCATTTTCATCCGACGGTGCCATCACCACCATGTTGGGAATGCAGCGCAGGTAACACAGATCGTAAGCACCGGCGTGCGTCGGCCCGTCTTCACCGACGAGCCCGGCGCGGTCGATGGCGAAGGTCACATCCAGATTCTGCAGCGCCACATCGTGAATCAATTGATCATAGGCGCGCTGCAGAAACGTGGAATAAATTGCCACCACGGGTTTCTGACCTGCGCAGGCCAGACCCGCTGCCAGCGTCACCGCGTGCTGTTCGGCGATGGCCACATCGTGGTATTGCTCTGGAAACCGGCGCGAGAATTCCACCATGCCAGACCCCTCGCGCATTGCAGGCGTGATGGCCACCAGGCGTGGATCGGCTTCCGCTGTATCGCACAACCAGGAACCGAAAATATCACAGTACTTGGGTAGCACCGGTTTGCTGCTGAGCGTTGCAGTTACCGGCACCTTGGGTTCGATCTTGGACAGGGCATGATAGCCGATGGGATCTTTTTCTGCCGGCTGGAAGCCACGACCTTTCTGCGTGATCACGTGCAATAAGTGCGGGCCGGGAATATCCCGCAGCTTGCCCAGATACGTCACCAGCTTGTCCAGGTTGTGGCCGTCGATGGGGCCGATGTAGTTCAAACCCAGTTCTTCGAACAACGTGCCCGGCGACACCATGCCTTTCATGTGCTCTTCGGTGCGACGCACGAATTCCATTGCCGTCGGCATTTTTTCCAATACTTTCTTGCCGCCTTCGCGCAACGAGTTGTAGGTGCGGCTGGCCCAGACCCGGGACAGATAATTCGACAGACCACCGACGTTTTCCGAAATCGACATCTCGTTGTCGTTGAGGATGATCAGCATGTCGGCCTTGGCGTGGGCGGCGTGATTGATCGCCTCGAACGCCATGCCGGCGGTGAGGGCGCCGTCGCCGATAATGGCTACGGTTTTATCGGCGCGACCTTGCATGCGGGCCGCCAGGGCCATGCCCAGAGCAGCGCTGATGGACGTGCTGGAATGGCCGACGCCAAAAGTGTCGTACTCGCTCTCGCAGCGTTTGGGAAAACCGGCGATGCCGCCCTTTTGGCGCATGCTCAACATGCGGTCGCGACGGCCGGTGAGGATCTTGTGGGGATAGGTTTGATGGCCCACGTCCCACACCAGTTTGTCGGCGGGTGTATTGAACACGAAGTGCAGGGCGATGGTGAGTTCCACCACACCCAGGCCGGCGCCGAAATGCCCACCGGTCTTGCCCACGGCGTACATCATGAAAGCGCGCACTTCCTGTGCCAGCTGCGGCAGCAGGGATTCATCCAGGGCCCGCAGCTGCTCCGGCCGCTCGATCTGGTCCAGCAGCGGCGTGAAGGGGCGGGTCAGGGGGATTTCATTGAACATGCTGCGGCCTTGGGGAAGTGTCCGGGCGGGTGGGCGAAAAAGTAACGGTCATTATAGGGGGTGTCCCGTTTCCAGACATCCTTTGCTTGAAATGACCGGTGAAAAAACTGCCTCGCGTGGTGACGGAATCAGTGCTGACGCGACACGATGTAGCGTGCCAGGGCCCGCAGGGGCTCTGCACGTTCGTCCAGCGGCTGCAGGGCGGCGAGGGCCTGGTCGCGCAGGTCCTGGGCCAGTTGCCGGGCCTGCTCCAGCCCCAGTAGCGAGGGGTAGGTGGCCTTGGCCAGGGCGGCGTCGGCTCCCTGTTGCTTGCCCAGGGTGGCGGTGTCGCCCACCACGTCGAGGATGTCGTCCTGCACCTGGAAGGCCAGGCCGATGGCGTCGGCATAGCGGTCCAGCGCTTCCAGTTGTGTGGTGGTGACGTCAGGCACTGCCAGCGCACCCATGCGCACGCTGGCGCGGATCAGGCTGCCGGTCTTGTGGGCGTGGATCGTTTCGAGTTGTTCCAGTGACAGGGTCTTGCCTTCACCCATCAGGTCGAGGGCCTGGCCGCCGGCCATGCCCCGGGTGCCGGAAGCGGTGGCCAGAGCCTGGATCAGTTGCAGCCGGATCAGCGCATCCAGCGGGGCGTCGGAGCGGGTGAGTACCTCGAAGGCCAGGCACTGCAGGGCGTCCCCCGCAAGGATGGCGGTGGCTTCGTCAAAGGCGATATGGCAGGTGGGTTTGCCGCGGCGCAGGTCGTCGTCGTCCATGGCGGGCAGGTCGTCGTGCACCAGTGAATAGGAGTGCACCATTTCCAGAGCGGCGGCGATGTCGTCCACGTGGGCAGGGTTGCCACCCAGCGCGGCGGCGGCAGCGTAGGCGAGGACAGGTCGCACCCGCTTGCCACCGTTGAAAGTGGCGTAGCGCATGGCGTCCACCAGTCGGGGTGCCAGGCCGTTCTGCCGGGCCAGCCAGAGTTCCAGCCGGGCGTTGACCCGTTGCTGGCAGTGGGACTGGTAGGCATTCAGATCGAATTCGGTATTGCTCATTGATCGTCGTCACTTTCACTGAATGTCTGCAATTCATCGCTGCCGTTGCGGGACATCAGGATCTGCACCTTCTGTTCGGCTTCCTGCAGTGCCTGCTGGCATTCCTTGGTGAGGCGGATGCCCTGCTCGAACGCCTCCAGGGACTTCTCCAGCGTCAGCTCGCCGCTTTCCATTTTTTCCACCAGCTGTTCCAGGGTTTGAAGGGATTTTTCGAAATCCACTGCGGATTTTTTCTTGGCCATGGGGGCTCCTCGCGCGAAGGCGGAAAGTGTGGGGGATTGCTGTCACGCGGTCAATCCGCCGCAGTCCGCCTGCTAGACTGAAATCACGTGGCGATATGAAAAAGGGGAAGCGCACTTGGCATTTTCACGCAGGATGTTGTGCTGGCTGCTGATGGGCGGCTGCGTTCTGGCGTTATCGTTGCCAGCGCGGGCAACGGAACCGGCACCGGCGGCGGCAGAGTCGACAGCCGCCAGCGGGCGCGCGGCGGCGCTGATGAAGCGGCTGACCGGCTGGACCCGGACGGATGCGGCCTGGCTGGCGGCACAGCTGCAGGCCGACATCGGTAGGGGTTCGGTGGAAGTGGAGGCGCAAAAACGGCGCATCCTGGTGCGGGTGCTGGACCGCGATGCCTTTGCTATCGGCACGGCCACCCTGCGGCCCTCGTTCCAGCCGGTGCTGGATCGGGTGCGCGCCGGGATCCGCCAGTTGCCGGGGGAGATTTCGGTGGAAGGCCATACCGATGACATTCCGGTGAACAATGCCCGCTTTCGCTCCAATTGGGAGTTGTCCGCTTCGCGGGCGGCGGCGGTGGCCCAGGAGCTGCTGCGCTACGGCGAGTTTGAGCCGACTCGCTTCCGCGTGGTGGGTTACGGCACCACCCGGCCCCTGGTGGCCAACGACACCGAGGAACACCGCGGCCTCAACCGCCGGGTGGAGATTGTGATCGATCAGGGGGGCGATGATGCCGCCTACCTGTCGGGTGGAAAACCCCTGCCGGCAGCGCCGCGTCCCGCCTCGGCTGCCGACGAACTGTTCTGAAAGCACCATTGCCTTGCCGGGTCCAGCGGGTTAATGTGTGGTCATTTGAGGCCACCCGATAACGCTCACATACTGATAATCCGCCATGGTTGAATCCACCCTGGCCGCTCTCGACCGCAGCGGCGCCCACGTCATTTATGCAGCCTTGCTGGCAGACCTGCTGGCGGAGCGGGGCATTGGCGTGGATGCTCTGCTGCACAACACCGGCATTGCGCCGGCGGATCTCAAATCCATCGATGGCCGTCTGAGCACGCGCCAGTACATTGCCCTGATCCGCAATGCGCGCCGGCTGGCCAATGATCCCGCGCTGGCGTTTGCCTTCGGCCTGCACCTGAAACTGTCCACCCATGGCTTTCTCGGTTTTGCCGCCATGAGCGCCTCCACGTTGGGCGAAGCGCTGGAGCTGGCAGTGAAATACTGCCGCACCCGTTTCGAATTCATGCGCCTGCTGTATTACCGCCAGCAGGGTTTCGGTGTGCTGGAGATCGACGAGGCGGTGCCCATGGGCGAAGCCTATCTGTTCATGCTGGAAGCCTTCATGACCAGTTTTGCCGTCATGAGCATGAACCTGCTGGGAGAAATTCCCCGTGACATCCAGGTGCGCCGCACCGGCGACAAACCACCCCATTTCGATGAAGCCATGCGTTATTTCCAGCAAGGGCATACGGTGCGCTTCAATGACACGGTGAACCAGATCCTGATTCCCGAAGTGCATCTGCAGCGCAAGCTGGTGCTGTCTGATCCGGTGGCGCGGCAGTTGGCTGAAGCGCAATGCGAGAAAGAATTGCAGACAATACAGGTGCAGGACGACTTGGTGTATCGTGTCACGCGGCTGCTGAAGGATTTCGAGGGCGCCTGGCCAAAACTGGACCAGGTGGCGGCGCAGCTGCATATGTCGCCGCGCACACTCAAGCGCCGGCTGCTGGAGGCCGATACCTCGTTTCAGGTATTGCTCGATCAGGTGCGGCTGGAGCAGGCTCGACTGCTGCTGAGCGAAACCCGCAAATCCGTCGACGCCATTGCCGCCACGCTGGGCTACAGCGACACCTCCAATTTCAACCGCGCCTTCCGGCGCTGGCTGGGCCTGACACCCGCCGCCTACCGCCGCGAACAGCAACGGCAACAACAATCACAGGACAACTGATTTTTTTTCAGGGGGAAGCATGAGCAAGATTACCAAAGAATCCTTGCAGCAACTGGAACAGCTGCAGACGGAGTTTCTGCTGGCGCGCATTCAGGGCGAGGGCCTGCAGGAAACCATCGAGCGCGAAGCCAGCGCGATTTACGCCTGGGGCGCCAACGTCACCCTGGCGCAACTGCTGGATGAGGCCAAGCTCAAGGAACACATCAGCCGCTTGGTGAAAACCGTGCCTTTCACCAGCGAAATGCGCAATGTCGTGGTGAAGGCCATCGTCACCGCCATCAATTCCGATCTGAACAATTCCGCCAACCTGCAGACACTGGTGCCGAAATCGGAATACGACAAGGCGATTTCCCACTATGCGCAATTTGAAGTGGTGCGGATGGATGTGGTGCGGATCATCCTGGACAGCCCGATCTACAGCGAACTGATCAGCGACGTGCTGTATCACGGCATCAAGGATTATGTGATGACGGAAAATCCGCTGGTGAAAAACGTGCCCGGTGTGTCGTCGCTGATGAAATTCGGTGCCAAAAGCCTGAACAAGGCCATGCCGAAACTGGAAGAAGCCGCCGAGTCGGCGATCAAGAAATTCATCAACTCCAACCTGCGCAATTCGGTGGATCTGAGCGAGCGCATCCTCAATAACGCGCTGTCGGAAAACAACATCCGCACCATCGCCGACCACTTCTGGGGTGCGCTGAGCGAGAAGGAATTTTCCAAGGCGCAGAAATATGTGGACGAAGACAAGATCGACAGCACGGCACAGCTGACCGAGGATATCTGGCAGGAAATCCGTCATACCGAATACCTGCACAACATGATTCACCGCATTGTCGATTACATCTTCGAGCATTACGGCGAGCGCAATCTGGCAACGTTCGTCACCGAGATGGGCTACGATCAGGCGTTCATCACCGGCGAACTGAAACTGATTCTGCCGGACCTGCTGGAACGCGACGTGATCAAGCAGATAGCGGAAGACCGTATCCGGGCCAACCTGCGGGATTTTTACAGCAGCGCCGGGGTGGTGGCGCTGGCGCAGTAATGCCGTTGCGGCACTGAAGCGTACTGTTGAAAATCAAACGGCCGGCGCGGGAATTGATCCTGCGCCGGCCGTTTTTTATGGACGCCGTTTTAGCGGGAGGGACGTGTCAACCCCGCCCAGCACTCAGTTGCAGCAGGACGTCTCGTTACTGCTCACTGCTTCTGCTAGCGAGCAACTGCCCTGGCAGCATTCCTTCAGCAGAAATTCCAGCGTTTCCTGCACGGCGTTGAACTGCGGTTTGCAATAGAGCGAGTTCTTGTCCCGCTCCTGGGTAACCAGATCCGCTTGCATCAGCCGCGCCAGATGGTGCGACAGGGTGGAGCCGGGAATGGCCAGCTGCTGCTGGATGTCGCCCACCGGCAGGCCGGCAGGGCCTGACTGCACCAGCAGCCGGAAAATGCCCAGGCGGGTGGGGTGCCCCAGTTCCGCCAGCCGTTTGGCGATCAGTTCCAGTTGTTTGTCCATGCATCCCCTTGGCGCAGATCAAAGTATTTCGATAATTCTAGAAATATAGTTGACGTCTGTCCAGTGACTGGCTATTGTTAATGTAATTTCCATGATTGTCGAAATAGGTGAGTCATGTCGAGCGGAATCGCCCTTTATCCTGCGCTGGCGGAACAGGCCACGGCCCTGGCGCTGGAAGCGCAACTGGGTCTGAAGGACCATCACGGCGCCCTGCGGCACAGTCCGTTGGCGCTGCTGCCGTGGCAGATCAGCCGCGATGATTTCATGCAGGCGCAGCAGGTTGCCCGGGCGATCGGCGCAAGGCTGGACCATCTGGCACGAAACCCTGACGCCCTGGCACAAACCCTGGGGCCTGTATTGGATGGCCGGACCCTGCAGGCACTGCTGTGGCAGGCGTTGCAGTCGGTACCGCAGGGGCAGCGCCGGGCGCGGCCGCTCAACATGACCCGGGTCGACCTGCTGCAGGATCAGGCACGGGAGTGGAAGCTGGTGGAAGCAAACAGCATCGCCGCCGGCATGGGCCCTTTCAGCGAAGGCCTGGCGCAGATCCAGCAGCAATTGTGGCCGGAACTGCAGCGGCTGGGTCTGGCGACACAGGGCCGTCCTGAGTTCGCCGCCAATCCTGTCACCGAAGCGCTGGGGGACACCCTGTACCAGGCCGCGGTCGGGCAGATGCGCCAGCGCCCGGCCACCCACCCGCAGGTGGCTGCTCCTGTGGTGGTATTCGTGGTGGAACCCGCCGAGGACAATATTTTCGACCAGCGCAAGGTAGCGCGCGTGGTGGAACAGAAAGGTGCGCGCGTCGTGCGGCTCACCTTGCAGGAAATCGATGCGCTGCTGGAGCGGTCCCTGGCGCCGGCCTGCCACCTGCGTGGCATTGGTCCGGTGCAGGTGTTGTATTTCCGCACTGGCTACAACCTGGCGGATTTCCAGGATGCTCATGGTCGCAGCGAACGCCTGCTGCAGCTGCGCGCGGAACTGGAAACCCTGCAGGTTACGCTGGCGCCCACCATCGGTCTGCAACTGGCATCGGCCAAGGCTGTGCAGGTGCACTGGTACCGGCAGCCGGAGGAAGATGCTGCCACGGCTGCACTGGACACACCGCAGTTTTTTGTCGCCGATCCGCAGGTGCAGAATCTGGGTAACTGGTCGCAGTGGGTGTTGAAAAGTCAGGGCGAGGGCGGCGGCAACGTGGTGCAGGACGACGCCATCCCCGCGCGCATTGCCGCGCTGTCACCGATGGAGCGGCGCGAATGGTTGCTGATGCGGAAAATTCCGCTGGTGCCGCGTCAGTCGCTGGTGCCGGTTTTGCGCAACGGCGCGATCCAGTTTGCGCAGCAGCTGGTGTCGGAGCTGGGCTTGTTTGTGTTGGGGGATGAGTTGCGGGTCAGTGGTTATCTGCTGCGAAGCAAGCCGTCGGGCGCGCTGGAAACCGGTGTGCATCGCGGGCAGGGGATGATCGATACGGTGGCCTTTGCAAGTTGAGCTTTTTACGCTGAAGTCTATCCTCAGTCCTTCCTCTGCTTCTTTCCTGCCGGCCTTTCCTATCGAATCTTGATCCAGGTTCGGATGTCGCACCTGTAACTCCGGCCGGGATATTGTAAGCTGGCGGAAGCGCGCAGGAGTCGCCATAGTTTCAGCTTCCCGCCTGCAGACCCCCCTGAAAGTTTTGCGCACCATTGGAAGGAATTGACCATGGACATTCGAATTGTCTGGCCGCTGATGACCGCCTTGCTGACGGCATGGGCCGCGCCGGCACCGGCTGCGGTGGACCGCACACAGTTACCCATTCAGGTACCCGCAACAGCACCCATCACCGAATTTGACGTGCGCAACGTGAAAGCGTTGCCTCACTTCAACGTGAGCGCACCGGAAAAGGCGCCCAACGTGGTGATCGTGCTGCTCGATGACCTGGGCTTTGGTGCCACGAATGCGTTCGGCGGGCCGCTGGAAACGCCTACTCTGGAAAAGCTGGCCAACAATGGTTTGCGCTATAACAATTTTCATACCACTGCGCTGTGCTCGCCGACCCGGGCCGCACTGAAATCCGGCCGTAACCATCACACTGCCAGCATGGGTTTCATCACCGAAATGGCAACCTCGATGCCCGGCGCCACGGGGCAGATTCCCAACACCGTTGCGCCGCTGGCAGAAATGCTGCGCCTGAACGGTTACAGCACCGGCGCATTCGGCAAATGGCACGAAACGGCCGCCTGGGAAACCAGTGTTTCCGGACCTTTCGACCGCTGGCCGACTCACCAGGGCTTCGACAAGTTTTACGGCTTCATGGGTGGCGAAACCAATCAGTGGTCGCCGTATATTTTTGACGGTGTAACCCCCGTGGAATTGACCGGCGACCCGAACTATCACTTCATGACGGACATGACCGACAAGGCCGTCACCTGGATCAAATACCAGCAGGCGATCACGCCAGACAAACCTTTCTTCGTCTATTTCGCTCCGGGCGCCGTGCATGCACCCCACCACGCTCCCAAGGAGTGGATAGCGCGCTGGAAAGGTAAATTCGACAAGGGCTGGGACAAAATACGCGAAGAAACCCTGGCCGCCCAGATCAAGGCCGGGCTCGTGCCAAAGGGCACGAAGCTGGCGCCCAAACCTGCTGCCATCAAGGACTGGAATACGCTGAGTGCGGACGAGAAAAAACTCTTCACGCGGCAGGCAGAAACCTTTGCGGGCTTCCTGGAATACACCGATCACGAAGTTGGTCGCATGCTGCAAAGCATCGAAGACATGGGCGAGATGGACAATACGTTGGTGTTCTATATCGCCGGTGACAACGGTACCAGTGCCGAAGGAGGCGCCAACGGCATGTACAACGAATACACCTATTTCAACGGCGTGCAGGAACAGGTGCCTGACATGCTGAAGCATGTGAACGAATGGGGTGGACCTTCCACGTATCCGCACATGGCGGCGGGCTGGGCGGTGGCATTCAATGCACCGTTCACCTGGGTGAAACAGGTGGCATCCAGTTTTGGCGGTACCCGCGTCGGCATGGTGGCGCACTGGCCCAACGGCATCAAAGCCAAAAACCAGGTCCGCACCCAGTTCAGTCACGTTATCGACATTGCGCCGACCATTCTGGAAGCGGCCGGATTGCCGGAACCGAAAGTCGTCAACGGTACCCCGCAGATTCCCATGGAAGGCAGCAGCCTGTTGTTCAGCTTCGACGATGCCAAGGCGAAAGATCGCCATACCACCCAGTATTTTGAAATTGCCGGTAATCGCGGGATCTATCACGATGGCTGGCTGGCGGGCACCGTGCACAAGGCACCCTGGGAGGCGAAGCCAGCACGCGCGTTGCAGGATGACGTGTGGGAGCTGTATGACGTGCGCAATGATTTCAGCCTGGCCAACAATCTGGCGGCAAAAAATCCGGAGAAACTGAAGGAGCTGCAGGCACTGTTCCTGACCGAGGCAAAAAAATACAGCGTGCTGCCGATCGATGATCGTTTTTTCGAGCGTGCCATCGCATCCATGGTGGGCCGCCCGGATCTGTTTGCCGGTCGTACCTCTCTGACCCTGAGCGAAGGCATGACCGGCCTGCTGGAAAATGCCTTCATCAACGTGAAAAACAAATCCAAGACCATCACGGCGGAAATCGACGTGCCGAAGGATGGCGCCAACGGCACCATCATCGTGCAGGGTGGCCGTTTCGGTGGCTGGTCGCTATACGTGAAGGATGGTGTTCCGGCGTATACCTACAACTTCCTGGGGATGCAGGCCAAGACTATTGCCGCAAGCAAACCTTTGCCTGCAGGCAAGTCCACTGTGCGTTTCGAGTTTGCCTATGATGGCGGTGGCCTTGGCAAAGGCGGCACCGGCACGCTGTATGTGAACGATGTGAAAGTGGCGGAAGGTCGCCTCGACCATACCCAGCCGATGATTTTCTCGGCGGATGAAACCGCAGACGTGGGTATCGATCTGGGTACACCTGTGGTTGAAGCGATCGGATCGGAACACACGTCAAAGTTCAACGGCCACATCAGTAAAGTAACCGTTGCAGTAAAAGAATAAGTCGGATAAAGCACATTCGGTGTAACGGCAGACAAGTGAGCCTGTCGTTACACCGAACGCCCATTCTTGTCGGGAAATTTTCATGCATATTTATAAGAACCGTGAGTGCGGATTTTCCAGAGCGCTGTCCGGCGTGCTGGGGGTCTGCGTGCTGGGCGCCGCTCAGGTGTCGACAGCTGCGGAAACCTGGGAATACAGCATCACTCCCTATTTTTTCGCTGCCGCTATCGACGCCACTGTCGGCGTGGGCAATGTGGAAACAGATGTCGACCTCGACGCCAGTGACGTGCTCGAAAATACCGAGAGCGGGTTCATGGCAATGATGTCCGCCCGCAATGGTGACTGGGTTGTTGCACTCGATGCCTCCTATTTCCAGTTGAAGGACGGTGAATCCAGTTCCGTCACCGGGCCCTTTGGTCGGACCGCTGCCGATGGCACCGTCGAACTCACCAATCGCCAATGGGTATATCAACCCATGGTGGGGCAGCGGGTGCTGGACGACACGCTCAAGATGGATATCTACGGTGGCCTGCGGTACACGCGGTTGCGCGCCAATCTGGACGTTGCCATCGACGCCAGCCTTGTTCGTTTCCCCGGCGATAGCAGCAGCTTCAAGTCGGAAAAGGACTGGACGGATTACGTGATGGGTGCGCACCTGGATTATGCCATCAACCAGCAATGGAGCCTGACGGGTCTGGTGGACTGGGGGATGGGCCGGTACTCCGACCTTAGCTATCAGTTTCTGGCAGCGGTGCAATGGCATTTCCAGCCGCAGATGGCCGCCAGCCTCGGTTACCGTGTGCTGCACCAGGAATATGAAGAGGACAGATTCAGTTGGGACGTGACTTACAGCGGCCTCGTGCTCGGTCTGGGCTTTGGTTTCTGAAGCTTGGCTGTTGGCCGCTGGGTTGAAACATGATGCATCTCTACCGATTGATACTGGCCCTGGTCGGGTTGTGGCTGTGCCTGGCCGTTGCTGCCGCGCAGGCTGCAGGAAGTGAGTATCTCGGCAGCCACCGTTGCGCGGGTTGTCATGCGGAGCAATATCAGGATTGGCAGGGTTCCGATCATGATCGGGCCATGGCTGCGCCGGATGCAGCCAGCGTGCGCGGCAATTTTGCAGATGCGAAAATGTCGGCGCACGGTGTCGCGTCGCAGTTTTTTCGCCGGGGCGAACAGTACGTGGTGCGCACCGATGGCCCGGATGGCTCGTTGCAGGATTTTCCCGTGCGCTACACCTTCGGTGTTGATCCGTTGCAACAGTATCTGCTTGAACTGCCGGGTGGACGCCTGCAGGCACTGAGCATTGCCTGGGACTCCCGCGCAAGCGCAGCCGGCGGTCAGCGCTGGTTCCACCTTTATCCAGAATCCGCCAGCATCAACCACTCGCATCCCCTGCATTGGACCGGCGCGGAACAGAACTGGAATTTCCAGTGCGCCGATTGCCATTCCACCGCGCTGCAAAAAAACTACGATCCGGATTCCAATACCTTTGCCACCCGGTGGGCGGAAATCGATGTCGGCTGCGAAGCCTGTCATGGCGCCGGCGGTGATCATCTGGCCTGGGCGGAAGGCAGGAAACCGGACGCAGAGAACAAGGGATTGCGGGTCAAACTGCCTGGCCCTGAAGCGGGGATCTGGAAATTCAATGTCGCTGCCGGAGTTCCCCAGCGCGCCACCCCGCTGGCAACCCGTGCGGAGATCGAAGTCTGCGCCCGTTGTCATTCGCGCCGCTCGCGCATCTGGCCGACGGACGATGTGGGGGCAACCTTGCTGGATTCCCATCAGCCGGCGCTGTTGCAGGATGAGCTTTATTTTCCGGATGGCCAGATCAGGGATGAAGTCTACGAATACGGCTCATTCCTGCAGAGTCGCATGTACGCAACCGGTGTCACCTGTTCCGATTGTCACCATTCCCACCGCCTGCAATTGCGTGCTGAAGGCAATGCGCTGTGCAGCAGCTGCCATGAAGCCAGACGTTACGATGAGCCTGAACATCATCGCCATACGTCAGGCAGTGCGGGCGCGCAGTGTACGGCCTGTCATATGCCGGAGCGCACCTACATGGGCATTGATCAGCGTGCCGATCACAGCCTGCGCGTGCCGCGACCGGATTTGACACTGTCGGTGGGTTCACCCAATGCCTGCAACGGCTGTCATGCCGACCGGACGGCAGCCTGGGCGCAGGGCAAACTGGATACCTGGTTTCCCGCCAGTCGCTATCGGGGCGCTCATTTTGGCCATTCGCTGCATGCGGCGCGCAACGGAAATCCAGGTGCAGCATCACAGCTGCTTGCACTGGCCAATAACAGGCAGGCACCCCCCATTGTCAGGGCAACGGCCCTGAATGAACTGTCTGAATTGCAGCAGCCGGTGCAAAACGACACGTTGCAGCTTGCACTGCAGGACAGCGATGGCCTGGTGCGGATGGCGGCCTTGCGTTACCTGGCCAATGCCGGCCCACAACAGCAGGTGACGCTGGGATGGCCGCTGCTGGACGATCCGGCGCGTGCGGTGCGGGTGGAGGCAGCGCGGGTGCTGGCGCCACTGTCGCAACAGGGGCTGCCGGATGCCCATCGCCAGTATCTGAAGTCACGAATTGAGGAATACCGGCAGAGTCAGCTCACCAATGCCGAGCGTCCGGAAGCGCAACTCAACCTGGGTTTGATTGCGGCTGTTCAGGGTGAGGTGGAGCAGGCGGAGATGGCCTATCGCCAGGCGTTGAAGCTGCAGCCGGCCTTTGCGCCCGCCTACGTCAATCTGGCGGATCTGTACCGCGTCACCGGCAGGGACCAGGAGGGCGAAAAATGGTTGTTGCGGGGCATGCAGGCCGCCCCTGCTGCTGCGGATGTGCAGCATGCATTGGGCTTGCTGTATGTGCGCACCCGACGTGAAGCGCCCGCGCTCACGCATCTGCGGCAGGCCTGTGAACTTGATCCGACCAATGCGCACTATCGTTACGTGTATGCGCTGATGCAGGATCAATCCGGTGATGCTGCCGCAGCGGCGCAAACGCTCAGGCAGGTATTGCAGCACCAACCGGCTCATCGGGACGCGGCAGTTGCCCTGATTCAGATCGAACTGAAAAACGGTGACAGGCAGGCAGCCAGAGCCGCTCTCGATCAGATCCGGCAATATTATCCCGGCGATGCGCAGCTCGGTCAGCTGGAGCAGTTGCTCTGAGACAGGTTTATGGTGTGCTGCGCCGGCAATTCGCGCCCTCGTTCTGCAGTGGGGTTTCAGGGTTGGAATTTCAGTGATGGGGTTTCAGTGATGGGGTTTCAACAAACGAGCGTTCAGCGTTTGAATCTCAGCGCTTGAGTTTCAGCCCGTGGCGCAGCCACCAGAATACACCCCACGGAATCAGAGTGGGCACGTAACGGCGCACGCCAAACCAGGGTGGCGCCGAGCTGCCGGCGCGGCGCCACAGGCGGAAGGCTTTCACCGAGCAATCGGCCATGCCACGCTGCTGGGCAGAATCGGCGATCACCCGAATGGCATTTTCACCGATGGCCAGTTGCAGTATCTGCTGCCCCAGTGTCGGGTGAGCATAGTGCAGTCTGCTTTGCAGCGCGGACTCGCTGTCCAGCGCAAAGGCCACGGCCAGATCGGAGAACGCCTGCAGCTGACTGCCATCACGGATCAGCTCAATGATGACGGTGCGTTCCAGCGATAATTCGGCACTGATCCTGTTCAATTCCTGATAGTGCGCCTGTTCGATCCAGTCCAGTCCGCCGGGCGTCGGCTGCTGCAGTTCCAGCTGCAATTCCTCAATCTGCAACGATTGCAATGCGCTGTTCGCCTGCAGTTGCTGCCGCATGCCGGCGGCGATGGCGCTCGACCCCAGCCACTGCTGCGGCACCCGCACCAGATGACAGCGCCAGAGCAGACTCTGTTCTGCATTCTGCTGTGCCGCTGCCAGCAACTGTTGCTGCAGCCAGGGCTGCCAGCGTTTCCAGCGCGATTGATTGCGGTTGGATACCGTGCCGCCGGCCGCCATCGCCGGCGCGCGGCCCCGGTGCGCCGAATATTCCTGGATCATCAGCAGGCGCTGGGCCATGCGGATGTCATCTTCGCTGCAGCGTGCCGGCATCAGGTTGTGCAGAAACCCTTCCAGATCGAAGGCGCGGGCGGCGACACCCAGTTCCCGGTTCAGACGGTGGCGGAGGGCGTTGGTCGTTGTGCCGTAAAAACGCAGCAGCTGGCGTTGCTGTTCTGCGCTGAGAATCGGTTGGAAAGTCCAGTCGCCCGGATCGTCGAGGTCGGCGACAAAAAAGGAATCCAGTCTGCTCAAGTGCGCGGGCGCCGGGGTTTGCGCTGGCGGGGAATCATCACCGGTTCATCCGGCGTGGACACTACGGGCTGTTGCGCCTGTTCCATTGCGCTGTGCCAGTGTTGCAGCTGGTCCAGCGCGGCGATGGAGGCGTCCCGGTTCAGTTGCAGTTCTGCATCGCACTGGGTGCAGCGCAGCGGGCGCGCCGCCAGGATGGACTGCAGATCCAGAATGATCGGCGCGCGACAGAACGGGCAGGGAATGTTGCCGGCGGTCAGTTGGGTGCGGGTTTCCAGGTTCTGGGTCATGGTTTGTCGAGCGTGAAAGAGCCGCTGCCCGGTTGCGTTCTGGCGGTCGTTGCGGCGGTTTCTGCTGCGGGAGCGACAGGCAGTTCGGGCGGTGGCGTGACAGTGGATGGCACCAGCCGCTGATTGATGTTTTCCGTCGAGATGTTCAGCAGCTTCGCCAGACCGGCGGGCATGTCCGACTGCTCGATGTTGACTTTCATTTTCAGCAGCATGTCCAGCGACCGGCGCTGTTCGTTGCGGGTGTCCCGCGCCAGCGTGGCACGCAGGGTTGCGGGCGCATCCTTCAGGCCCAGGGCCATGGCCCGTTGCGCTTCGGGGCTTTCGCTGCGTGTCAGTTCGGTGTCGAGAATCTTCACCGTGTATTCCAGCTCGGCGTCGCGTATCTGCAGGGCAGGAATGGGCAGCAGGGTGAGCAACGGAATTTCCACTTCGATGGTTTCCTCCTCGCCCTGCGCATTGCGGCGCTGGCGGCGGAAGCGGGCCATCTGCAGCTCGCCCAGCTCGCCGACATTCTGCTGACCGGTCTGGATGAAGCCTACGTTGCGGATAAAATTCGCAGTGGCCATGGCGGCCTGCGCCTCGGCCTCGATCAGCGCGTGAATGGGCGCGCCGATCAGCTGGGCCAGACTGAGCGCCGAATTGCGGCTGCTGCCGGCACTGTCTTTGTCCGCTTTGGGATCGTCGCCGCCGCTGCCAAAGTCTTCATCGTCTGCCATGGTTCATTACTCCGAGGTGAGTACGCGGGTGGAGCGGTGCTCGTCCGTTTTGACTTCGGTCCACACGTGATTGCGCACCGACATTTTCAGCTTCAGGGTGGACAACGTACCTTCCCCCAACTGCATCAATTTGTCTGCGGACACTTCCACTTCCAGCCGGGCATCGTGGTTGTCCTGCCAGATGGACTTGATCGGTTCCTGCAGGGATTCCAGCACTTCAATGAAATCCTTTTCGGCAAACGCCGCATTGATCACGGCATCGACCGGCGCGTTCAGTTCTTCCAGAGTGACATTTTCCTTGCGGTAGTTGGTGATGCCCCAGAAAAACGGCCGGTGCAGCCCTTCCAGCGCCATTTTGTGGTCGAAGCTGCCATTGAGTCCGATCAGATGGGTGTAGGAGTCGATGAAATAGCGCAGGGCCAGCTGACGCAGCTCAACGCGCATGGCAATGGAATTGAAGCCCTTGCTGAGTTTTTCATGCAGCGTTGCCTGAATGGCGCTCTGGCCGGCGTTGTCCACGTATTTGCCAGCGCAGTCCAGAAATATGGCCACCAGTTCTTCCACCGTGCGTTCCAGCACAAAGGCAACGTTGGCCTCGCGGGTTTCGGTATTCACCGCATTGTTGCGCACATCTGCAATGGCGAATTTCAATTCCAGTTCCGCTTCCTCGATTTCGGAGCGGGGAATGGGATAGCGTCGCAGCAGATGGTCGTTTTCGTAGTAGCGGGCGACCGAGCGGGAATACAGGTCCGACGCAAACCGCGCCTTGGACAGATCCCGCAAAATCGCCCCGATCAGTTGTTGAAGGTCGGCCATCGGTTCCCCCTTTTACTGGCCCTGTCCTGGCCGGGCAGCGTTTATTCGCCTTTATCCTTGCCGCCCTTGCCACCTTTGCCCGCAGCAGCTGGCGCGCCCATATCGTCGATGGACTTGGTCAGAATCGACAGCATGCGCGCCAGGCCGGCGGGCATGTCATCCTGCACTGCGTGGACGGTCACGTCCACCGTGTGTTCCACAGAATATTTCGAATCCTTGGTGGAACTGGAATCCTTTTTGTTGGAAATCGAGCCCGACAGCTTGGCGGAGAAGAACAGGTAGCGGGCGCTGGCCTCCAGGTTGGCGCTGGCGGCGAAGGAAGAGCTGCTTTCGTCTTTCGCTTCTTCCGACTGGGTGATATTGGTCTTGAAGTTGATGGTCATGTCATCAATGCGGATGAAGGGAATCGGCACGATGGTGAGCAGTGGTACCGTGATTTCAACGCTCTGGTCGCCTTTCTTGGCGGTGAAACTGATGTTGTTCACTTCGCCGTTTTCCTTGAAGCCCACGGCCTTGATGAATTTCACCGAGGACATGGCAGCGGCACCCTGGGCTTCGATGGCAGCAGTGAGGGGGCCACCGATAAGCGAACCGAAGGGAATGGCGGCAAGGGTTTCATTGGCGTTTGGCATAGTGCGTTTCCGTCCCAGTGAAAAGTGTGGAATCCCAGACTAATCCGAATAGTATCAAGGGCGCAAACGCTGGATGAACATGACATGACCAGCATCAATCCGGTCGCGAGAAAGAGTGAAATTCGATCAATTTTTGAAGTGGTGTGTTCCGGTCTGCGGCGTGAAAACCGCAGACCGGAACACGATGAAGCTCAGGAAGCTTCCGGCAGGGTGATGTTCAGTTCCAGCACAGAATGATCGTCGGTTTTGTCCAGCGACACCTGCACCATGTCGTCGCTGATGGGAATGTACTTGCGGATCACCGCCACCAGATCGCGCTGCAGATCCGGCAGATAGTCCGGCTGGTTACGCTGGGTGCGCTCGTGGGACACGATGATCTGCAGACGTTCTTTCGCCACGCTGGCGGTGGTTTTTTTTCTGGCTTTAAAATAGTCGATCAGGCTCATGTTCAGCGCCCTCCAAACATCCGTGACAGGATTCCCTTTCTGCTGGCGGTGAGAAAGCGGTGTTCGACGTTCTCTCCCAGCAGGCGGCGCACGGCATCCTTGTACGCCTGACCGGCATCGCTTTCTTCATCCAGAATCACCGGGTTGCCCTGGTTGGACGCCGACAGCACGGCCTTGGATTCGGGAATCACGCCCAGCAGCGGAATCGACAGGATGTCCTCCACGTCTTTCACGCTGAGCATTTCGCCTTTTTCCACGCGCTCGGGGCTGTAGCGGGTCAGCAGCAGGTGTTCCCGGACCGGTTCGCCGCCGTTCTCCGCGCGCAGGGTTTTGCTCTGCAGGATGCCCAGGATACGGTCAGAATCGCGCACCGACGACACTTCGGGGTTGGTCACCACCACCGCACGGTCGGCAAAATACATCGCCATCATCGCGCCTTTTTCAATTCCCGCCGGGGAATCGCAGATGATGAAGTCGTAGGTTTTTTTCAGTTCATCCAGCACCTTCTGCACGCCTTCGATGGTGAGGGCGTCCTTGTCGCGGGTCTGCGACGCGGGCAGGATGCTGAGGTTGTCGATGCGTTTGTCCTTGATCAGCGTCTGGTTCAGGTTGGACTCGCCGTTGATCAGGTTGATGAAGTCGTACACCACGCGGCGTTCGCAACCCATGATCAGATCCAGGTTGCGCAGGCCCACGTCGAAATCGATGATCACGGTCTTGTGGCCCTGCAATGCCAGTCCGGTACCGATAGCCGCGCTGGTAGTCGTTTTGCCAACCCCGCCTTTGCCGGAGGTCACCACGATTATTTCAGCCAATGTCTTATCCTCTTTGTTCACAGTGGGCCAATGACTAATTGATTGCCTTCAAGTCGAGCCTGAATGCGTTCCTTCCAGTGCTCTTTCTGCAGGTCTTCGTTCACTTTGTAATTACCGGCGATGGAAATCAGTTCCGCTTCCAGGCTCTGACAAAATATGCGGGCGCTGGTGTCGCCCTTGACACCGGCCAGGGCACGGCCACGCAACGGGCCGTACACGTGAATGTTGCCGTCGGCGAGAATTTCGGCGCCAGCGCTGACCGGCGCGATGATCACCAGATCGCCGCCGGGCGCGTACACCTGCTGGCCGGAGCGGATCGGGGTGGTGATCAGTTTGTTGGCGCTCACCGGCACTTCCACCCGCACTTCGCGGAGGGCGGCGGAGGCGTCCGGCACGATGTCGCTGCTCTTGCCGGACATGGATGCCGCCGGCAGTTTCGGCAGCCCCGCCACGTTGGCGGACACTGACTGCTCTTCGCTGCCGCCGCGGATCGCCACTGGCACCAGGCCGTATTCCCTGCACAGTTCACCCAGCTCGATGAAATCGATGTAGCAATCCGGCGCGCACTTTTCCAGGCTCAGGATCACGGGAGTCTGGTTGAAGAAATCCGGGGCGCTGTTGACGGTGGTGGCGAGAGTATCGTTGAAGCTCTTGTAGTCGTAACGGTAGAGCTCGAGGATGGTCATGGTGACGCGGTTGCCCTTCAATTTGAAGGCGGCGTCCGAGTCGAGTGCGCTGTCGGTTGCGTGCATAGTACCTGCGATGGTCGTTCCTTTGGTCTTTGGGGCCGTTGGGGTCGTCGGGACCGCTTGGGTCGTCGTCGCCTGCGCGTTGTTGTTATGGCCGTTTTCGCTGGAGGGGCCTTGCTGAGCGCCACTCCGCACCGATCGCGAAACCGTGTTAAACAAATCGATCTGGCTCATGAACCGGTTATATCCTCTCCCTGATGGATCTGCAAGTTGCGACGGCGGAATGAAGGGCCCTGCCGGCGCAAACTGCGAAACTGCGGCTCAATTTTGCGAATAATTGTATCAGAAGCTTTGCGGCGTGCCGGGAAAACTTTGCCGCAATTGCGGCTTTTTTGCGGGCCTGGGATGCGATTCGGCGGTGGAGCGCACAAGATCAGTTAGGTTTGCGGCTGCTGGCGATGGCCAGTTGCTGCTCCAGTGCTTCCACGGCGACTGGCTTGGTGAGGAAAGCGACCATGCCCGCTTCCAGTGCGGCGTCGCGGTGTTCGCTCATGGCATGCGCGCTGAGACCGACGATGCGGGTGTGGCGGCAGCCCGGCAGTTGGCGCAACTGGCGGGTGGCCTGGTAGCCGTCCAGGTTAGGCATTTCGCAGTCCATGAAGATCAGATCGTACGGCGCGTCGGCGCTCTGGGCGTTGTGAATCGCTTCCAGGCCGTCGTTGGCGATGTCGGGCACCACGCCGAATTTTTTCAGCAGGCCGCGGATCACCATCTGGTTGACCGGGTTGTCTTCCGCCACTAGCACCCGCAGCTGGCTGAACACAGGATCATGGGCGCGAATCACGGAGGCGCGTTCCTGGCCGGCGAACAGTTCCAGCAGCTGCATGCGCAGACTTTCCTGGGTGATGGGTTCCACCAGCAGGCGCTGGTCCGGGCGGACGGGCGCGGTGCCGGATGCAGGATCGTCAGTGTTGGTCTTGCCGGGTACCAGCAGCAGCGGACAGCGCAGGCGGCGCAGCCAGCTGTCGTACTCCGCCTCCGGCAGATGCCGGCTCAGGATCGCCAGGTCGCAGACGGGATTGAGTTCGGTGCCGGCGCTGCGGGCGTCGCAGCCCCAGGCCACCAGCATGTCGGTCAGAGCGGCGCGGAAGGCCGGCAGCGGATCGATGATCAGCACGCGGCGGCCTTTCAGTACCGGTACGATTTCCACCCGGCTTTCGGCGGCGGTGGGAATGGTCAGGGTGAAGGTACTGCCCTGGCCCGGCGCGCTTTGCAATTCGATGCTGCCGTTCATCAGGTGAATCAGCGAGCGGCAGATGGCCAGGCCCAGACCAGTACCGCCGTATTTGCGGGTGGTGGAGGAATCCGCCTGCGAGAACGACTGGAACAGTTTGGCCTGTTCGTCGGCGCTGATGCCGATGCCGGTGTCGATCACGCTGATGCGCAGCTGTTTCGACGTGTCGCTGTAGCCGGCGTGCAGGATCACGTGGCCGCGCTCGGTGAATTTGATGGCATTGCCCACCAGGTTCATGATCGCCTGCCGCAGGCGGGTGGGATCGCCGGTGATCTGGTCGGGCACGCTGGTTTCCACATGCAGGATCAGCCGCACCGGCTTGTTGTCGGTGGCGCTGGCGAACAGGGCCATGCATTCGTCCAGCAGGCTGCGCAGCGACAGGCGGATGTTCTCCAACTCCAGCTTGCCGGCTTCGATTTTCGAAAAATCCAGAATGTCGTTGATGATGGCCACCAGGGCGTCGCCGGAATTGCGGATGGTGGTGACCAGATGGCGCTGGTGTGGATTCAGCGGGGTGTCCGCCAGCAGCTGGGTGATGCCGATGACGCCGTTCATGGGCGTGCGGATTTCGTGGCTCATGGTGGCCAGAAACTGGCTTTTCACCAGCAGGGCCTGTTCCGCGTCGGCCCGCGCCCGTTCCGCCTCGGCGTTTTTTTCCTGCAATTCCCGCGTGCGTTCCTGCACCGCCAGATCCAGCTGGCGGTTCATCTCTGCCGTGCGCTGCAGTACCCGCTCGCGATCCAGTTCCCGCACCCGTTGCACCTGGCGGAACTGTTCGGTGAGTCCCATGTTGAGGATCAGCAGCGTGAGCAGTGAGCCGATCTGCGAACCATAGGTGGTGGCGAAGTTTACCGGCACCACGTCGAAGGCCCGCAAAATGTTGAGGGCGCCGCCGAGGATGAAGCCGGACCAGCCGATCAGGAAATAGCGCCCTGCCGCGTTCCTGCGCAGCGTTTCCTGGATGCCGATGGCCAGCATCGCCGGCAGTGCGGACAGAATGGCGATCATGGCAACGCGGATGGCCCAGGCAAACGGCAGCAGCATACTGGCAAGGATGGCGGCCAGCCCCATCACCCAGGCGATTTTTTCCAGGTTGTAACCCAGCAGGCGGATGGCGCGGATGCCGAAATAGGCCTTGGTGAGCAGTACGCCCAGGATGGTGAGGCAGCCGATGGCAATGGGCCGGATCTCCTTCGCCAGGTGCGGGTGGTCACCCCACAGATACACCATGCCGGTGCCGTTCAGCGACAGCTCCATGACGGCGTAGGTGGCCAGCAGGACAACGAAATAAATCTGCGCCTTCTGCCGCAGGAAGAAGAACAGGAACGAGTTGACGAACAGGATCACCAGGATGGCGCCGTAGTACATGCCGAAGAACAGAGGTTCGACGCGCTGGGTTTCCTCGTAGGCGGATCGGGTGAAGACCGCCAGCGGTGCGATCAGGGTGTCGGTGCTTTGCATCCGCAGGTAGAGGGTGACCGGGGTTTCCGGCGCCAGCTGCAGCGGAAACGCGAAGTGGCGGTCGGGCAGGACCCGTTCGCGGAACGGCTTCTGGTCGCCGGTTTCGATGTGGTGGTATTGGCCGGCGGGATCGGGGTAGTGGAACTGCACGCTGTCCAGCAGGGGGTATTCCACCTGCAGCACGTAATCGTTCCGGGTGGTGGCGGCATTGACCAGTTCCAGCTTCAGCCACACAGCGGCTTTGGTAAAGCCGAAATTGGGAAACGCGGTTGCCACCGGTTGCCAGCGGTCGGCGGGTGCCTGGTGGATATCGTCGAAACTGAGCCGCCCCTGCTGGTCGACGATAACATGGGCATCGCGGGACACCCGGCGCATGCTGTCGCCAGCGTCCAGGCGCACCGGCTCCGCCTGCGCGGGCAGCGCGCACAGCAGGATCGCGATCAGCAGTAAAAGACGGCGCAGGCCGGTGATCATGGAGTGGTTGCCAGCTGGGGTAATGGGATCAGTATAGGTTAAACCGGCCGATGTCTGGATGGGCGGGTGTTTCACTTTGGGTACCAGATCCCCTATAGTTCCGTTGCCGCAGGGTGAACCACACTGGTACCCGGTGGAATTCTGATTTTTCTATAAACTGGAGTTGAAATATGAAGTTGAAGTTACTGGCTGGCGCAAAGTTGCTGGGTTGCAGTTCCCTCGCGCTGGCGCAACCGTACATTGGGGCAAGCTTCGGCAAGGTCGATTACGACGAGGAAGGGGTTTCCAAACCCACCGGTTTCGATCTGTATGCCGGATTCAAGGTCAATGAGTATTTCGCGCTGGAAGGTGTTTACACCGACCTGGGTGAGGCGGACATCGGCTTTCAGGACGAGTATTACTATTACGATGGATATTACACCTACCAGATTACCGAAACTTATAGTGGCGACCTGAGCGTAGATTCTATCGGTTTCGCGGGCAAGGTCATCATTCCGGTTGCCGATGTGCTGGAACTTTACGCACGTGGCGGTTTCCACGCGTGGGATGCCGAAATCAGTGGCGCTGGCGGTTCTGTCAGTGAAGATGGCACCGATCCCTTTCTGGGCTTCGGTCTGACCTTCAAGGTGGGAAATTCGGTGGGTCTGGGTGCCCGCTATACCCGCTACGATCTGGAAGACGACGATGTGTCGATGGCGGCTGCCAACATCGAGCTGTACTTCTGATTTGCTCGCATGATCCGTTCGCAGCGACCGCCTGTACCAGGCGGTCGCATCATTCCCACCTCAGCACGCTTCCTGTTTAACCATCCTCCCTGCGTCGCAGCGCGATCATGCCGTCGTCGCCATGGGACAGAGTTCAGCGGTTCTGGAATACTTCAGCGCCGATCTGCGGCCACGGCAGCGGGTATGCGCGGACCTCACGAACCGACATCTCCAGCCATGGTGGATGAGGCGCCATCATTCAATGCGGCTTTCAATTCTATTGCGGCCCTTTTTCTTGGCTTGATACAGCAGCAGGTCAGCGGTTTTTAACAGGCTGGCAGGGGAGTCCGACGGGCCCGGAACGACAGCGGCCAGGCCAATGCTGACCGTGATGACAATCTGCAGATCTGCCTCCTGCACGCTGCTGGTGTTGAATTTGTCCCGAATGGTCGCCGCAATGTGCAATGCTCCCGCTATTTCGGTATTGGGCAACAGCACCACAAACTCCTCACCACCATAACGGGCTGCGAAATCCGGCGGGCGCCGGATGCTGGCGCGGATAAAGCTGGCCGCACTTTCAAGGCATACATCGCCAAAGGGATGGCCATAGGTATCATTGATCATTTTAAAGTGGTCAATATCCACCAGCAGTATGGACAGCGGTGTCTTGTCGCGAAACGCGCGCTTGAATTCTGCAGCAAAAATCTCATCGAAGTGGCGGCGGTTGTGCAATTGCGTAAGGGCGTCGGTATTGCTGATTTGCAACAGCAGGGTATTGGCTATTTCCAGTTCCTCGGTGCGTTCCCGTACCAGGCGGTCCAGGTTGGTGTTGGTCTGGCGCTGGTTTTCGATCAGTTCGGCCTGGGTGTCCTGTCGTAACTGGCGATCCATGTTCATGCGATAGGACAGTGCAAACGCATCGAGCATGCTCATCGCAATGATACCTGCATAGCCTGCGGCTTCGGTTGCGGGGGTGGCTGCAATGATGCCGATACTGCCCAGCGTTGCAATGGAAAACCCGATACTGGACAATACCCCGCCCAGAAAAATGTACTTTGCAGGGGGATAGCCATCGAGTAGACGCAGCAGCAGGGCAACGAACATCACGATCATGGTGATTCCCATATATCCCAGTACCCATTTGACCATGATCCCGTAGGGCACTATCAGGCTGCCCACTATCATGATAATGGCGCCCTGTACCAGAAAACGGATCAGCTTGGCCAGTCGTGGCCGTGATTGCGGGATCTGCAGTATCGAATTGACAAACAGCGCCGCAAAAAGGGAGGCAGCCGAAATGGTCAGCATAATGAACAGGTCACTGGCCACAATGGAGTGGGGCCACAGATAGGCCGATGACACCCCGTGCAGGCAGGAATAGGCGCCCAGAATGCTGAAATTGAACAGCGCATAATACAAAAAGGATAATTCCCGGACCGAGTAAAAGATCAGCAGGTGATACAGCCCCATGGCAAGCAACAATCCGTACAAGACACCATAAAGGATGGACAGCACATGATCCGTTTCGATAAAGGCGTTCTGTTCCCAGACCACAATGGGTATTTGCAGGCCGGAGGCGGATTGCACCCGAATCACCACTTCCACCGATTCGGCAGCGGCCAATTCCAGTGGCATCAGGAAATGTGAGTGCAGTGTTTTGCGGTCAGTGGCGGGAAAGCCATCCCCTACTGATTCTGCAGTAAATGCGGAGTCTCCCCGTCTGAAATGGAACGTCATGTGATCCAGCAAGGGAAAGCGATTTTCAATGATCAACCGTTGCGTGAGCTGGGTGCGGTTGGTGATGTTGAAACGCATCCAGTATGCAGACGTTGAGAAGCCAAAATTGAGCTCGCGGTTGGAAAAAGGCTGCCAGTCATTGCGTTGGAGGATTGCCTCAATTTCAAGCAATCCGCTGCCATCTTCCAGATAGTCCATTCCCTTGCCAACGAACTGATGACGAAATCCGGGCTCGATGTCCACCGTAAGCGCGCAGGCAAATCCTGGCCACAGTAGCAGGAAGGCCAGCATCCAGGCCCTGGGCAACAGCGGGTTTTCAATTCGGCTCATGGTATTCGACACAATCGCAGGGTAGTGGCCAATACATTGCAGTCTAGTCAAGATTGGCAGTTGGCACCCGCAGGGAATCTGGTCGCCGAATAGATGGCTTGGTTGAGCAGACACTGAACGCTTGCGCGTCACAACAGTGAAAGTATCGACGGCGATTCCTGCTGGCACGGGACTGACCAAGAACAGGAATGCCGTCGATTTTCCCCCTGTAAAAACGCTGATGTCACTGGTTAAGGCTGAGACTGATTTCTGGCTTATTCTGACGGATCGCCGCTGGCGTATTGCAGCGCGAATTCCAGCAAGGGTCGCATCACATAACTGGTCTGGCTCGGCGAATTGACCGCTTCGAACATCGGGTCCATATGGGTATAACCGGGCGCCACAATCACCGTCTGGTTGGGCACAGCCGCTTCGCTGTCGGAATTGAAGGTAACGCCTTCGCCACCATTGATCACCAGGGAGTGAATATTGGCGACACCCTTTTGATGCAAGGTTTGCATGCCGTAGTCTGCCGCGTAGGATTTGTTGACAGCGCTGATGTCCAGCACGATGCGAATCGGAAAATACCATTCGGTCAGATTGGTTGGCCCCACGTGCAATGCGCGTATGAAATCGTCGATGTCGGAGGGTTCTGTCTCCAGCCAGGTAAAGCGGGTGTTGCCGCTGGTGTCCATGAAATCCGGATCGCCGGCATCGCCAATTTCATCGCGTGCTGCCCAATCGTAAAGTGGCCCCTGATTCAGATGGAATATGTCCGGCCCCGCATCGGTGGCGATGTAGAGCCTGTTGCTGCCCAGCAGGCCGCTTCCGCTCAGGGTAGGCCATTTTTGTGTAATAGGTCCGCCATCCACAAAACCCAGTCCCAGTTTCAGGAATGACAGCTGTTCAAACTGGTCATCGAAAATCTGGCCCACATAGGCGCGGTTGGTATAGCGGAAATCCTGCATCAGCGGACGGATGCCAATATTCAGAGGGCCACGCGAATGGACAATATTGACCATGTTGTAGAGCGCGGCTGAGTGCGGCATTTTATGATAGATGGCAGCTTCGGCATCAGGTGCCTTGGCGGCGGGAATGCCAACCATTTCTGGCAATGCCAGTACCTCGGGGGTGAACAGGGCGGGAATGTTCACGTTGCGGGGAATGATGCCCGCCTTGAGTAGCTTCAGATTGAGTTTGTATCCGGCATCGGAGTCTTCGGTGACTTCACTGAGCAGGACCTGGTCTTCGTCCGACAACACATTTTTAGCCATCGCAGCGGCGGAACCGAAGAAGCTGCCTGCGTCCAGGGGGGCAACCTGCGTATCGAAACCAAACGCACCTGCGACCAGATTGTAGCCGGCATCATCCAGGGTGGTTGGATCGCCATCGAAATCCCAGGCCAGAAACACCGAGGTATGAATACCGCCGAGGGAATGGCCGCCAACAAAGGCTTTTTGCTTGCTGACGCCGGCAGTCGGCATCATGTATTGGAGAATGGCATGCATGTCCAGCGTGACCTGACGAATGCCGAACTCATACAGAAAATCCAGACGGGAGCTTTTGTGAAAGCCGGCAAATGTACTGCCATCGATAGGCTGCTTTTTGTAATAGTAATTTACCAGGATGTCTTCGGCTTCGCTGGCTGTGGAAGCCAGCGAAGCCGCTTCGGTGCCGGTAAGGTCTTCCAGGCAGTTGGCACGTCTATCCATAGCCCAGACTTCGATATTTTTGCCATGTTCTTTTGCAGCCAAATACACCATTTGACGGCCGATGTATTCGAAACCGTTAGCACCTTCCAGAATGCCAGGCACCATCAGGAATGCAGCGTCGGCCTGTTCCGCATTGGTAGGGCCGTTCTTGTTGCGAAAACGGAGGAACCCTACTTTGTTGCACGCTGCTGGCACGCTTTTGCCCGTCACCGGTTCGCCGCCATCGATACTGATATAAGTCATCTCGGCCACGGCATCGATCTGGTCGTCGGTCCAGAGTTTGGTTTCCTTTTTCTTGCGTGCTTCAGGTGTTTCACCACTTGGATCATAGCAGCCGGCAAGGCCGGCAAGCGTAGTTGCCAGCAAGGCGCAATAAAGCGGTCTCAAAAGTGGAATTCGGGTCATGATGAATATTCTCGTTATTGTTGTTGATTGTGTCGTTGTGCTGTTTTTTGCATCCAACAAATTGGCGTAAAAAATCAAATGGCTGAGCATGGGCATCTGATTTTTCGTAGATCAATGTCGCCGAAACGGACGAATTTGAGTAGGGCAAAAGCGGACGAATTCAAGGTCAGCGCAGGTCAGTGTTGACGCGGGATTCTAGTGATTTGGCGCGCTGTGCGTGGATTGGCAGATGACGCGATAGCCGGCGGGGGTGGTTCCGGTCCAGCTTTTGAACGCGCGGCGAAAATTGGCTTCGTCGCAGTAGCCGAGCTTCAACGCAATATCGCTGGTGGTGGCGGTTTCGCTCAACAGTTGTTTGGCGTAGGCCATTTTTGCTTGCGTAATCAGATCTTGGTAGGTCACGCCTTCGCTTTCCAGGCGGCGGGAAAAAGTTCTGGATTCCAGGCAAAACCGTTTCGCCATTGCTGTGCGGTCGGGATAGAAGCCAGGCGACTGGCTCAGTTCGAGGCGGACGGAGTCAGCAATGTTTGTACTGCGATGCATTTGCCTGACCAGTTCGCGACAGGCTTCCAGGCCAGGGCCCGCAATATGGGGGTTGTAGGTAGGAAACGTTTGTGTCAGCAAAGCTGCGGCAAACACCGCCGAATTGTATGGCCGGTTGAAATAAACCGGGCAATCAAACAGTGCTTCCAGCTCGCTACTGTAGGGCGGGGCAGGATGACTGAAACTCACCTCGTTAAGTGGGAACGTTCCACCCAGCAGCATTCGGGACGTGCGGGCATAGCTGGTAAACAGACTTTCGGCGATAAATTGTTTAACCGGAGTGCTGACACTCCAGCCAGTCAACGTCAGTTCCAATCGGGTTTGTTCACCGGCGTGTACCAGCACATAAGGGGGTTCCAGACCAACAAGATGGGTGATTTCCCCAGCAAAATTAAATACTGAGCGCAGATTTTCCATGCTCGAAATCAGCATGCCCAGAGTACCGTAGCTGCTGATGGTCCATCGTTTGCCAAAATCCACTGCAACCGGCTTTCCCGCACAGGAGCGCATCAGGCTTGCCATCATGCGAATGGATTCATGCCAGCTAGGTGAGTATTGCCTGGCGCGAACCTGCTCAATATCCAGAATATTGGCAAACAGGGCCTGTGGGTCCAGACCGAATGCTGCTGCCGTGTCGGCCAGTTGCAGTACCCGGATGGACTGCAGGACGCTGAACATCTGGGCAGGGCCTGTAAGCATGGTGAGCAGAATCTGGTTAGAGGGTGCAATGATAAACAAGGAACCCGGGACGGAGGTTTGGGTTAAAAATGTAAAGTGACCACGGGATTGACGTCATCTGTCTGTATAGCAGGAATTTGACACCGATGAGTTTCACGCCGTGATCTGCTTATCCTAGGGGTTGCGTTAGGTCAGATCTTGTAAACATCGGCTGACTTCAAATCCGATATGCTGTTCCCGTCATCACCTTCGCCACCAGCGTCATGGCCTTGCGCACCGGCCCCGGCAACTGCATGGCGCCGGCGCGGCGGGCCTTGCGGGCGTGATCGGCTTCATCGGTGTGCATCTGCTGCAGGATGGCGCGGGTGCGTTCATCGTGCCCGGGCAGCTTTTCAAGATGGCCCTGCAGATGGGCGCAAACCTGGTTTTCCGTTTCCTCCACAAAACCCAGACTCCAGCGGTCGCCGACAATGCCGGCGCCGGCACCGATGCCGAACGACATCAGGTACCAGAGCGGATTCAGAAAGCTGGTGTGGCTGTGCAGTTCATTCAGACGCTGTTCGCACCAGGCCAGATGGTCTTCCTCTTCCCGTGCGGAAATTTCCATCTGGCGGCGGATGCGGGGCAGGCGGGCGGTGAGGGCTTGGCCCTGGTACAGCGCCTGGGCGCAGACCTCGCCGGTGTGGTTTACCCGCATCAGGCCCGCCACATGGCGGCGCTCGGCCTCGTTCAGGGCGGGAATGTCAGTGGGAACAGCGGGGGACGCCCGGCCGGTGCCCTGATGACCCCGGGCCACCGTGCGCAGCGCGTTGTCGGCCTGGCCGATCAGACGGTCGAACAGGCTGTGGTGACGTTCTCTGCTTGCCATTGCTGCGCTCTCCCCAAACAATACTCCACGACGGCTACCATTATAGGGGCAGCGCGCCGGGCGTCACCAGACGCGGATCAAGCCTGCCGGGCTGTCACCGCTTGCAGAAAAAACTATACCGACACCCTACACCGACACAAGGAATGCTTATGCAATCGAATCGCACGACTCATCGTACGACTAATCGAACTACGCGCTGGATGGGTGCGGGCGTCACCGTCGCCATTCTGCTGGCCGGCTGCACCCAGGAAACTCAGAACACCCTCGGCCGCGCCATCCAGAACTGGACCGGCACCGATGGCGTGCTCGACGTCTATGCTGGCGACAAGCTGGTGAAACGTTTCATCAAGATCGACAAACTGTCCACCGCCCTGGCCACCTCCGGCAGCGGCGAGGCCCGTTCCTACCGTTTCGGTTACGGCATCCTGGACGCCAACCAGAATTACCAGGCTGATCCTGGCGAGAAAAAGGTGTACTTCGAGATCAGCGATTTTTCCACGCCCTATGTTTTCTATGAAAACCCCGGCCAGTAAGGCGGGAGCCGACGACCATGCCTGATTTGCGCGATCTGGAAATCATCATCCACTCGAAAGTGCCGCTGGTGGTGATCGAAACTTACGAGGAACCCCGTGCGCTGGAGCTGATTGCGCGCGCGGGCATCAAGCAGAACATGCCGGTGTTCATCTGGTCCATTACCGAAGGCATGAAAAGAATCGATCTGGAACATGTGGTGGCCGAGCGCCTCACCAACGAGCCGGACGCCACGCTGGCCCACATCAAGGCCACGGGTCGGCCGGGTCTTTACGTGCTCTGCGATTTTCATCCCTTCCTGCAGGACAATCCGAAAAACGTGCGCCTGCTGAAAGAAATCGCCATGCGCTACGAGCAGCTGCAGCACACGGTGATCCTGCTCAGCCATGCGCTGTCGATTCCGCCGGAAATCAAACGTTATTGTGCGCAGATGGAATTGTCGCTGCCCAGCGATGAGGAGCTGCTGAGCATGATTCGCGATGAAGCGTCGCTCTGGTCCAACCGCAATGCTGGCCAGAAAGTGCGGACCGATAACCGCACCCTGGAAAAACTGGTGGCCAATCTGCGCGGCATGACGCATTCCGACGCACGCCGGCTGGCGCGGGGCGCGATCATCGACGACGGTGCCATCACTGCGTCCGATCTGCCGGACATGAACAAGGCGAAATTCCAGCTGCTCGACATGGGCAGCGTGCTCAGTTACGAATACGACACGGCGGATTTTGCGGAAGTGGGCGGTCTGCTCGGATTGAAGCGCTGGCTGCAGCAGCGGCGCGATGTTTTCCACAATCCGCAACCGCAGCTGGATCTTCCCAAGGGCATCCTGCTGCTGGGCGTGCAGGGCAGCGGTAAAAGTCTGGCGGCGAAAGCGGTGGCCGGTTTGTGGGGCGTGCCATTGCTGCGGCTCGACTGCGCGGCGCTGTACAACAAATTCATCGGCGAATCGGAAAAAAATCTGCGCGATGCATTGAAGCTGGCGGACACACTGGCGCCCTGCGTGCTCTGGCTGGACGAGCTGGAAAAAGGTATCGCCACCGAAGACAACGACAACGGCACGTCGAAACGCCTGCTGGGCACGATGCTGACCTGGATGGCGGAGCGTAACAAACCGGTGTTCATCGTCGCCACCTCCAATGACATCACCCGGTTGCCACCGGAGCTGGTGCGCAAGGGCCGGCTGGATGAAATCTTTTTCGTCGACCTGCCCCAGGAAAATGTGCGCCGCGATATTTTCGCGATTCACCTGCGCAAGCGTGGCCTCAATCCGGACATGTTCGATCTGGACCGGCTGGCGCGGGCTTGCGAAGGATTTTCCGGTGCCGAGATCGAGCAGGCGGTAGTGGCGGGCCTCTACCGCTGCGCTGCCGAACAGACACCGCTGGATGCACAACACATCCTGCAGGAAATCGCCGCCACCAATCCGCTGGCGGTGGTGATGGCGGAAAAAATCGCCCAGCTGCGGGCCTGGGCAGCGGATCGCACCGTGGCGGCGGACTGAGCCGGCATGGTCGATCCGCGCGACAAGCAGCTGCGAGGAGGCCCGCAACCGCTCGACCTGCAGCTCACCTTGTCTGCTTCCAGCGTTTCCGCCGCCTATCTGCAATCGCTGCTGCCAAAGCTGGCGCAGCATTATGGCCTGGACCTGAACACCTTGCTGGAGCGCGCCGGCCTGTCGGCGCAGGACTGGCAGGACCCGGAAGCGCTGGTGCCCCTGTTTCAGGCTGGCGCGCTCTGTCTGGAAATCCTGCGTGTCAGCGGCGACCATGGCCTTGGTCTGGTGATGGGCGCGCTGGTGCAGCCGCGTTCCTATCAGGTGCTGGGTTATGCGGTGATGAGCAGCGCCAATCTGGGCGAAGCCATCGACCGCCTTATCCGCTACGAAAGACTGGTGGGCAAGCTGGGCAGCACGCAACTGCTGCGCGACGGCGAGCGCTGCCGCTTGCAATGGCACTGCCCGTTCAAAGGCGACTGGACCCGTTATATCAAGGAAGCCGCCATCGCCGGCTGGGTCACGTTCGCACGCGCGTTGCTCACCGATGCCGTTGCGCCGGCGCAGGTCTGCTTTGATCATCCCGCGCTGATTCCGCCGCAGCGGTATGCCGAGGTTTTTCACTGCCCGGTGCTAATGAATGCCGGTTGGTGCGGCGTGGAATTCGACGCGCAGCTTTTGTCGCTGCCGTTGCACAGCGCCGACGCCGGATTGCGCAAGCTGATGGACGCGCAGGCCGCGCAACTGCTGCAGGATTTCGAGCAGACCACCAATCTGGTGAACGAAGTGCGGGCGCAGATCGCGCAGACATTGCCTAATGGCGAACCAGCGCTGGAAACGGTTGCGGAACGTCTGCAACTCACACCGCGCGCATTGCAGCACCGACTGAAACAGAATGGCGTGGCCTTCAAGGAACTGGTGGACAGTGTGCGTCGCGCGCTGGTGCTGCATTACCTGCGCGATCAGCAGACCAGCCTGCAGGACACAGCGTTCTTGCTGGGCTTTTCCGAGCAGAGCGCATTCAGCCGCGCCTTCCGGCGCTGGCACGGCTGCACGCCCCAGCAGTATCGCAAGCAGCAGAGGGATTGACTCAACCCGTCAGGGCCGCCCCCCCATCAGCGATTTGCGATAAATCCCCGGCGTCACATCGAACCAGTTGCGAAAGGCGTGGGTGAAAGTGCTCTGGTCTTGATACCCCAGCAGCTGGGCAATGTCCGCCAGCTCCAGTTCACCTCGCTGCAGATATTCCAGCGCACAGATCCGCCGCACATCATCCAGGATTTCCCGGAACGACGTGTTTTCCTGCTGCAACCGCCGCCGCAGTGTCCGCTCCGAACAACCCAGCGCCCGCGACGCCCGCTGCAGCGACGGAATTTCCCGCGCCAATTGGCTTTGCAGATAACCCGCCAGCTGGTGGCGCACGGATTCGTAGCGCGCCAGGCTCTGCAGGCGAAAATCCAGCTGCCGGCGCAGCACCCGCACCGTCACTTCATCCGCCTGTTGCAGTGGCGTGTCCAGAAAAGAACGCTCCACCAGAATGGCATCGCGGGCCGCGCCAAATTCAATCTCGCAGCCAAAAATGCGTTCGTAATCCTGTGTCTGTTGTGGCGCGTGGTGGCGAAATTCCATTTTCAGCAGCGGCTGCTGGGCGTGCCAGGTGATCCAGCGGCCGATGCCGGCATAACCTGCCATAACGGCTTCCGTCACGGGCCGCAGGCGCTCCGGGTCCTGCAGGCGCGGCGTCCACACCACCGCTGCATGCGCTCCCTGTTCCTCCAGGCGGGACACACCCAGCGTCTGGTTCAGCGGCTGATAGCGGTGATTGAGCAGCACGGCTTCCCGCAGCGTATTGCTGCACATGGCGGCGAGGCCAAGAATGTCGAACGTCCCTGGCTTGAAGGAATCGCCCACCATCAGCCCGAAGCAGGGCTGGCCGGTGGCAGCGATGATGGTGTGCAGCAGCTCGATCACCCGGAGCGACGGCACCCGGTTGATACTCAGTTTCAGATAGGCCTCGTCCAGCGCCAGGTGTTGCAGCAGCCAGTTGCGATCCAGTCCCTGGTGTTCGGCAACAGTAACGATGGTGGCGGTGTAACGGGCGGAAAAGTGACCCAAATCCATGGTGAATGCTAATCCGGTTCCGATGCGGAGAAAGCATATTACCAGTGCTGCACACGGAAGGTGAGACCGGCTTCGCAGAAGAAAGGTCAGCGGCGAAAACAAGGTTGGCTACGGCCCTCGCACGCGGATGTCTGGCCGTTTTGGAATGAAATTGTGTGTGACTGATCAGTTTGCTTAGGTGCGGCGTTCAGCCCAGACCAGGCATTGCAGCCCGGTTGCCGAATGTCCCGCCGGTGGAGAAAGGACGCCGGTGGTGAGTGGAACCCACTGCCGCGGGGGTTTGGCAGTGTCCGGCATACCGGCAGATACCGAAAAGGTGACAGGGGATTTACCCGCCGCGCCGAGTTGCGTGGTCGCCGGTTCATCGCGGCATTCAAAACGGGACATTTCCAGTTGTGCCCGCAGCAGGCGGTTTTCCAGCGAATTTTTCAGCAGCGCTACGCCCAGCGCAACGCACAGCATGACGCCGCAATAGAACAGAAAAGCGCCGGGCTGACCGGGATACAGGAAACTGCGCCGATTCGCGTTCTGTGCAAGCATGGCGGGAATTCCTCGGGCGATCTTGCTTTACGTGTGATCTCTCTTTAGAGGAATGTACTGGTGTGGCGCGACCATATATTGGGCCTGATGGCCAAACGGGTTGGGAATTGCGGCCAGAACTCGAAAGAAGTATTGCCCCGGCGGCAACAACGGCTGTGGCCGTGAAATGTTTGCTGGTCACGCCAGTGTATATCTGCAGGAGGTTTCATAGCCCCTGATACCTTCCGTTTTCCCTCATCAGCGCCAGGAACGCTGCAACCATTGGTAACAGGTCGCCCCGTTTACAACCACGCACGACACAAATACAAAAGGTGACTGGCGGCCGATATAAAAAAAGACAAGCATGGCTGCGCGGGTTATCGCTGATTGATGCTTCGAATGTTAAGAATTGTGACGACCTCGAGTCACTTCTCACGCGTTAGTTGAATGCGTCCTAAAAAAAACGAAAGCAAGAATTTGTCTCGCCATTGCGTTTTCCTATTCCCTTTCGTTCCGTCAATGGCACGGCGATTGTTACCTGACATAAGTGCCGATCGCTCCGAAAACACGGCTTTAGATAGCCTGCAGTTATAGCGAGCTTACGATGTGTCTGGCGTGCAATTTTTTGTAATCCTGCAAATTCGCTATCCCTCTAATATTCCGGCCAATTTATTTTTCTGTGCTTCACGTCCCTTCTATCACGTGACTGCGCCGACACATCGTGATCATCGGGTACAACCATTGCTCCTCTTCCCACTGTCATTCCCAAATGGCGGTTCGGAAATCTAATCAATGGATGCGTGCACTTGGGCATTCCTGTCTATTTGTGTGATTAACCGGGAGAGAAAAAATGAACCGAGCAGTAAGCGGATTGGCTTTCGCAGTTGCGATGGCCAGCAGCGGCTTCGCCAATGCCTATAACTATCAACTACGCCCTGATATCAATATTACTTCCGCCGACGGCACCCATATTTCTGCACATGCCTACGTGCCGGTGGGGGCGCCAGGTGAAAAATTTCCAGTTGTCATGTTCGTCAACAGCTGGGCACTGGGGGAAAGTGAATATGACAAACAGGCAATGAAGTTTGCAGAGCAAGGTTATGTGGCCCTGGCGTATGCTGCCCGTGGCTGGTATACGTCCGGCGGCCTGATCGATGTGGCGGGGCCCAAGGATATGCAGGACGTCAACGCGGTGGTGGATTATCTGGTGGCCATGCCCGAGGTTGATGACGACAACATCGGTATGACCGGTGTTTCCTACGGTGGCGGCATGACACTGCTGGCCGCCGCCCACGAGCCGCGCATCAAGACAGTGGTTTCCTTCAGCGGCTGGACCAATCTGATGGATTCCCTGTACGGCGGCCTGCCTGGCGATGCCAACGGCCAGGGGCAATCCACGCCCCGCACCACCTGGGCATCGCTGCTGATCTTTGCGGGCAACCTGATCGGCCACATGTCACCAGATGTGGAAGAAAACTGGGACCGGTTAATGAATAACTATGAAATTGATCAGGTCACGGACTGGGCCGCCCAGCGCAGCGCCGAAACCTTCATCGATGAATACAACAGTCGCCAGATCCCCGTCTACATGATCAACAATCTGCAGGACCAACTGTTCCAGTCCAACCAGATAGAGCGCTTTTACAGTGGGCTGAATTACGACGCCAAGCGCTTCGATGCGTACCGTGGCATTCATATCACCGGCGAAATTGGCGGCTTCATCAATGTGGCGGGCACACTGGCTGATTTTCTGGGTGCTGGCGAAATCAGAAGCGCGATAGTCGGTATCGTCAACGCACTGGGTATTAACTTTGGCCACATGGATAACAACGTTCCCTGGAAGAACGCCCACCTGTGGTTCGATCACTATCTGAAAGGCGTCGCAGTGGATCCGGCCACTGGCAGGCAGATTGCCGCGGAGGAAAAGGTGAATCTGAAAGACAAGGTGGCCAGCGCCACATTCAAGGATTGGGCAGCGCCGCAGGATTCCGCCGGAGTGAGCGAACAAACCTATTACTTCGATCGGTCGCAGGATGCCTGGTACCTGCCGGTGACGAACAAACTGAAAACCCAAACCGTCGGCAGCAGTAACTACTCCATCTATACCGGTCAGGACACCACTGCCACCACCGGCATCAATCTGCCGGGGAATCTGGACAGCTTTATCGATGTCATCGTCAGCTTCCTGCTGGATGACATCACCCTGTCGTCTACGCTGGGTGGTTTGATGGAAGCGCATCTCCCCAACACGTATCGCACCGCCAATCTTGGCGACTTCACCAAGTATTATCTTGATATCAATTGCCCGCTGGGTTGTTACCGTGAGGCTGGTGCGCGTTATGACACCACCTCGTTCAGCGCTGCAAAAAATATCGCGGGCACCGCGCACATGAACCTGTGGGTGGAATCACAATCCTCTGAGCTGCATCTGACCGCGTATGTGTATGAAGTGTTGTCCAATGGCTCGGCCAGATTGATCACCGACGGCCCGGTCACCCGCCGCAACGTGGTGACCAATCAGCCGATCAATCTGGACTTCGATATGGTGTTCACCAACTACACCACCCAGCCTGGCAGCAAGATCGCCGTGGTGTTCGATACCCAGGACCCGCTGTACCGTAACGCGGGCACTTACAACAAGCGGATCAAGTTCCTGCACGGCAGTGGTTACAACTCCAAAATCGAAATCCCGTTTGCTAACTGAGGACCTTCGGTAACACCCACCAGGGGCGATGATACGGCCAGTGTCATCGCCCCTTTTATGTTCAGGCTCCCGCGAGTTTCACCAGCCCCCCGCTAGCCTCCACTCAGTGCCTGAAAAATGAAGAGCGTGCCATCCTCGGGTACGTGATCGGACAACGTCTTTCGGTCGAACACCAGGGTGTTGTTGATGCTGAGCCTGACGTGCCGGCGCAGCCCGCCATGCTCGTCAAGAATGTAATCCGTAAATCCGGGCGCCATGGCGTCGACTGCGCGCAGCACCTCTGCCACCGATCCCGCGGGCACGCGAATGGAAAGGTGCTCCAGTTGCGGAAAAAACCGGTACAGATGAGATGTCATTTCAACCTGGGGCATGGGCTTAACCAAAGCGTACCGAATACACAGGTGGAAAATGATTGCCGAGGGACTGCCAGCTGTCACCGCGATCTTCGGAAAGATAAACGTTGCCGGTGGTGCTGCCGAAGCAGACGCAATCCCCGGCCGCATCCAGGGCGTGGCGATAGACAATGTCGTAAGCGTGTTGTTGCGGCAATCCTTTGCGTAATGTCTGCCAGGTCTGGCCACCGTCGCCCGTGCGCGCAACAAACAGTCCACCGTCGATGGACATGCGTTCCGAATCGGCGCGGGCCGGTACTACCCAGGCGCAGCGGCCATCGTTGGCGTCCACCGCGATCGGAAAGCCGAAGTGCACGCCGGCATCGGTCTGGCTGACTTTTTTCCAGGTCTTTGCGCCGTTTTCGCTGTAAAAAACGCCGCAGTGATTTTGTTGCCACAGGTGATCCGGTTGTCCAGGGCACGCTGTGACGAAGTGAGGATCATGGCCCCATTCCGCTTCCGGGTCGGGCATATAGTCATTGCGCATGCCTTTGTTACGCACCGCCCAGGTGTGGCCGCCGTCGCAGCTTTCCAGTACGCCGGCAGAGGAAACGGCGACATAGAGGTGATTGGGGTCCCGCGGATCGACAACAATGGAATGGATGCCGGGTTCGAATACGCCGTAGTCGACGCTGGCGGGTGTGCCGCTCCAGTGGTTCTCGCTGGTGGCGTCGCCATTGAACAGATCGCCGCCGCGGCTCTCGTGATTCCACAGTGGCCGGTTCAGTTCCCAGGTGTCGCCGCCATCGTCACTGATGAACAGGCCACCCGGTATCGTGCCTGCATAGAGCCGGCCCGGCTGCGACTCAGCACCGAAGGCGATGTTCCAGATCTTGTACACCGCTGCATCCTTGTATTCCGGCTGGCCCGCCGGTGCCATGGGATCAAAATCCGGTGTCGGCATGTACTGCACAATATGGCGGGCACCCTTGGGATACTTCAGCGACAGTACTTCCTCCCAGCTTGCGCCGTTGTCCCGCGAGCGCGACAGCTTCGGTCCCCAATGGCCGTGATCCAGCGAGGACCATAAAGTGCCGTCGCGGGGATCGCGTGCGGCGTAGCAGACCGGTATGCCCGCGTGCAGGATGCTGCGGGGTTGCCAGCGTCCGTTTTTGCGTTCAATGATGACGGTGCCCTTGCGGGTACCAAGGAGCAGAGTGGTTGGCATGGTCGACACCTCCTGGATGGTTCCTTGTAGTCGAATGGTGTGAGATGGATTCGACACCCAGGTGTAAAAAATAGTAGTTCTTCAATCTCAGCCAGTTAGCGTTGGCTAGCCAATCACTTTACGGTCGGGTTCCGAGTTGTGCGTGGAATGTTGCGACCAGCGCAGCAGGGTGTCGCGCAATTCGCCCAGCTCGATCGGCTTCGACAGGTGCGCATTCATCCCGCTTTGCAGGCTGCGCTCCTTGTGTTCATCCATGATGTGGGCGGTGAGGGCGATGATGGGAATGGGCGCGCGGCCTTCCTTGCGTTCCCACTGGCGGATGGCGCTGGCGGCCTCGAAGCCATCCATCACCGGCATCTCGCAATCCATCAATACCAGATCGAAATGCTGCTGCTGGATCATCTCCAGGGCGGCGCGTCCGTTGTCCACGGTCCAGGCGCGCATGCCCAGTCGCGCCAGCATGCCCTTGATGACTTTCTGGCTCAGGTGATGATCTTCCGCCACCAGAATATTCATCGCCGGCAGCTCTTCCGGATTTTCCGGGTCGCGCCGGTGCACGGACTGGATGCGGCGCAGGTGCGCCAGTTCTTCCAGCAGCGTCAGTTTCAGCAGGCGGCCGGTCACTGGCTTGGTGATCACGCGGCGGATACCTGCATTGCGCGCGGCAGTGGAACTGGGCGCCAGTCCCAAGCCGGTCAGCATCAGTACCAGCGGATCGTTGCTGATTAGCGCATCCTCTTTGATTTTCGCCGCCAGCTCCATGCCGCTCATGCCCGGCATTTCGTGATCCAGGATCACGATGTCGAAAGGTTCGTGCAGCGTGGCCTGGTTGTGCAGCATCGCCATCGCCTGCTTGCCATTGACGGCGGACGCCACCTGCATGCCCCAGCTGCTGGCCTGCTGCTGCAGCACCAGCCGGCACGACGCATTGTCGTCCACCACCAGCAGACGCAGGCCCTGCAATTGTTCGGCGAACAGCGGCAGATCCTGGCCTTCGCTGTCCGGCTCCAGCGGAATGCTGAACCAGAACGAACTGCCCTTGTTGGTCTGGCTCTGCGCGCCGATCTCGCCGTGCATCATGCGCACCAGCTGCTGCGAGATCGACAGCCCCAGGCCGTGATGATTGATCTGGTCCAGGTGATCGCGGCGGATGCGGAACAGTTCCTGCAATTTGTCACGGCTCATGCCGATGCCGGTATCCGTCACCGTGAACTTGACGTTGCGCGGCGAATGCTCCGGATCTTTCGCGATGTCGATCACCACTTCGCCGTGGTCGGTGTATTTGATCGCGTTGGAAATCAGGTTGGCCAGCACCTGGCGGATGCGGGTGGGATCGCCCTTCACCTGGAACGGCACGTCACTCTGAATATGGGTGATCAGTTCCAGCCGTTTTTCCTCGGCGCGGCTTTTGAACATCTCGATGCATTCACTCAGCATCAGGCCGATGTCGAAGGAACTGATGTCCAGCGCCATCTTGCCGGTTTCGATTTTCGAGTAGTCGAGAATGTCGTCGAGAATTTTCAGCAGATTGTTGCCGGACGCGCTGATGGTGCGCACGAAATCTTCCTGCGACGGCGACAGCGGCGAATCCTCCAGCAGTTCCGCCATGCCGAGGATGCCGTTCATGGGGGTGCGGATCTCGTGGCTGATCTGGGCCAGGAATTCGGTCTTGGCGCGGCGCTCGGCTTCCTGGATCGCAACGTGACGGCGCTGCTGTTCCGCCAGCTGGTCGATGATGCGGCGATGGCTGTTCAGGGCCAGCCGGCCCAGAACCAGGTCGAGGAACAGGGCGCCCAGCATCAGCCAGGTGGTTTCCAGCCCGAATGCCAGTTGCGCGTACACGGTCTGGGCGCTGAGGCCGCCCACCAGCAGCACCAGGATGCGGGCCGGCAGCAGGTAGCGGGCGGGCGGATGGCCGTCCATCGCGCGCAGCACCACCGCATACAAGGTCAGCGGAATGGTGAGCATGGCCACGGCCATGGCGGCCTCGGTGGACATGCGCGGCGATGCAGCCAGGCAGGCCAGCATGGTGAGGGCAATGATGCCCAGCACCAGCCGCAGCAGCGCGTCCAGATGGCGGCGCGTCTTGTGGGTATCCAGCAGGGTGCGGGTGAACTGCAGGCCGGTGGCGCACACCAGCATCATCGACAGGGCGTCGAGCCGGGTCTGCAGATTGGTCACCGGTATCCACAGGAAACCCAGGTAACCCAGCGCCGATCCGATATACATCAGCAATGCCAGCGCATAAGCGGCAAAATTGAGGTCGTTCAGTTCCCGTCGTTTCGCGAATTCAAACAGCGCGCTCATGAACAGCATCAGCACGATACCGGCGGCAAGGCCGGTGATCAGCTCCTGTACCTGCTGTTCCTGATAGAAGCTGGCGGGGTCTGCCAGCTGCAGGGAGAAATTCAGGTACTGGTCCGAGCGCATGCGCACCAGGTATTCGCTGGACTGGTGGGGTGTCAGCGGCAGCGCGATAACCGGCGTGCGATGGCGAATGTCGCCGTGCACGGCCCGGGTCTGGCTGCCGGCCTTGCCCAGGGGCAGCACGCCGCCGGGGGTGAGTTGATACACTTCCATCAGGCCGATATTGGGCCGGGTAAGGTACAGCAGCGCGTTGCGGCTTGGTTCCTGCCGGTTGTCGATCTGCAGGCGCAGCCAGAGGGTGGAATCGGTGTAGCCAAAGCGCAGGATGGGGGTGCGGGCGGGGGTGAACTGGCGGATCAGGGCGGGGTCGGTGAAGCTGTCCGGTTCGAAGGCGTTGTCGCTGTCCTCGAAGTAGCTCACGCTGGTCAGCATCGACAGGTTGAAATGGGGTTCCGTCAGCGTCACGCTGGCCCATGCCTGTGGCAGGCACAATCCCATCCAGCAGCACAGCATCAGCAGCGCCAGTCCGGTGGCAGATCGATGGTGGTGGGCCGGTCGCCTCATGAGAATGGTGCTTTGCGTCCTGCGATTGGTTAATTTTGGGCCAAGTATATCCCACTTGGCGCCGGTTCCTACAGGATGAATCGGTTGTTGTCAGACAATTCGACGATGCCCTGCCAAGTGGGTATTGGCCTATTCCGTCTGCCGCAGCAGATAGGCCTGGAAGCCGGCGCTGATCAACAAGTAGACCCCTAATTCGCTTCGCCGTCCAGCGTTGGCCGACACCACATAGAACTTTTCCCTGGCAAATTCCGTCATCCGATCCCGCAGCCGGTTCAGGGGCACATTGATGCTGCCTTCGTCGTGCTGGTGTTTGTATTCGCCGGACAGTCGCACGTCCAGCAGCACCAGGGGTTGGCCACTGCTGCGCATTCGCTCCAGGTCAGGCCCGCTCAGGCTGCGCAGCACCGGTTCCTCCAGCAGTTTTTTGAATTCTGCTTTGTCCAGGTACATCACTTTGCCGGCGGTTTCCATGGTGATGGTGGCGTTGCGGGTGGTTTCGCCGATCAGGGCTTCCTCACCGAAGAAGCGGCCGGCACCGAGTTCGGCCAACTGCCGTTCGCCATCGGCGCCCCGGCGGCTCACCCGGGCGCGGCCGGCAGCAATGACGAAGAAGCGGTCACCCGACTGGCCTTCCTGCACGACCACCTCGCCCGCGCCGCATTCCTGGCTTTTGAACGTGGCGAACAGTTGCTGGATGTGGGCGGGAGGCACCTTGCTGAACAGCTCCGATTCCAGCAGCGCCGACATCCAGTCTTCCTCGGGGACGTTGGAGCCGGTCTGCTCTCCGCTGGCGGCCTGTTCCCAGGTCATCAGCAGGTCGAGCCGGTCCTTGTCGAACTCCAGCAGCAGGCTTTCGCAGGTGGTGATGGCCGACAGGCGGTGGGGCGTTTCGTTGTCCAGGGCGTGGGCGCTGCCAGCATCCCCGGCCTTGATCGAGGTAATGTTGAAATTCTCGTCCAGCAGGTCCACGGTGCCCTGCAGTACGTAGTGCACCAGGGTGTCCTCCTGGCCACGCTTGAACAGTTTCTTGCGTGCCGGCACTGTCTGCACGCGCGCAATTTTCAGTACATCCTGCAGGTGGTTGTCCGGCATCTCATTGAAAGGCACTAGGGTTTTCAGATGTGACACATCCAGAACGAAACCCTGCTTGGTTTCGTTTTTGGCGCCCGCGCCCAGCAGTCCGGTCAATTTGTTGAGAATATTCATGGCATATCTTTGACGGTATTGAAGCACCGTTTCCTTGACCTAAGTGTAGACGGGGCTGGCGGAAGTCAGCAGACGTTTGTCGCCAAAGTTGAACCTGGTCAATGATTGCGCGACTGGCAGCCGGCTGGTTGCGGCGTGTCGGGCGTAATCCGCGAAAAAGAATTATCATATAGACGCCATCTTCAAGATGCAGGCTTGCCTGATCCCCTTGCCCCCCTGTACGGACCTCCTTAAACGGACCTCCTGAAACGAAATTCCCAAAACGGAACCCTTTGCATGAAAGTTGCGATTCTGTCCCGTAACCGCAATCTGTATTCCACCCGTCGTCTGGTAGAAGCGGCTGCGGCAGCCGGGCACGAGGCCCATGTCATCGACACCCTGCGCTGTTACATGAACATGGCCACCGACAAGCCCACCATTCACTACAAAGGCAAGTCGCTGGAGGATTTCGACGCGGTGATTCCGCGTATCGGCGCCTCGATCACTTTTTACGGCACCGCCGTGGTCCGCCAGTTCGAGATGATGGGAGTGTTCACCCTGAACGAATCCGTGGCCATTTCCCGTTCCCGCGACAAGCTGCGGTCATTGCAGCTGCTGTCGCGCAAGGGCATCGGCATGCCGGTGACCTGCTTCGCCCACTCCCCCGACGAAATTCCCGATCTGATCGACATGGTGGGCGGCGCGCCACTGGTGATCAAACTGCTGGAAGGCACCCAGGGCATCGGCGTGGTGCTGGCGGACACCCGCAAGGTGGCCGAAAGCGTGATCGAGGCCTTTCTGGGCCTGAAAGCGAACATTCTGATCCAGGAATACATTGCCGAGGCTGGCGGTGCCGACATCCGCTGCTTCGTGATCGGTGACAAGGTGGTGGCGGCCATGAAGCGGCAGGCCAAGCCGGGCGAGTTCCGTTCCAACCTGCATCGCGGCGGCAGCGCCAGCCTGGTGAAAATCACGCCGGAGGAGCGGGCGATGGCGGTGCGGGCAGCCAAGATCATGGGGCTGAGCGTGGCGGGTGTGGACCTGATCCGCTCCCATCGCGGGCCGCTGATCATGGAGGTGAATTCGTCGCCGGGGCTGGAAGGAATCGAGGAAGCCAGCGGCAAGGACATCGCCGGCATGATCTATTCCCACATCGAAAAACACTGGGCGGAAGGCAAGGCCAACAGCAAGACCGTGAACAAGGGTTGATTGAATTGCTGGGGCGCCGCGCACGAGAGTGGCGGCGTCTGCCGTGTTTATTGAAGAGTTTATCCCAGCGTTTATTTCAAAGTGAATTTCACCGGCGCGCCGTCGTAGCTCATGCTGAACTGGATGCCGTCGCGGGTGGGGTTGTCGTTGCCGGTGTTGCTGTCGGAGAAAATCCATTCGCCGGCGGTATCGCGGAAAGTGGCGCTGTAGAAATGCGCGTCTTCGCCGTTGCGCTCGCCTTCCCGGGTGAGAATGTTGGCGCAGCTGATTGTCTTGTTCGAGCCGTAGCCGCTGAGAGTGCCGATACTGCTGCCGATGTCGCTGGACAGTTTGACCCAGCGCGAACTGAAATGGCCGCTGCTGTCGCTGCTCCCGTTGGCGGTGGTTTTGCTGTGGGTGTAGTCGGTGCTGCCAAACTCGATCACCCGGTTGTCGCGGATGGTGCCCACGGGTTTGACGTTGCCGGGGAAGTTGCCCCACACCAGCTGGTGGTCGCCCTCGAAATGGAAGGTGTAGAGGCGCAGGGAGGAACTGCAGTCGCTGATGTCGACGCTGGTGCCATTATCTTTCACGAAATGCACATGGGCGATGGTGTCCACGTAGCTGCCTTCCACCGACTCGCCATCCTCAATGCCGGTTTCGCTCCAGATGTTCCCCGACGCTTCCAGCCAGACGCCGGTCAGGTTCTCGCCCGAAGTGGCGCCTGCGGCGGACTGGGCCTGGGTGCTGAAGCTGTTGATGGAGGCTTCCATCTCGCGCTGCTGCTGGCTGTTGCTGTCTGGCGCGGGGGATTCCACTGTCACACCGGCTGCGTTGGTGCTGGCGGTGTTGCCACCAGAACCGCCACCGCAGGCGGTCAGAATAAAGGGGGCCAAAGCGACCAGCAGTTTCGCGTTCTTCATAAGACTTCCCGATTGGAGTTGTTGTTATGGGCCACCTGATCACCATAGGGTGTCATGCCCTGCGGGTGACGTGTGATCAAATATTAGACAATTTGAATGCAGGGGTGGGTCGTAATATCTGTGGAAAATCTAGGTGGAATGGAAAGCGAATGTTGCGTTTTGTAAGCGGGGGGGGTATGGAGGAGTGTCTGGATGGGGAGTGACGCCTGGAAAGGGCGCCACTCCGTAAGCGTCAGGACTGGGAGCGTTCCCGTGCCACTGCCCGGTAACCAATGTCGTCACGGTAATAGACGTTGCTCCAGTTGATCTGCTTCACCAGATCATAGGCGCGGGCCTGGGCCTGAGCCACGGTGTCGCCCAGGGCCACGGCGCACAGTACCCGGCCGCCGTTGGTTACTACCCGGCCCTCTTTCAGCGTGGTGCCGGCGTGGAATACCTTGGCGTTGTCCTGCTCCTGTTCCGGCAGGCCCAGAATGATGTCGCCTTTATTGTAATCATCCGGATAGCCGCCAGCCGCCATCACCACACCCAGCGATGCGCGCGGGTCCCATTGTGCTTCGGTCTGGTTCAGCTTGCCTTCCAGCGCCAGGTCCACCAGCTCTACCAGATCCGACTGCAGCCGCATCATGATCGGCTGGGTTTCCGGATCGCCGAAGCGGCAGTTGAATTCCAGCACCTTGGGCGTGCCGTCGGCGGCGATCATCACGCCGGCGTACAGAAATCCGGTGTAAATATTGCCCTCATCCGCCATGCCGCGCACGGTTGGATAAATCACCTCGTCCATGATGCGCTGCGAAATTTCCGGCGTAACTACCGGAGCCGGGGAGTAGGCGCCCATGCCGCCGGTGTTGGGGCCCTGGTCGCCGTTGTCGCGGGCCTTGTGGTCCTGTGAGGTGGCCATGGGCAGCACGTTCTCGCCGTCGACCATGCAGATGAAACTGGCTTCCTCGCCCACCAGAAATTCCTCGATCACAACGCGGTTGCCGGCGTCACCGAATTTGTTGCCCGCCAGCATGTCGTTCACGGCAGCGATCGCTTCGGCTTCGGTCTGCGCCAGGATTACGCCCTTGCCGGCGGCGAGGCCATCGGCTTTCACCACAATCGGCGCGCCCTGCTGTTTGATGTAGGCGACAGCCTTGTCGATTTCAGTGAAGTTGCCGTAGGCGGCGGTGGGGATTTTGTGGCGGGCCAGAAAATCCTTGGTGAACGCTTTGGAACCTTCCAGTTGCGCGGCGTTTTGGGTAGGGCCGTAGCATTTCAGGTTGGCGGCGCGGAATGCATCCACCACTCCATTCACGAGCGGAGCTTCGGGTCCGACAATAGTCAGATAAACGTTATTCTGTTTGGCGAACTGCACCAGCTTGTCGATGGCCAGTACATCGATGGCGACGTTTTCCACCTTTGCTTCCAGCGCAGTGCCGGCATTGCCCGGCGCGACAAACACTTTTTCCACCTTGGATGACTGGGCCACTTTCCAGGCCAGCGCGTGTTCACGTCCGCCGTTGCCAATGATCAGAATGTTCATGCTGTTTCCTCGGTTCGAAAAGGTGTTGTTCAAGTTGTTTCGGCCGGACCGGTGGCTATTTTCACGGCGTCGGGCCTGGGCTCCGCTGGCGGTTCAATCAGCGCCACCAGGGTCCAGCCTTTCTGCGGTTGCAGTTCCTGTTCCGGTGTCACGACATGAACCCAGCCATTGGGTTCGCGCGCGAACAGCAGAGTGGCCCGGTCTCCATGCAAGGTTTGATAGTCGGTCCAGCCAAAACCGTCCGTCAGATGGGTGCTGTAGATTTCGGCACCCTGGGCAAGCAGGCTGGCAAATTGCGGAAATGCTAGCGCCGGTTTGCCCAGCAGCTGTCCACGATGTTCATCACTGGCCCGGTGTTTGTCGGTGCGGCGGCTCTCCTGGCCACTTACCAGGCTGTACAGGTGTTGCTTGCCGAATTCATGGCGAAACCGCATACACGCAAGAGTATTCATCTCGCCGGCCGAAGACAGTCCCAGCAGATGTCCCAGCCCTACCAGGTCCAGATGTGCCTCTGCATGTTGCGACGCCGGATTGCCGAAGTATACCGGCAGATTTTCCATGCGGGCTGCGCGAATATTTTCCCAGCTGGAATCGGTCAGCAACACCCGCTTGTCCAGTTGCTTCAGGGCCTTTGCGACGGCCCGCGCGACGGGATTGGCACCAACGATCAGAAAGCCGCTGGGTGCCGGCTCCGACACCTTAAGCAGATTGGCCAGGGGCCTGGCGGTCGCGCTCTGCAGCAGTACCGTGCCGATGATGACTGCAAAGGTCAACGGCACCAACAGAGTGGCGCCTTCGTAGCCATCCGCTGTCAGCCGGATTGCAAAAATGGCAGAAACGGCTGCCGCCACAATACCGCGCGGGGAAATCCATGCCAGCAGCATCCGTTCCTGCCAGCTTAATTGCGAACCCAGGGTCGACAGGAACACATTCAGCGGGCGCGCCACCAGTTGCACTACCAGCAGCAGTACCAGTACGGCGGGCCCCAGACCCAACAACGAATCCAGATCCAGCATGGCTGCCAGCAGAATAAACAGGCCTGAAATCAGCAATACGCTGAGGTTTTCCTTGAAATGCAGGATATGGCGGACATCCACGTCTTTCATGTTCGCCAGCCACATGCCCATCACGGTAACGGCCAGCAGGCCGGATTCGTGCACGATAAGATTGGCGGTAATAAATATCACCAGCACCGTGGTAAGCGCGGCAAACGTGTGCAGATAGTCTGGCAGCCATTGCCGGCGCATGACCTGGCCCAATGTCCAGCCACCGGCGATACCTGAGATCACGCCGCAGCCAATGACACCGGTGAACGTCAGCATGCCATGACTCAGGCCCATGCCGTCGCTGCTGGCGATGATGAAGCTGTACACCACAACCGCCAGTAGCGCGCCGATGGGATCGATGATGATGCCTTCCCAGCGCAGGATGTTGGCGACGGTGGCTGTGGGCCGCACAACGCGCAACATGGGAACAATGACCGTAGGTCCGGTGACCAGAGTCAGGGTGCCGAACAGTATTGCCATCTCCCAGCTCAAGTGCAGCAAATAGTGGCTGGCCACAGCAATGACAACCCAGGTGGAAAGTGCGCCCAGCGACACCATCCGTTGCACCACTTTGCCGACATCACTCCATTCAGACAGATGCAGGGTCAGGCTGCCTTCAAACAGGATCAGGGCCACGGCGGCTGAAACGACGGGAAACAACATGGTGCCGAACAGTGCTTTGGGATCCAGCAGTCCCAGAACCGGTCCGGCCAGGATGCCCGATAACAACAGCAGCAGAATGGCCGGCAGTCGTAATCGCCATGCCAGCCATTGACTGGCGAGAGCGGCGGTGCCGATACCGGCGAACGCAATCAGGATCTGTGACTCAGTCATGTGGGCTCCCAATCGCGTTTCGCCGGCGCGAGGCGGCTGTTAGTGCCGGAAATGCCGCATCCCGGTAAACACCATCGCAATGTCCGCCTCGTCCGCAGCCGCAATCACTTCTTCGTCGCGAATCGAACCGCCGGGCTGGATCACCGCACGAATGCCTGCCTTCGCCGCCGCATCAATACCATCGCGGAACGGGAAAAACGCATCCGACGCCATCACTGATCCCGGTACCACCAGACCTTCGTCTTCCGCCTTGATACCGGCGATCTTTGCGCTGTACACCCGGCTCATCTGACCAGCACCGATGCCGATTGTCTGCAGATTCTTCGCATACACGATCGCATTGGATTTCACAAATTTCGCCACCTGCCAGCAGAACAGCAAATCGCGCATTTCTTCGGCAGACGGCGCGCGCTTTGTCACCAGCTTCAGATCGGATTGTGTGATCATGCCGTTGTCGCGATCCTGCACCAGCAGGCCACCGTTCACGCGCTTGTAATCGAATCCTGCGGTGCGGGCCGCCCAGGGCTCACACACCAGCAGACGCACATTCTTTTTCTCGCCCACAATCGCAATCGCAGCATTGCTCGCGCCCGGTGCGATGATCACTTCCACGAACTGCTTGTCGACGATATTGCGCGCGGTCTTCTCGTCCAGCGGCTGGTTGAAGGCAATGATGCCGCCGAAGGCAGAGGTGGGATCAGTCAGAAATGCGCGCTCATAGGCTTCATTGATATTCGCGCCGATGGCCACGCCACAGGGATTGGCGTGCTTCACAATCACACACGCGGGTTCGGCAAACGACTTCACACATTCCAGCGCGGCATCAGTATCCGCCACGTTGTTGAACGACAGTTCCTTGCCCTGCAATTGCTTTGCAGTGCTCACGCTGGGCTCGGCGGGTTTGGCTTCACGATAGAACGCGGCGCGCTGGTGAGGGTTCTCGCCGTAGCGCATCTCCTGCACTTTCTCGAACTGCATGTTGAAGGTGCGGGGGAAGGGCGTCTTGCTGCCGTCGTTCTGCAGGCTGCCCAGATAATTTGCGATCATGCCATCGTATTTTGCAGTGTGTTCAAACGCAGCCAGCGCCAGTTCGAAACGGGTGCGGTCACTCACTACATTGCCGCCGGATTTCATTTCATCCAGCACGCGGCCGTAGTCGGACGCGTTCACCACGATGGTGACCCACTTATGATTCTTGGCGGAGGAGCGCACCATGGTCGGGCCGCCGATATCGATGTTCTCGATCGCCGTTTCCAGATCACAATCCGGCTTGGCCACGGTCTGTTCAAACGGATACAGGTTCACCGCCACCAGGTCGATCGGAGTAATGCCGTGCTGCTGCATCGCAGCGTCATCGGTGCCGCGCCGGCCCAGAATGCCGCCGTGTACTTTCGGGTGCAGGGTTTTCACGCGGCCATCCATCATTTCCGGGAAGCCGGTGTACTCGGATACTTCCACCGCGCTCACCCCCTGTTCCCGCAGCAGCTTGTAGGTGCCGCCAGTTGAAAGGATTTCGACGCCCAGGGCGCTGAGGGCGCGGGCAAAGTCGACGATGCCGGTTTTGTCGGAAACACTGATTAATGCGCGTTTGATGGGCTGGCTCATGATGGCTGTCTGTCGCGTAATGCTGGAGTGGGATGGCTCGCGCAGAGGCATGGCCGCCATGCGAGGGGCGCCATTGTAGTCGGAATCGGGGCCAGATTTAAGACGGAGGCCAAAAAAACACCAAGGTGGCGTTCAACCGATTGCCTGTCGCTGAATACATCAACAGCGGCTTTCCCTGCAGGAGGGATGGGCCGCTGTTGCCGCCAGACTGATCAGATCAGTCCGTAGGTCTTCAGCTTCTTGCGCAGGGTACCGCGGTTCAGTCCAAGCAGGATGGATGCCTTGGTCTGGTTACCTCTGGTGTATTCCATAACGGTTTCCAGCAGGGGTGCCTCAACTTCGGATAGCACCATGCCGTAGACATCGGTTACGGGCTGGCCGTCCAGGTGGGCAAAGTAATTACGCAGTGCCTTGTGGACGTTGTCACGGATGGTCTGGTTGCCTTGTTCAACAGGCGTCACCAAGTGCTGCTTCAGTTCCGCGCTGCTGGCTGAGGTTGCGTTGCTTGCGTAGGTTGCGTCGTCGTCTTGGTAGTTTGCTTCGTTCATGCCGCCATTACCTCTCCCTCGATTAGTTGCTCAAAATAATCCTGAGCACTGGCGAGTTGATCTGCTGGTGTTTCAAGCGTGTTAAAACGTGACCTGAATTGTGCTCCCAACGGCAAATGTTGTACATACCAGCCCAGGTGTTTTCTGGCTATACGTACGCCCAGATGCTCGCCATAAAAGTCATGCAGCCGGTGCAGATGCTCCACCGAAATTTCCTGCATTTCCGAGTATGCCGGTGCCGGAAGCGTTTCCCCCGATTCGAGAAAATGGGCGATCTCTCGAAAGATCCAGGGATTGCCCTGTGCTGCCCGCCCGATCATGATGCCATCGGCGCCGGTGCTGCGAAGGATTTGAACTGCTTGGAGGGGAGTGGTGATGTCGCCATTGGCAAATACCGGGATACTGACGGCTTCCTTGATTTGCGCAATGGTGTCGTATTCCACCTTGCCCTTGAACCCGCAGGCTCGTGTCCTTCCATGAACTGCCAGTGCCTGAATGCCCGTGTCTTCCGCGATGCGGGCAATGGTGAGGCCATTGCGCTGATCGGGCGACCATCCGGTACGAATCTTCAGGGTGACCGGTACATCCACAGCAGCCACTACGGCTTTCAATATGGATCTGACCAGTACTTCATCTTTGAGCAAAGCCGAACCTGCTGCTTTCTTGCAAACCTTCTTGGCGGGGCAACCCATGTTGATGTCAACGATCTGGGCGCCACGTTCCACACAAAGTCTTGCTGCTTCTGCCATCTGGTCGGGGTCGTTGCCGGCGATCTGTACGGAGCGCGGCTCGGGTTCGTCCTGATGGATCAGGCGCAGGCTGGATTTGCGGGATTGCCAAAGGCTGGTATCGCAGGTCAGCATTTCCGCTACCACCATGCCGGCGCCGAGGCGCATGCAGAGAAGTCGGAACGGCTGGTCGGTGACGCCGGCCATGGGTGCAAGTATCACTGGGCTTTTCAGTGTGTAGGGCCCGATTCGAGGGGACATTCGAACTCCCGATCAATAAAACGCCTAATGATATTCAGCCGTGCTTAAAGATCGAGCTATCATAGCGGGAAGATGGGGCAGAATAAACAGGGTTTTAAACGGTTTTGTAAAATAAACCGACTGTTGGTGAATGTTCAGCCACGGGACGGCACCAGTTGTGTCAAAAACCCGCAATCTGGCTATTTTTTGCCGTCCACAGGCAGGAATGCCAGCTGATAATTGACGGCGTTTTTGCCCGGGTCGACGATTTCCAGGGTCAGGTGGACAGGCGTGTTGGCTGGCATGCGCTGGATGTCGACGCTGGTGTCGTGGATGTATTCGGTGGGCAGGAAGCGCCGGCTGGCCAGCGGATTGTTATTGATGTCCTCGAAGGTGAGCTGCACAACCGGGAATGGCTGTTCGAAAGGAGCGGTGTTCTTGATGATGACATCGATGACCAGGGCGTTGCGTTCATGGGGATGGGAACGGACTACCAGATTGGCGCTGACGATGCGGGAAAGGTCACTCTGGGCAGGCAGGGTGCAGCCGGCGGGTTTGCACACCATTTCCAGCCAGGGGCGCAGGGCCGGGTTGCGTGCCACTTCATCCAGGTTGAAATAAACGTACTGGGCCGCCAGCGCAATCAGTAGCAGGAGTGAGCCCAGTAGCATGAGGGCGATGCGCAGTGGCCGGCGCGGTGGTTCATCCTCACCAAACTGCAATGCACTGAGGCGTACCTGCCGGTTGATCACGTCATTGCTGTCCTGGAACAGCTTCATCGGGGTGATTTCTTCTTCCTGCTCTTTCTGCTCCAGTTCGTCTGCGATTTCCAGCTTGGCAGCGGGCGCGACGGGCTCGTCGGCCAGCGTGTTGACGGCATCGGGATTGTCCAGCATGCGGAAGAAGTCTTCGGTGTCGTCGTTGCGCAGGTTTTTGGCGTCGGACTTTTCCCTGGATTTGACCTTGGGCTGGCGCTGGCGTTCGGCCTTCGCCCGTTCCACTGCTTCACGCCGGCTGCGGGCCAGTTCGCGCGCGGCAAAAGGGTTCTGGTCTTCGGGTTTTCCGGGTTCGTCCATCAGAATCGACAGTCCGCTGTCTTTCTTGACGGGCTTTTCGTCTTCCTCCAGTTCGTCCAGCATGGCCTTGGCCCAGGACTCGTCGTCGCTGGTGGCACCGGTACCCAGTTCCTTTTCTTCCAGTTCGCTAATGGCGAAGGGATCGTCGCTGCCGAACAGGCCCAGGGTTTTGAAGGTGTCGCTGAGGTCGTCTCCGGTACGTTTCTTTTTGGGTTTGTCCGGCTTGGGTGCGATGTCGTCATCTTCCAGGCTGAAGGCGCTGTCGGCGCTGGAGATGGTGCCCAGCTTTTTCTTGCCGGCTGGTGCGTCGTCATGAATCAGATCGTCGTCGGCGGCGTCCTCGCCCAGTTCCTTGAGCAAATCCTCGGCCCAGGATTCGTCGCCGCCCTTTTTCTTCTTGCCAGCGGTGCCGGCTTGCGGATAGCCGAATTCGTCAGTGCCGGTTTCAGTGTCGAGAGAGGCGCGGTAATCCTCGCTGAACAGGTCTTCGTCTTCACCGGCGTCAAGGTTCAGGTCGGCAGAATCGTAGGGATCAAGGCCGGTATCGTCCTCCATGACGAAGGCTTCCTGCACGGGGTCGGGGCGCGGGGCTGGCTGGGTGCGAATTTCCTCGACCACGGCGGTTTTGACGATGTGTTCGGATGCGTGGAAGACCTGGTAGCAGGCGCCGCAACGGACAGCGCCACCGGCAATATCCAGTTGTGCCTGGGTGAGCCGGAAGGTAGTGCTGCAGTGAGGGCACTTGGTTAGCAGGGTTTCGGTCATTGAGAGCTGCGCCTGTCCTTGTTTTCATCGCGGGACGCCCAGCTTCGAGGCCGGTGGCGGGCGTCGGGTATCATTTTGATTGTACACCGATTGCGCGCAGCGGGAGTGAAGCGCGCCCGGTTTTATCAATTATTGCAGCTTTGCTGAAAAGCGGCGGGAAATTGCTGGGCGCGAGGCGCAATTCGTGAATTGCCGACGGTTTCGGTGGCGCGTGCGGGTGCGCTGACCGGGGTCAGTTGCGCTTGTGTCCGCTCAGGCGAATCCAGTCTTCGGTCTGGGTGGGGGCGTCCATGTCGAACCAGGACAGGTAGGCGTCGCGCACCGAATCTGCCTGTTCTGCCAGGATGCCGGACAGCACGATGCTGCCGCCGGGTTTGGTGTGGCCGGCGAGTTTGGCGGACAGGGCAATCAGCGGGCCGGCGAGAATGTTGGCGAGCATGACGTCGACCTGGATATTGTTTTTGAGTTGTTCCGGCGTGAGGATTTCAAGGCGGTCGCGCACATGGTTGCGCTCGGCGTTCTCGCGGGTGGCAATCAGGGCCTGGGGATCGTTGTCGACGCAGTAGATTTTGGTCGCCCCCAGCAGCGCGGCAGCGATGGCGAGAATGCCGGAGCCGCAGCCGAAATCGATGGCGGTCTTGCCGGCGACGTTATGGCCGTCAAGCCATTGCAGGCACATGGCGGTGGTGGGGTGGGTGCCGGTGCCGAAGGCGAGGCCGGGATCCAGCAGCATGTTGATGGCGTTCGGGTCCGGCGGGGTGAGCCAGCTGGGACACACCCACAACCGTTTGCCGAAGGGAATGGGTTTGTAGTTCTTCATCCATTCCCGTTCCCAGTTTTTGTCTTCCAGCGCTTCCACCCGCAATGGCAGATCGGCCCCCAGTTCGTTGCGCAGGGCCATCTCCACCAGGTCCATGTCGGTGGCTGCGTCAAACAGACCGGTGTAGGTGATCTCGTCCCACATCGGCGTGGCGCCCGGCGGCGGTTCGAACAGGGGCTGGTCGGCGCTGTCTTCGAGAGTGACCGAGACAGCGCCCAGTTCCAGCAGCAGGTCTTCAATCTGTTCGCTGCGCTTGCCGGTGCTTTGCAGTTTGACTTGGATCCAGGGCATGGTGCGGGCGTTTCCTGTCAGTGCATTCCCAGAATTTTTTCCAGGTAATGGATATCCACGCCGCCCTTGTTGAAACCGCTGTCGCGCATGATGACGTCCTTGTGCAACGCGATGTTGGTGTTGATGCCTTCCACCAGGATTTCATCCAGTGCGTTGCGCATGCGTTGCATGGCCACGGCGCGGGAGTCGCCCCAGGTGATCAGCTTGCCGATCAGGGAGTCGTAGTTGGGGGGCACTTTATACCCGCTGTAGACGTGGGTGTCCATGCGGACGCCCAGGCCGCCCGGCGCATGCCAGCGCTGGATGGTGCCAGGGCTGGGGATGAAGGTCTTCGGGTTTTCGGCATTGATCCGGCATTCCATGGCGTGGCCCTTGATCACCACATCTTCTTGCTTGATGCGCAGGGGTTGGCCGGAGGCAATCAGCAACTGTTCCTTGATGATGTCGATGCCGGTGACCATTTCGGTGACCGGATGCTCCACCTGCACGCGGGTATTCATCTCGATGAAGTAGAAGCGTTCTTTCTCATACAGGAATTCGAAGGTGCCGGCGCCGCGGTAGCCGATCTCGCGGCAGGCCAGCGCGCAGCGTTCGCCCACTTCCTTGCGCAGGTGCTCGGGGATACCGGGGGCGGGGGCTTCTTCCACCACTTTCTGGTGCCGGCGCTGCAGGGAGCAGTCGCGGTCGCCCAGATAGATGGCGTTGCCCTGGCCGTCCGCAAGCACCTGGATTTCCACATGGCGCGGGGTAGTGAGGAATTTTTCCATGTAGACGGTTTCATCGCCGAACGCGGCGCGAGCTTCGGCGCGGGTGAGGGCGACGGATTTGATCAGGTCTTTCTCGTCATGCACCACGCGCATGCCGCGACCACCGCCGCCGGCAGCGGCCTTGATGATCACCGGATAGCCGACTTCACGGCCCATCTGCAGGACTTCGTTGTTGTCGTCGGTGAGCGGGCCGTCGGAGCCGGGCACGCAGGGTACGCCGGACTGCTTCATGGCGTTCTTGGCGGAGACCTTGTTGCCCATCAGGCGGATGGTGTCGGCGGTGGGGCCGATGAAGGTGAAGCCGCTGTCGGTGACGCGCTCGGCGAAGTCGGCGTTTTCTGCCAGGAAACCGTAGCCGGGGTGGATGCCGTTGGCGCCGGTGATTTCGGCGGCGCTGATGATGGCGGGAATGTTGAGGTAGCTTTCCGAGGCGGAAGGCGGCCCGATGCAGACGGCTTCATCCGCCAGCTTGATGTGCATCAGATCCTTGTCGGCGGTGGAGTAGACCGCGACTGTCTTGATGCCCAGCTCCTTGCAGGCACGGAGCACCCGCAAGGCGATTTCGCCACGATTGGCGATCAGCACTTTTTCCAGCATGGTGTGAGCCTTTTGGTTAGCTGATGACGAACAGCGGTTGGTCGAATTCCACGGCGTCGGCGTTGTTCACCAGGATGGCGGTGACGGTGCCGGATTTGTCGGATTCGATCTGGTTCATCATCTTCATGGCTTCGACGATGCACAGGGTTTCGCCGGCCTTGACGTTCTGGCCCACTTCCACAAATGCCTTGGAGCCCGGTGCAGCGGAGCGGTAGAAGGTGCCCACCATGGGCGACTTCACCTGATGGCCGGTGGGTGCAGCGGGTGTGGCTGGCGTAGCGGGAGCGGCGGCTACCGGGGCCGGAGCGGCAGGAGCAACCGGTGCAGGCGCTGCGTACTGGATCGGAGGCGGTGCATAGCGGTTGCGGCTGATGCGGACGGATTCCTCGCCCTCTTTGATCTCGATTTCGTCGATACCGGATTCTTCGAGCAGTTCAATCAGTTTTTTGACTTTGCGAATGTCCATGCAACTTCTTCTCTTTCAGGTTCAAGTTGGTGTTTTTTTGTGTGTCAGCCGTTGCTTCAGCTGTGCAGGCGGGCAATGGCGGCCTGCAACGCCAGTTCGTAACCTTGTGCGCCCAGACCCGCGATCACGCCCACGGCTACATCGGAAAAGTAGGAGTGGTGACGGAAAGCCTCGCGGGCGTGGATGTTGGACAGATGCACTTCAATGAACGGAATCTTCACGCCCAGCAGGGCATCGCGCAGGGCGATGCTGGTGTGGGTGAAGGCAGCCGGATTGAGGATGATGAACTGCACGCCCTGTTCGCCGGCGGCATGAATGCGTTCGATCAGCTCGTATTCGCGGTTGCTCTGGAAGCAGTCGCACTGGTGACCCTGCGCGGTGGCCAGCTGCTGCAGGTGCTGGTGGATTTGCTCCAGCGTCTGGGTGCCGTAGTGGCCCGGTTCCCGCTTGCCCAGCAGATTCAGGTTGGGCCCGTTGAGTACCAGCAGGTGTGCCATGGTGGATTCCGTGTTGTTGTGTTGGGTACCGAGAGCCGGATTATAAACACAGGCCCGGCGGGTGATCCTGTGCTTTGTTTCCGATCTTACAATTGTTTACAAGTTAGCGGAGGGTTTCCAGCAAGATTGCCGAAGATCTTGTCAATTATTGCCGGTCTTCGCTGGCAGGATGATCAGTCAGCCGTGGCGATGCCGTGCTGTTTCAGGTGGGAAGTGAACTGGGGGCGGGATTTGTAAGCATATATGCGGGCGGTGCTGATTTCTTGGCCATTTGGGCCAAAGAACAGAATCGCAGGAGGGCCGGGTATGCCGAAGCGGGACAGCAGGGCCTGGTCTTCGGGGTTGTTGGTCAGGTCCAGTTGCAGCCAGGTGTGGTTGCGCAGCAGGGCCTGCACGTCGGGCCGGGTGAAATTCTCGTGTTCCATCTCGATACAGGCGGTGCACCAGTCGGCATAGAAGTCGAGCATCACGGGTTGATTGGCGGAGGCGGCCATGGCCAGTTGTTCGTCCAGCTGCGCGGCGGTGCGGATGCGCTGGAACGGGGTGCTGGCTTCCGCGACCGCGTTTTCTGGCGTTGAGGAGGGCGCTGCCAGGGCGTTGAAGATCAGCACCGCGCCGGTGATCAGGGCGGCGATGCCAATGCCCTTGAACAGCTTGCCTTTGGTGGACGTGATCGTATCGAAGGCGCCCAGATATAGCCCCGCCAGGATCGCCAGCAGGCCCCAGCCGATGCCCAGCACGGTTGCCGGCACCAGATGCTTGATCAGCCAAAGGGCCACTGCCAGCAGCATTACGCCGAACAGGGCTTTGACGTTGTCCATCCAGCCGCCGGCCTTGGGCAGCACGTTGGCGCCAGTGACACCGACCGCGATCAGCGGCACGCCCATGCCCAGTCCCAGTGCCAGCAAAGAAGCGCCGCCCAGCTGCCAGTCACCGGTCTTGCCCAGGTACAGCAGGGCGCCCGCCAGGGGTGCCGACACACAGGGCGACACGATCAGCGCCGACAGCACGCCGATTACGGCCACCCCGGCATAGGTGCCACCTTGCTGTTTCTGGCTCACCGCATTCAGACGGTCGCGGACAAAAGCCGGCAGTTGCAGTTCGTAAAAGCCGAACATCGACAGCGACAGCCCCGCGAACAATCCGGCAAAGCTGAACAGCACGGTGGGATTCTGCATGGCCACCGTCAGGTTCTGCCCGCTGAGCCCGGCGATCACCCCGGCCACGGCGTAGGTGGTGGCCATGCCCAGTACATATATGGACGACAGCAGCGCAGCACGGGGGCGGGATAGCTGGCTACCCTGGCCTACGATGATGCTGCTGAGGATAGGCACCATCGGCAGTACGCAGGGGGTGAAGGTAAGTCCGATCCCGATCAGGAAGAACAGGCCGATGATGGTGAAGAAGCCGTTGCTGGAGAGGAAACGCTCCAGGCTGAGGGCGTCGTCAGTGTCCACATCTGTATTTTTCGTCATGGACGCGGGTTTGGCTGCCGGCTTCTCGGTGTCCATATCTGGACTTGCTGCTCCCTGGGTCTCTGCAGCCGGTTCCTTCAGTGCGTCCAGATCTGGACTTTTGATGTCGTCTGTCCCGGCCGCCGCAATGGCCGCCGGGTCCACCTGGTACATGTTGGTAAAGGTTTGGGGGATGTAGCACAGGCCCTTGTCTGCGCAGCCCTGGTAGCCGGCAGCCACTTCTATAAAGCCACCGTCGGTTGCAGTGACGGGCACCCGCACATCCACCTGATTGTGGAATACCAGTACGCGGCCAAAGATCGGATCGTCCTTCCATTCCCCTTCCTGCTCAAAGCGCGGCTCGCCCACGGCCCCGACGCTGGTCTCGCCGGCCTCATTCGTGGACGGCGCGAAGCTGAAGCGGTGCTTGTACAGGTAATAGCCGTCGGCAATCACCCAGGTGTAGTGGATCTGGTTGCCCTCGACGTCTGCGCTGACCTTGAACGCTTCCCCCACGGGCAGGAATTCGTCGTCGCTTTCCGCCCGGGCAAGGAATGACAGCATCAGCAGGCAGAGTGACAGCAGGAGTCTGGATATCAGGGGCGTGGATATCAGGCGCGTAGTGGTCAGGGGCATGGTGGTCCCAAATGGAATGAGGGGCGGACAGTTTAACGTTAGACGAAGCCGGGGGGACAGAGTTCAGGTTGCCAAAGCCGCCGCCGGGATTGTGAACCCGGTCATGTCCCCGGGGGTGCCAGGGCCTGTCCCGGTGACGGAAGTTTCCACTGCTATAGTTACCAAAAGGTTTCTGATTGCTGGATTTGTTGTGTTTGAGGTGGTCGCCCGCGGGGCGTTCTGGGTATTGTTTTCAGGTCTGCTCTGGGCGCTGCCGGCGCTGGCCGGGGTGTTGCCGCTGGAGATCAAGGACCAGGTGCGGGACCGTTACGGCGCGGAGGGGCTGGCGCGGGTGGAGCGCTGGGAGTCGCTGGTGTGGAATCACACCTATGCCGACACGCCGGAAAAACTGCGGGCAGTGAATGATTTCTTCAACGCATTGACCTTCGACACTGACCGGAATCACTGGAAGCAGGAAGATTACTGGGCCACCCCGTTCGAAACCCTGGGCAGCAACGGCGGCGACTGCGAGGATTTCGCCATCGCCAAGTATTTCACCCTGCGTCAGCTGGGGGTGCCGGCCAACAGCATGCGGATCACCTATGTGAAGGCATTGAAGCAGAATCAGCCGCACATGGTGCTGACCTATTATCCCGATGGCGGCGAGCCGCTGGTATTGGATATCCTGATGCGGGAAATGCTGCCCGCGTCGGCGCGGACGGACCTGGTTCCGGTGTACAGTTTCAACGCCGATGGTCTGTGGGCCGCCCGCACGCGGGGGGAGGATCATCGCCTGGGGAATGCCAGCGACATTGGCATGTGGCGCGATCTGCAGGTGCGCATGGGTGTGGCACAGTTCTGAGCCGGTCCGATCTGATAATGAGAAAGAGGATGTCGAGTTGAGTTTACATCGCCAACTGGTTTTATTGATCACGGGGCTGCTGCTGGTATTGCTGGCGGGAATCTGTCTGCTGAGCGTGCACAACAGCCGGGATTACCTGCAACAACAGATGCATGTGCATGCGCAGGACACTGCCACCTCGCTGGGCCTGTCGGCGTCGAAGCCGCTGGCGGAAGGCGACCTGGCCCTGGTGCAGACCATGGTGGACGCCATTTTCGACCGGGGCGATTTCCAGGACATCACCATCCGCAATCGTGCCGGAGAAGTGGTGATCCGCCGTAACGCCAATACGCCACCGCATCGCGCGCCGGGCTGGTTCGTCAGCTGGCTGCACATCAGCCCCGAGCCCGGCATCAGTGAAATGAGTTACGCATGGCGGGTGGAAGGCACGGTAAGAATCCAGAGCGACCGCAACCGCGCGATCCAGATCCTGTGGGACGGTACGCGTCAGACCTTCACCCTGTTCCTGGCAGTGGGTGTGGTGAGCTGGATTGTGGTGCTGCTGATCGTGCGCGCGATCCTGCGCCCGCTGCGCACGCTGGAAGCGCAGGCCGAGGCTATCTGCAACAAGGACTTCACCGGCCAGCAGCCGCTGCCGAAAACCCGCGAACTCAAGCGCGTGGTGCAGGCCATCAATCGCATGACCCGCCAGCTGAAAATCCTGTTCGATGAACAGGTGGCGCAGATCGAACAGGTGCGCAACCAGGCCTATGTGGATTCTGTCACCGGCCTGGGCAACGGCCGCTTTTTCAATGCCCAGTTGCAGTCGCGGCTGGAATCCCCCGAGGAACCTTTCAGCGGTGTGCTGGTGCGGTTGCAGGTGAATGGGCTGGGTGAATACAACGAACATTACGGTCATGAATCCGGCAATCTGCTGTTGCGGCGCATTGCCCAGATCTGGCGCGACCAGTTGCAGGAAGTGGAAGGCCACTGCGTGGCACGGGTGGCGGGTGCCCGGTTTGCGGCGTTGCTGCCCCACCTGTCGCAGGACGTGGCGCAGCAGAAACTGAAGCGCGCAATGGAGAGCATCCAGTTGCTGGACGCCATCAACCAGGGCGGCGCCAGCGTGCAGGTATTTGCCGGCATGGCCAGCTGCCGGCTGGGGAATGATCCCCAGTTACTGGAAGCCCAGGCCAGCGCGGCGCTGGAGCGGGCACAGAGTCAGCGCAGCGGCCATCTGGAAATCTACGATGAATCCGCCCACGGCGATGCGTTGGCGCCGAATCTGCCGGGCATCACCAACTGGGCCGCCTTTTTGCGCGACGTGATCGATCACAAGCGCGTGGTGCTGCACTACCAGCCCGTGATGTCCTGCGTCGATCAGAGCCTCATGCACTATGAAGTGCTTGCGCGGGTATCGGTGGATGGCAAGCTGGTCACCGCCGGCCATTTCATCCCGCTGGTGGAGCGCTTTGCCATGATCGCGGACTTCGACCGCATGGTGATCCGCCTGCTGATCGAACACCTGAAATCCCAGGAGCAGGGCACCCGCGTGCCGCTGGCCATCAACCTGTCCAGCCACAGCATCCGCACGGAAGGCTTCGATGACTGGGTGCTGGACGCAGTGGAACTGAATCCCGACATTGCGCCCTATCTGATTTTCGAAGTGCCGGAACTCACCGTGCGCACAGCCCACGGCAAACTGCGGCGGCTGGCAGCGGGACTGAAGGAAGTGGGCGCCAAACTCACCATCGATCACTTCGGCACCACCAACAGCAGTTTCGGCTACCTGAGCGGCCTGCCGCTGTATTCCATTAAGGTGGACAATTCCTACATCCGCGATATCGAACGCAATCTGGATCACCAGTTTTTTGTGCAGTCCCTCGTGCGCATCGCCCACAGCCGCCAGATCCTGCTGACGGCGGAAATGGTGGAAGGCGTCGAGCAATGGAATCTGCTGCGCCGGTTTCAGCTGGACGGCGCGCAGGGGTACTTTCTGGGCGAGCCCCAGGCCGCCCGCGCCGCTGCCTGAACGCCTTGCGGGCGTGGGCCTAAACAGGTACGGTTACGGGCAGGAATCACTGCAGAGGATACGAGCTTGAGTACACAAGAAAACAAAGGCCTGGTGGCGAAAATCGTCCTGGGCGTCGTGGGAATCTATTTGCTGTTTGCGATGGGCCTTGGCGTTTACTGGAGCGACGAGCCCGAGATCTGGAATGTGAATGCGGCTGTCGAGCAGGATCTGGTGCCGTACAACGCGCCGCGCGCGCCCGGGTTCGCCACCACGTCCACCCTGATCCGTCTGGCGGATCTGCTACTGGAAAAACCCGGCGGCTACCTGACCAACGACATTACGCCGCCAGGCCTCTGGCTGGACAACATTCCCAACTGGGAATATGGCGTGCTGGTGCAGATCCGCGACATGACCCGCTCCCTGCGCAAGGATATCGCGCGTTCGCAGTCCACCTCGGTCGAGAATGCCGAACTGGCCATCGCCGAGCCGCAGTTCAACTTCGACAGCAGCAGCTTCTGGTTTCCCTCCTCTGAATCGGAATACCGCCGTGGCATGCTGTACCTGAAGAAATACCAGAAGAGCCTGGTGATCCAGGAAACCAACTCTGGCCAGTTCTATGCCCGGGCCGACAACCTGCGCAACTGGCTGGCGGATGTGGAAACCCGCCTGGGCAGCATGTCGCAGCGCCTGAGTGCCAGCGTGGGCAAGGAACAGCTGAATGTGGATCTGGCCGGTGACAGTGGGGCCACGCAGTCCGCCACCGCCCCCAGCGAGATGCGGGTGCAGACCGGCTTCCTGGAACTGGACGACGTTTTCTACGAAGCCCGTGGTGCCTCGTTCGCGCTGATTCACCTACTGCGGGCCATCGAAATCGATTTCCACGACGTGCTGGCGAAGAAGAACGCACTGGTGAGCATGCAGCAGATCATCCGCGAGCTGGAAGCATCGCAGCAGCCGGTGATGAGCCCGATGATCCTGAACGGCTCCGGCTTCGGCATGCTGGCCAACCACTCCCTGGTCATGGCGAACTACATTTCCCGCGCCAATGCCGCCATCATCGATCTGCGCCGGTTGCTGGAACAGGGCTGATCCGGCGTCTTGCAAACCGGGTCGGGCCGCTGCGGCGGCCTGACCCGCTTCTCCTCCCTCCCGCCGCTTGTTGCGGCCAATGTGTCGAACGGCTTTCCACTTCTGCAGACCTCTCTTCCGTCCAGGCTTTCTATACCGCTGATGCCTGTACAAATTTTAGTCATGGCATTTTTCCTGCTTATATTTTGATCAACAAATGATCGAATCGAATAACAACAACGTTGTTAGGGGAGTGTTGCATGGGTTTCAAGCAGATAGTGGCAGGATTGGGCATCGGACTGATGGCATCAGCGGTTCAGGCGGGCGTGATCTACAACCTGTCCGGAGCGGGGGTTTACAGTACCCAGGTGGCGGGCGCCACCACCGTGAATTTCTATGACGGCACCTGCGGCGCCTATACCGATTGCTACGGCAACGGCGCCTTGCTGACCGGCAGCGTGTCCGGCAAGTACGCCTCGCCTTACGGTATCACCGACCGCTTTCTGAGCGTGCCCTACCATTCCAGCAGTGGCAGCGTGACCCTGTTGCTGGACAGCACCTACGACTATTTCGGTCTGTACTGGGGTTCGGTGGACACCTACAACCATGTGTCCTTTTATCTGGGCGGAGATCTGGTGGATACCTTCAGTGGCGGCGATCTGGCTCCGTTGATGGCGAACGGTGGCCAGGGTTCCTGGGCATCGAACCGGTTCGTGAATTTCTTCTTCGATGGCGGTGACCTGTTCGACAGCATCGTGCTGACCAGCACCAGCTACGCATTCGAGACTGACAACCACGCGTTCGGAAAAGTGGCGGTGCCGGAGCCGGGTACGCTGGCGCTGTTCGCGCTGGGCCTGCTGGGACTGGGTCTGAGCCGTCGCTTCGCGGACTGATTTTCCGTTACGGATTTTCCGACCATAAAAACCCGCTGCCGATTATGCAGCGGGTTTTTTTATGGGTAGCCATTTGCCAATTCCCTAATTTTCCTACCACTTTGGTGGCATGCTTCTTGTTAACTCCTCCCTAGGTCTACACGTAATTCATCAAATTCAGGCGAAAAAGCAGTGTTTTGCACCATGCAAGTGCGGATTTGTCATCAGCACCCGAACTGATGCGCACCAGCATGACGCCTGAAGAGGGGAGAGAGGAACCAAAACGATGCTTTTTGGCCGTCAGGATCGCAAGAAGATCAAGATACTCGACAAACAGGTGACGGATTGGAAGTACACCACCTGTGGCTACTGTTCGACGGGTTGTTCCATTGAAGTGGGGCTGGATGCACAGGGCCGCGCCGTGGCGACACGGGGCGTGGCGAATGCTGACGTGAATCGCGGCAAGCTGTGCATCAAGGGGATTTTCGAGCACGAGCTGTTTGAAGCGTCCGGACGCGGCAGTGTGCCGATCGTGCGCGACAAGCCGTGGAATCCCTGGCAGCCGACCAACTGGGACAGCGCGCTGGACAAGATGGCGGGCGAGATCAAGCGCATTCAGAGCCAGTACGGCCGCGATTCTTTTGCGATCGTGTCCACCGGCCAGATCATGACGGAAGAGTTTTACACGCTGGGCAAACTGGTACGCGGCTGCATCGGCACCAACAATTACGATGGCAATACCACGCTGTGCATGGCGTCGGCGGTGAGCGGTTATACGCGCTCGTTCGGGTCGGACGGCCCGCCCGGTTGCTACGACGATTTCGAGCACACAGAGTGCATGATCGCGTGGGGTTCCAATCTGCCGGAGCAGCATCCGGTGATTTACTGGCGTTTGAAGGAAGCGCTGGAAAAACGCAAATTTCCGCTGATTGTGGTGGACCCTCGCGTCACCATGTTTGCGCAGTTCGCCGATATTCATCTGCCGATCACGCCGGGCACCGATGTGGTGCTGCAGAACGCGCTGATGCACGTGATCCTGAAGGAAGGCCTGGAGGATCGCGAGTATATCAACGCGCACACCAAGGGAATCGAGGCACTGGAAGCCTGCGTCAAGGATTACGATCCCACCACCGCCGCGCGCATCTGCGGCATCGATGAAGACACCATCCGCCACGTGGCGCGCCTGTACGCGAAAGCGAACAATGCCATGAGCATCTGGACCATGGGCATCAACCAGAGCACCCACGGTTCCGATGGTGTGGTGGGCATCAACAACCTGAACCTGATCACCGGCAACATCGGCAAGCCTGGCAGCACCAGCCTGTCGATCACCGGCCAGTGCAATGCGATGGGCACGCGGGAATGGTCGAGCTGCTCGGGCCTGCCGGGTTACCGCAAGCTGGAAAAGCCAAAAGACCGCAAGGAAATCGCTGAATTCTGGGGCGTGGAGGAATCTTTCTTCCCGGAAAAACGCGGTATGTTCATGACGGATATTTTTCCTGCCATCGAGACTGGCCAGATCAAGGGCCTTTGGCTGATCGCCACCAATCCGATGACGTCGATGCCCAACACTCCGCGCATCCGCAAGACGCTGGAGAAACTGGAATTCCTGGTGGTGCAGGATGCGTATCAGGATGTGGAAGCGAATCAATACGCGCACATGTTTTTGCCGGCCGCTGTGTGGGCGGAAAAAACCGGTTGCTTCACCAATACCGAACGCCGCGTGAACCTGATCCGCCCGGTGGTTGCGCCGCGCGCGGAATCGAAACCGGATTTCTGGATTTTCACCGAGCTGGCCAAGCGTTTTCCCAACGGCCAGAAAATCAAATTCCCGGAAACACCGGAAGGCGCGTTCGAGGAAATGAAGCAGCTGTCGAAAGGTGACAAGCGCACTCTGGATATTTCCGGCATGAGCCACGACCTGATCGAAAAATCCCGGGGCATCCAGTGGCCGTACCGGGAAGGCATGGAAGGTGGCAAGGGCGATCCGCGTTTGTATGTGGATGGAAAATTCCAGACGGATGATGGCCGCGCCAATCTGATTCCGCTGCCGTTCATCGACAACAACGAAAAGCCCTGCACGGATTTTCCGTTCTGGCTCAACAGCGGCCGCGTGGTGGAGCATTTCCATACCCGCACCCGCACCGGAAAAATCGGCAACTGCAACAAGTTCAGCCCGACACCCTACATGGAAATGAATCCGGATGCTGCTGCTGAACTGGGCATCTCGCACCAGACCTATGTGCGGCTGGTGTCTCGCCGGGGTGATGCGGTGGTGCTGGTGCAATTGACGCAGCGGGTGTCGCGCAACATGGTGTTCATCCCGTTCCACTTTCACGATTGTGTGAACCGGCTGTCGCTGGGTCTGCTCGATCCGCATTCGCGCCAGCCTGCGTTCAAGCAGTGCTCGGTGCGCATCGAGCACACTGATCAGGCCCAGGCGGCCAAACTGAACGCCGAACGGCGCACGTTTTAACGGAGACGTATTATGTTGAACGTACTGAAAACGGTGCGCGACAAACTGGACCAGATCGGCGCCGAACCGGCACCGCTGTTTTACGAAGCCAAACGCATTTTTGAAACGCGGCCGGAAGAGCAGCCCTATGCACTGCTGAACGACTGCGAATCGAAGCGGCAGAACCGTTACGGCGTAAAAATCGACTTGCTGGATCTGAGTGCTGGCGCGCTGCCGGAAGGCCGCTCCATGTACATCAATGAAAACCCGGCGGTGGGTGAGAATCCCAATCGCTACAAGCAACATGGTTTTCACTTCACCGCCGACAACTGCATCGGCTGCCACGCCTGTGAAGCGGCCTGCAGCGAGAAGAACGGCAATCCCGCGCACATCAGTTTCCGCAGCGTGGGTTATGTGGAAGGGGGCACCTTCCCCGACTACAAGCGCATGAATATTTCCATGGCCTGCAACCACTGCGATGATCCGGTGTGTCTGAAAGGTTGCCCTACCCGCGCCTACACCAAGCACGCGGAATACGGCGCAGTGCTACAGGACCCGGACACCTGTTTCGGCTGCGGTTACTGCACCTGGGTGTGCCCGTACAACGCGCCGCAGCTGGACCCGATCCAGGGCCAGGTGTCGAAGTGCAACATGTGTGTGGACCGTCTGGAAGAAGGGTTGAAACCTGCGTGCGTGTCGGCGTGCCTGGGCAACGCGCTGAACTTCGGCGTGATTGAAAACACCCCGGACAATCGTGAACAGATCCTGACCCAGATTCCCGGTTTCCCCGATCCGTCGATTACCCAGCCCAACATTCGTTTCCAGCAAACCAAAACCATGCCCAATGAAGTGACCCGCACCGATTCCATGCCGGTGAAATACCACAAGGGTGAAGACGGCCAGTTCCGGTCGGTGGTGGACCAGAAGCAGGGCAAAGCCATCAGCTGGAATTTCAAACGCCTGAGTTCGCGCGAAAATCCGCTGGTGATTTTCACGCTGGCGACGCAGGCAGTAATGGGCGCGTTTGCAATGGTGTTCCTGGCGCCGTTCATCGGGCTGGAAAGTGTTGCGACGATCGAAAGCAGTGTGATGTTCATTCCGATGCTGGCAGTGTTCATGGCGATCCAGATGGGTGTGCTGGTGCTGTCGACATTGCACCTGGGTAAGCCGCTGCGCTTCTATCGTGGTTTCAACAACCTGAAATATTCGCCGCTGTCGCGGGAAGCGCTGGGCGTGGCGATGTTCTTCGCCGGCATGGCGGGGTACACCTTCTTCAAGTTCGTGAATATTTTCCTGGACTGGACCATCGTGGAAATTTTCGCGCAGCTGGCGGGCGGTTTTGCCGTGGTGAGCGGTCTGGTGGGTTTGTGGTTCATGCACAAGATCTACCGCATCAAGGCGCGGCCGTTCTGGAATCACTGGCAGGTGATCACTTCGTTCTTCGGCACGCAGTTCAGCCTGGGCGCGGTGCTGCTGGCGCTGTTCCTGGTGCCGGTGGCGCTGGTGAATGAGGCGAATGTCGGTGTGCTGGTGAGTGTGCTGGCGGTGATGGCGTTTGCCGGTCTGGCCGCGGAAGCGGTGGGCCTGTATGGCCACGCGCGTTACCTGAATACGGAAAATGGCGAGGGCGCCGCGTCGCATTATGTGCAGAGCACCACGTTCGGCAAAACCTACCGGCTGCGCAATGGTTTGCTGGGGGCCGGTCTGGTGCTGGCTCTGGGAGTTGCGGTGTTGCCGCTGACTACTCTGGCTTCTGTGACGGCAATGGTTCTGCTGGGAGCGATGTCGGTGACTGCGCTGCTGATTGGCCGTGCGCTGTTTTACGTGTTGGTGATTCCCACCACCATGCCGGGAGCGTTCTTCTGGAAGAATAAAGGTTTTGAAGAGCATGCGCGGGATATCGGTCTGGCGAATATGCCGCAGGTGGGAGTGGTGCCGCATTTGCATTGATGTGACAGATCTGCCCAAGGGAAGCGCAATGAAGGCGGCCGGTTGGCCGCCTTTTTGCTGGGCGCGCTGTTATTTGCGCACCACTACGCGGTACTGTCCCCGCACCTGATCCGCCATTGTCTTGATAGCATCTGCATCAAACGCATCCACCCGGATCACGTCATATAACGCATTCAACGCCTCCAGCAACTCCGCATGCTGTTCCTGTCCGATGATGCCGTTGGCCACGGCCCAGTCCACCAGTTCCCTGCGCTGGTGCCCCATCAGCAACGCTATCTGGTCCACTTCGTCGGGATCGCGCTTGCGCAAGCCTGCGTGCAGGCGGTCGCGCAGTTGCTGCGTCTGGTTGGCCAGGCGGAACGCATTCAGCACGCGGCCCAGCGAGTCGTCGGCGTTGCCGGGCAGATAAACGCCCCGGGTGATTCGGTCGCGTACCGGGGTATCCTCCACGATGCTGGCGGCAACCTGGCCGCCCAGTTGGTCGTCAGGCTGGCCCAGGCCGGCGGCACCGAACGGAAACACCAGCAGCCGCAGTGGCCAGCGCAGCAGGCGCACGGGGAAATTGTCGATCAGCTGCTGCATTTGCTGTTGCAGGTCGTGCAGCGTGGTCTGCAGACACCATTCCACTAGTGGCCGCTCCGCTTCCGGATAGCCATCCTCGTGCCACTGTTTGATGACGGCGGACGCGTAGTAGAGCTGCACCAGGCAGTCCGCCATGCGTCCCGACAGTCGCTGGCGGGCTTTCAGGTTGCCGCCGATCAGCAGCAGCACAGCGTCGGTAAGCGTGGCGAAGGCGGCGGAAAGCCGGTTCAGCTGGCGGTAGTAGCGGCGGATATTGCCCGTGGCGGGCACCCGCGTGAGCAGGCCGCAGCTGAGTCCCAGCACGCCGGTACGCAGCGCGTTGCGCAGCGTATGCGCCACGTGGCGATAGAACACCCGGTCGAAGCGGATCGCGCCGGCGGTTTCGTCCGCCATACCAGCGGCTTCGATTTCCTCAACGATGAACGGATGGCAGCGGATGGCGCCCTGGCCGAACATGATCAGACTTCGCGTGAGGATGTTGGCACCTTCCACTGTGATGCCGATGGGAACCGCCTGGTAGGCCTGGGCGATGAAGTTGCGCGGCCCGCCGATCACGCCACGCCCGGCCACCACGTCCATGCCGTGATTGATGACGATGCGCATCAGGTCGGTGCTGCGGTATTTCAGCAGGGCTGACGGCACAGCCGGACGCACGCCGCGGTCGAGCATGGATGCGGTCAGCAGGCGCGCGGCGTCCATCATGTAGGTGTAGCCGGCGATGGGTTCCAGCGCTTCCTGTATGCCCTCGAAGCGGCTGATGGGGCGGCCGAACTGCTCCCGCACGCGGGCATAGGAGCCGGCCGCCAGGCTGACCAGTTTGCCCGCGCCGGTGGCCAGGGCTGGCAGGGAAATGGAGCGGCCGATCGCCAGGCATTCCATCAGCATGGTCCAGCCCTGCCCCAGCCTGGCTTGGCCGCCGATCACACAGTCCATGGGTATGAACACGTCGTTGCCCCAGGTGGGGCCGTTCATGAAAGCCGTATCCATTGGCAGATGGCGGCTGCCACTGTTGACCCCCGGCAGGTCGTGCGGCACCAGCACGCAGGTGACGCCGATATGGTCTTCACCGCCCAGCAGGCGCTCCGGATCGTATACCTTGATGGCCAGCCCGATCAGGGTCGCCACCGGCGCCAGGGTGATATACCGCTTGTTCCAGGTGATCCGCAGACCCAACACCCGCTGGCCCTGCCATTCGCCTTCGCAGACGATGCCCTTGTCCGGAATGGCGCCGGCGTCGGACCCGGCCACCGGTGAGGTCAGCGCGAAACAGGGAATATCGACACCGCCGCTCAGGCGGGGCAGGTGGAGTGCCTTCTGTTCCTCGGTGCCGTAATGCAGCAGCAATTCCCCCGGCCCCAGCGAATTGGGCACCATCACGGTAACTGCCGCCGACACGCTGCGGGTGGAAATGCGCATGACGATTTCCGAATGCGCCACGGCGGAAAAACCCAGGCCGCCGTATTCCTTGGGCAGGATCAGGCCGAAAAAGCCGTTGTTGCGGATGAACGTCCACACGTCCTGGGGCAGGTCGAACAGCTCGTTGTTGATCTGCCAGTCGTTGAGCATGCTGCACAGGGTTTCCACCGGGCCGTCCAGAAACGCCTGTTCTTCCGGTGTGAGCTTGTGATGTTTCGCCTGCAACAGGCGCGGCCAATGGGGGTGGCCGGAGAACAGCTCGCCATCCCAGTCCACGCTGCCGGAGCGCAGGGCCTGGGCTTCGGTGTCGGACAGCTGCGGAAGCCGCCCCCGCACCCAGCGCAGTAGCGGCAGGCTCAAATAGCGGCGGCGCAGCGGGTTGGGCACAATCACTAGCAGGGCGGTTGTCAGCAGCAGAGCGCCGCAGGCAGTATCAACCATCGCCCAGTGATTCAGAAATGCACCGGTGCCAGTGGCAGCGATCAGGACTGGCGCACTAATAAAAGTGCGGGTATTCAGGTACAGCAGCACCAGCACGCTGATGAAAAAAAACAGTACACTCATTGCGGACACTCCCTGTCGGATGCGGGCGAGGCTGCCCTCTCACTCTTTGGCAAGCGATATGTCGTTTAGTTGCGGGCAATTGTGGTGATTACGAACTGTTCGAACCTGGCGTAAGTTTTGTTATGAATGAACACGTCCGCTGTTTGGTTGTGGTTCAGGCAAAGTACTACGGAGAGCATCCTGTGGAATGTGGGATTGTGAGGCGTCGGACCGGAACGTTTTTTCTGCTGGTGTTGATGGTGTTTTGGCCGCTGATGGCGGGCGCCACGGCGTTTTCCGATTGCGGTTATTACAAACTGCCCGCGGAGCAGTTTGCAGCCGCACTCGATGCTTTCGCTGACGATGTGCAGGCCCACGTTCAGCAAAATCCCCAGCTGCGCGACACCCTGATCCGGCGCGGCAACATTACCCAAAATCTGTACGATGCCGGTCTGATCGAACGTGTTCCCGGCTGCATTCAGGATCCGGCCGGACTCAATGTGGAAGTGGTGGGTGGTGATCCGTTGGGAATCGTTGAAAGCCAGGATGTCGATGCCTCCGGTTTCAGCCTGGTGGTGCGGGGATTGCCGCAGCCGTTGTGTCGTGAGGTGCAGGCACAGTCCGGCAGTGGGCGACCCGTGCGGGTGCGGCCCGAGCCGCCGGGACAGGCGCCAGGTGTGGTGGGTGAGTGTGTCAGTAATCCGATAACCTGGGCGGTCACGCTGGGGCGCACCTTGCCCATGCCCAACACTGCTTATGTTTACCAGCGGATTGCGCTGCCGGCGCCGGTGGCCAATCCGCTCACCGGCCTGTGCCCGATTCATCCTGCCGACCAGCTTGCCTTGCTGAATGTTGGCGAGCAGGCGCCCTGCATGGCGATGCGCAACGCCAATGCCAGCGCAGAGCAAAAAGCGCAATGCGAAAAAATGACAGCGCAGATTCGCACGGAACTGAACCATCAACAACAAAACTGGAATGCGCCGGCGCTGGCAGCTCATTCCGTCCAGCAGCGCCTGGACATGATCCGGCCGCTGTTCGTCACTTTTTACACCCCGCCCGATCCTGATCTGTTGCTGGACCGGCAGCGCCATTTGATTGGGCTTTACGTCAATGGGCCGGAGCACAATGTCGATCCTGATTACTGGAACAACGAACTGAAAGAGTACGATCGTATTGCCGAGGCGATCCGGAAATCCGCCTGCGACAATCGCTGGGAGATGGTATTGGCGGAGCCGGCAATCTGGAAGGGCCTGAGTCAGGAATCCAAGGCGCGCATCCTGTATCAGATCTACGAGGCCTTCAAAACCATCAAGCCGATTCAGCTGAAGCAGTTTGCCATGGAGCAATTTTCCCTGTTTGACTGGCGTGACTATGAACTCAACGGGTTCTACATTCCGCCCGCTCAAGGAAAATATGGGGACCAGTATCGTGATTCCATCATCATCAAACCGCAGGGTTTTCATCTGACCTTGGCCGGCGGCTATGTGTCGCTGCAGCATGCGCTGGAAACGGTGCTGGAAGAATTGATGCATGCCCATCAGCACGAACTGAAGGACCAGTACATGGCGGGAGAACTGGCGCGTGCTTCCCATGCCTGCGATCAGGCGGCGTTGTTTCTGTACAACTCGATTTCGCCTGCGAATGATCCTGAGGCAGATATTATTGCGAGAAATCTGGAAGCATTGCTGAAACTGCATTATTCATCGCAGCCACTGGAGTATCACGCCAAGAAATTCGCCACACACACCATGCAACTGCTGCTGGCGGGTGCCAAGCCGCAATGCCGGTGACGGTGCTGCACGCGCGCTGGCTTACAGCGCCACCACCCGGTTCCTGCCCGTCGCCTTGGCCTGGTACAGCGCCTTGTCGGCCTGTGCCAGCGTGTCCTCGAAGTCGCTGTGGATAGTAGTGCGTGCCGCCACACCAAAGCTGCAGCTGACATGAAACGGGCCAGTGCTGCCCTGGAATTCCTGCGCGGCGATCGCGTTGCGCAGGCGCTCCATGGCGTCCACCGCGTTGTCCACCGACATGCCCGGCAATACCAGTACCAGTTCCTCGCCACCGATGCGGCCGAGCACGTCCACCTCGCGGATGTTGTCCTGGATCGTGCGCGCGGTGGCGATCAGTACCTGGTCCCCCTGCGCGTGACCGTGGCGGTCGTTTACCTGCTTGAAGTGGTCCATGTCCAGCATCGCCACCACCAGATCGGTGTGATAGCGCCGCGCCAGATTGAACAGCATGCGGGCTTCGTCCATCACCGCACGGCGATTCTTGATGCCGGTCAGTTCATCAGTGCGCGAGCGCTCCTCCGCCAGCCGCGTGGCGGCCTTCAGGGCCTGCACGTTGTTTTTCAGATCGGTGATGTCGGTGGCGATCTCGATCCGCACCAGACGGCCGTCGATCCAGGGAATGGCCTGGTCCCGGCACTGGTACCAGTGGTCGTTCACGGTGTTCTGGAATTCCCATACCAGTACGCCGGTGGGCTGGCCGGCGGCGTCCACCAGTTGGGGATTGGTGCAGAAGGCGCAGGGGCCGCTCTGGCCTGACTGCAGCACGTCCCAGCATTGTTTGCCGCGGGCGTCGCCCCAGGTGTTTTTGCCATACTGGTTGATGAACAGGATTTCGTAGGTCTGCATGTCGCTGACGTACACCAGCGCGTCAATGGCGTCGAGGATCGCGGCCAGGCTGCGGTAGGCCGTGGTGGCGGGGTGGGTGTCCTCAAGTAGTTGCGGGTCTGGCAATAGCATGTGGGTGCCGGGCTGCGTGGGTGGTTGGTAGGGCCGGGGCAGAAGGGGCCGGGAGCCTGTTCAGTATAGTGCGCGGCAGGATTGTGCGTTGCCAAAACACCGGCAGCAGGACCAGAATGACGCAGGCTGCTTTTGGCCATAACAACAACGAGACCCTGCACAACGGAGGTGCCATGCCCGTCCTGACCCTGCCCACCGGCCCCGTTCACTACACCGATACCGGCAGCGGCACTCCGCTGGTACTGCTGCACGCCAATCCCGGTGACAGCCAGGATTTCGCTGCCGTGCTGCCGGCGCTGGCGCAACGGTTCCGGGTGCTGGCGCTGGACTGGCCCGGTTACGGCCAGTCGCCGCTACCGGCAAATCCCGAGTCCGTGCACGTGGATTTATTCTTTCAGGTACTGCAGGACTGGCTGTCGCAGCTGCAACTGCCATCGGCGTTTTTCATCGGCAATTCCCTGGGCGGTTACGCGGCGGCACGGCTGGCGGCGGAAGTGCCGGAGCGGGTGCGCGGGCTGATCCTGGTGTCACCCGGTGGCTTTACGTCCCATACGGCCGTGACCCGAGCCTTTTGTGGCCTGCAGGGCAGCCGTTTTGCCCTGGCTCCCGCGCGCTGGTCGGGCCTGTATCTGAAACGCCGTTCTGAAACCGCGCTGGCCATGCTGGAACGTGCGGCCGGCGCCCAGTCACAACCGGCTGTGCGACAGCTGAACCGGGCGATCTGGCGCTGCTTCTCGCTGCCCTGCCATGATCTGCGCGAAGCCGCCGCTGCGATCAAGGCTCCCACCCTGCTGATGTTCGGCCGCTATGATCCCGCTATTCCGGCCGACAAGGATGGCGTTGTGGCTGCCCGCTGCCTGCCGCATGCGGATCTGGTGATTCTGCCCTGTGGCCACGCTGCGTTTGCAGAACTGCCGGAGCGGTTCCTGGAATATACCTTGCCGTTTCTGGAGCAACAGGCGGAATTGACGGCGGTGGATATGCCGGTGCTGGACGAGGCGCGGCCGCAGCAGAAAGAGGTTTGTTGAACCGCGTTGGCGGCGGACAAAACCGCAAGTTCCGGGTTGTTGCGTATTGGCCCTGCCACTCACACTCTCCGTGCAGTTGATTTTTTTCACGGAGAGCCTGTCATGCATCAGACCATCGAACCTTCCATTCTGTATTTTGGCACGCCGGTGATCGTGGTGAGTTCGCTCAATCCCGACGGCAGCACCAACCTCGCGCCCATTTCCTCCGCCTGGTGGCTGGGCTGGAGTTGCATGCTGGGATTTGACGCGTCGTCGCAAACCGTTGCCAACCTGCGTCGTCACGGCGAGTGCGTGCTGAATCTGGCGGCGGAACAGAACCTGTCGCAGGTGGACAAACTGGCGCTGCTGACTGGCCGTGCGTCGGTGCCCCTGCATAAAAAAGCCCTTGGTTCCCGTTATTGCCGTGACAAATTCGCGGCTGCCGGATTCACAGCGCAACCTTCTGATGTCGTACTGCCGGATCGGGTGCGGGAATGTCCCATCCAACTGGAGGCGCGGGTGAACAGTGTGCATGGATTTGGTAATGATGATCCACGCATGAGCGTCGCGGCCTGCGCGATCGAGGTCACGATCGAGCGGATACATGCGTTGCCGGAATTGTGCGTGGACGGTCGCGCGCATCACGTCGATCCCGACAAGTGGCGACCACTGCTGATGAGCTTCCGCCATTTTTACGGGTTGTCGGCGCGGTTGCAGGATTCGCGGCTGGCCCGGGGGGATGAGGAGCAGTACGCGCCCTGGAAGCAGGGTGGTTTGAAAGGCGTCGTCACCAACGGCGTGCTGCGGCTGGCCAAGCACAAGCATCGCATAAAAAAAGACAGCCGATAAAAAACGGAGGTCGCCTGCAAGATCCCAGTTGACCTATGATGATCAACTTCGACGATGTCACAAGAGCGTGCAAAGCCGTAATGTCTACCAAAAAGCTGTTAAAAGTAAAAACAAAACCCCGGCCGCCGGGCCGCCCGAAACCGGAGGACATCAATGCCATTGAAAGCAAATTGCTGGAAGTTGGGCTGAAGGAGTTTCTGGAACAGGGTTATGGCAACGCCGCCATGGCGCGAATCGCGAAGGCTGCCGGAGGCTCCAAGACCACGCTCTATTCCCGCTATCCGTCGAAAGAGGAATTATTCCGCGCCATTATTTTCGATCAGATCGAGCGCGCGGCGCCGCAGGCATCGTTGAGATCCGATGCGGGTCCACTCGGACTTGAACAAGGTTTGAAATCGTACGCCAATCACATGCTTGAGCACAGCTTGCAGGATGACATGATCGGCGTGAACAAACTGGTCTACAGCGAGTGCTACCGTTTTCCGGAACTGGGTGCGGCCGCCGTGGAAAAGACAAATCTGGGGATCAAGAGGATTGCCGGTTTCATCAGTGAAAGCGCCGTGCGCGACGGTGTGCCCTGTAAAAATCCGACGGCAATAGCCCAGGTTTTCATCTTCATGATCCGCGGTTGGTATATGCAGGTTTTGCAGGCCAACAAGGTGGTTTCGGCGGCGGAACGGGAGGAGTGGGTCAACCAGGCGGTCAATGCACTGCTGCTCGCCCGGAAGGATTGGTGAAAGGACTCAGCGCTTCAAAATATTGAACAGCATGTCGATCGTCGCCTTGAAATTTCTCTGCCACCCTGTCCGTTTTTCCGCCTAAACGTCGATTCTCAATAGTTTTTTGAGCAGGCCGCGTGCGCTTCGCATTTGCGGCCCATTCCTGCGTTTGTCGGATTTCTCCACTGGTTCCGAAATCAGTGAAACAGGGAATTGCCATTAATCGTACACAAGTGTACGATTATGTGAAATGTCAGTCCGGGGCGCCCGTTCAAGCCCCTTTGCCGCACGGAAAATATAAAAATGATGTTTGAGGCGTTCGCTCTAAAAGATGGAATCGGCTCGGAAATTCGTACGGATGTGGAAAGTCTGTTGACTGCTGAAGTCGCTGCGAAAGTTCGCCGGCTGCTGGTTGAGCGTGGTGTGGTGGTGTTCAAAGGGTTGCAGCTGACCGATGCCCAGCAGGTTGCGCTGGCGCGATTGATGGGCTCGGTGCGGCAGGAGGGTGAAAACGGCATCTACAAAATCACCCTCGATAAAAGCGCCAATGATCGCCGGGATTATCTGAAGGGATCATTTCTCTGGCACATCGATGGAACCCACGACGAGGTGCCGGTATTCGCTTCGCTGCTGACCGGAATCACGTTGTCCACCACGGGTGGCCAGACGGAATTCGCCAATTCCTACGGCGCGTACGAAGCGCTACCGCAGGAGATGAAAGCCAAAATTGAGCGGTTGAAGGTGGTGCACAGCGTGGAAGTGTCGATGCGTCGCGCCGACATTGAACCGACCGAGGCCAATCTCGCATTCTGGCGCAAATTTCCCGACAAAACCCACAACCTGGTCTGGACGCACAAATCCGGCCGCAAATCGCTGGTTATCGGCTGTCATGCATCGCATATCGAAGGCATGGACAGGGACGAAGGGCAGAAACTGCTGCAGGACTTGCTGGATTGGACGACGCAACCGCGATTTGTCTACCGACATGAGTGGACACCGGGCGATCTGCTGATCTGGGATAACACGGGGGTGTTGCACCGCGTCGAGCCTTATCCGCTGGATTGTGGCCGGATGATGCATCGCACGACGTTGCTGGGCGAGGAAGCTTTCGCCTGAGCGCGGGCCGCCAACATAACCAGAAATAGCGTTTAAACAGAAATTGACTTTCTAACCAAACAATAACGATGAAAGAGGGTGCGACATGATTCGAAATCTTCCAGCGAAATGGGATCTTGAAGCCGATGTCGTTTCGATCGGTTCTGGGGGTGGTGGCTTGTGCGCGGCCATTACAGCACATGACAACGGGGCGAGCGCCGTTGTACTCGAACGTTCCGATCAGGTGGGTGGCGTCACCGCCTACTCCATGGGTGAGGTCTGGATTCCGGGCAACCACCATGCCGCGGCATTGGGTATCAAGGATTCAGCGGAAAGCGGTTATCGCTACATCAAAGGTCTTTCCATGGGTTACGGCCATGACACGGCGATGCTCAATCAGGCCGTTCACGCGCCGGTGGCACTCAAATATTTCGAAGACAGAATCGGCTTGAAGATGTGCGCGATTCGCAAGCTGCCCGACTATTACTATCCCCATGTCGAAGACAGTCTGGCGGAAGGACGCTATCTGGAAGCGCTGCCGTTTCCAGCTGCAACATTGGGAGAATGGCAATTCAAAACCCGCGTGTCGCCCCATGTGCCCTACAGCATGACCCACGATGAGATTTTCGATAACGGCGGTCTGGCGAACATGATCAACTGGGATTTCAGTGTCATGTCCGAGCGGCTGAGCAAGGATGAGCGTTGCGCGGGGCCGGGTCTGGCGGCTTATTTTGTCAAAGGCGTGCTTGATCGCAAGATTCCGCTGCTCACGGGCGTGAACGCAGAGGAGTTGGTGGTTGACGGATCGCGTGTTGTCGGTTTGCGCGCCACCCGCGACGGCAAGGATTTTTTTGTCAAAGCCAATCGTGGTGTTGTCATCGCTGTCAGCAGTTATGAGCGGAATCCCGATTTTGCGAAGACGCTGGGACACCAGCTCAATCCCGTGTCGATGGTGATGCCGGGAATCGACGGCGCCCATCTGCGTCTGGCCGGGCAGGCCGGCGCGCGCGTCGCCCGCGTTCCCGATGTCAGCATGCTGGGTTTTCACGTTCCCGGTGAAGAGCAGGAAGAAGGCGTGCCCTTGTGGCGCGGTGCCCTGCCATTTTTGGGGTTGCCGCATACGGTTCTGGTCAATCGTGCGGGCAAGCGTTTTTCCAACGAGGCATTTTATCGCTCGGTCTATTTTGCGCTGGATATTATCGACGGCGCGACCCAGACCCATCCCAACTTCCCCTGCTGGGCTGTCTTCGACAGTCAGGCGCGGGAGAAATATCCGTTCGGTTCGCTGATGCCCGGGCAGGAAATGCCGGAAGAATTGGGGACCACCGCCGATTCCATCGAAGCGCTGGCAGATAAAATCGGTGTCGATGTGCATGGTCTTGCTGCCACCGTTGCCGCGTTCAATGGCTACTGCGAAACCGGCGACGATCCGGAATTCAAGCGCGGCACTTTCCCGTGGGGCGCGCTTATGTGCGGCGATCCCACCCGCAAACCGAACGCCAATCTCGGGCCACTTTTGAAGCCGCCGTTTTATGCTGTGCAACTGCATCGCATGGCGGGTGGCGGGATCTGTGCCGCTGGTGTTGTGGCGGACCATCACTGCCGTGCCATCGGCTGGGACAACAAACCCATTGAAGGGCTGTACGTCGCGGGTAATTCCGTGGCGCGTCTGGATAACGGCGCACTGATGCAAAGTGGCATCACCAATGCGCGCGGCATGACCCACGGTTATCTCGCCGGCCGTCACGCGGCGGGCAATCCCAGTGATCTGTTGCAAAAGGAAATGGACCGTCTGGGTCTGTGAGGTAACCGCATGATTGAAGCAGAAAAGTCGTTTGTGATCGGCGCACCCATCGACAGCGTCTGGGATTATGTGCGCGACATCGGCAAGTGGGCCAGTCTGCTGCCGGGTTGCCGGGAGTGCGCGATCATTGATGAACACAATTCCCGCTGGACGATAAAAGTGGGCGCCGGTGGTCTGGTCAAAACAGTGAACGTGCTGGTCTGTGTCGAGAAATGGGATGGACCGGAGCGGGTGAATTTTACCTACAAGCTGGAATCGGAGCCCGTCGTGGGTGGCGGGTGTTATATCGCGTCGAAAGCCGGGCCCCAGGCAACCGATGTGCGGTTGCAACTGCGGGTGGAAGGCAGCGGGCCCATGGCGCCCATGTGGGAAGCGGTGTGCAAGCCGCTGTTCAATCCGTTGGCCGGTGCTTTCACCGAAAAACTCAAGACTGAAATCGAGCAGTACGTTGGTGTGCCTGCTTTGCCAGATGCTGACAATAGCGGTTCAGGTTCGGTGATGGCGGTCGTGGTGCGCTGGTTGCGCAAACTGTGGCTGGCTGTTGCAGGCGGCAATCAATCACAAAGTTTGCGATCACAAGAATTGCTCGCCAACAAGGATAAGGTTATGAGCGAACAGAACAAGCAGGTCGTGCTCAAATTCATCAATGCCATGGGCAGCAGCGATGGCGCTACAGCGGCCACCTGTCTGGCGCAGGATGCGTTCACGCTGGCGAAAGGTTTTGGCAAATTTGCGGGCATTCGTCGTTATGACACCATCGTGGGCACCATCGACGCATTCAAGCAACTGGTGCCAACCGGGCTGCGGCCAGATATCAAAAGTGTTACCGCCGAGAGTGATCGCGTGGTGGTGGAATTCGAAGGCAATGCAACCACCTGCGACGGCAAGCCCTACAACAACCAGTACTGCATGGTGTTTACGCTGGCCGACGGCAAGATCAAACAGGTCAACGAATATTTCTGCACGATCCTGGCGGAAGATGTGCTCTGGCCGTTGATAGAAAAAATGGCCGATGCCATTCCGCAGAGTTGAAGGATGCCGATCATGCAGCTGTTAACCGACAAAGTCGCGATTGTAACAGGTGGAGCCAGTGGCATCGGCCTCGCCACCGTCGAACTTTTCGTCGAGGCCGGCGCCCGGGTTGTCATCGCGGATGTCAACGTTGACCAGGGGATGGCGGTGGCGGAAAAAATCGGCGCTTCTGCAGTGTTCAAGCAAACCGATGTTTCCAGCGCTGATCAGGTCAGGTCGCTGGTCGAATTTGCGGTAACGCAGTTCGGCGGCCTCAACATCATGTTCAACAATGCCGGTATCAGTGGTGCGATTCACTCCCGCTTTCTGGAAGATGATCTGCAGGATTTCGATCGTGTCATCGCTGTCAACTTATTCGGCGTGATGATTGGAAGTCAGTGTGCTGGACGCCATATGGCAAAAAATGGTGGTGGCTCCATTATCAATACCTCATCCATCGCCGCCATTACGCCGGGGCTGCCGCTGATTTCCTACCGCGCGGCCAAGGCGGGCGTCATTCATTTCACCAAATCGATTGCGCGGGATCTGGGTGAGTATGGTATTCGCGTCAACTGCATAGCGCCCGGCCATATTCCTGCCGGCATGACTTTCTATGACATGAGCGAGCGCATCCGGGTGGCGCAGCCGTTGCAGCGACAGGGCATGCCGGTGGACGTTGCGAAGGCCGCGCTGTATCTGGCGAGCGATTTGTCCGCGCAGGTCACGGGCGTGATATTGCCGGTGGATGGCGGAACCCATCTGGGAGGCCCCATTCGTGTCAGAAAGTGACGTTCAGCAGATGCGAATGCCACCCATCGGCCACGATCAGTGGACAGATGAAGTCCGGCAAATCCTGGCGTCCTTTTCCGTGCCGTTCAGTCAATACGGCCTGAACGGTGATGAAGCTGAAAAGGACAAGCTGTCGCCCATCCTGTCCACGGTATTGCAGAGTCCGGCATTGGCGCGGGTTTATTTCCCGTTTGCCGATTACATCCTGCGCAAGAGCAGTCTGGAGCCGCGCCATACGCGAATCATCATTTTGCGCGTGGCCTGGTTGTGGCGGTTTGAAGTTGAGTGGGCGCAGCATGCTTCTATCGCAGTGCGCGATAAATGGTTATCCGAAGACGAAGTGAAACGGATAACGCTGGGCCCCGCCGGGGAAGGCTGGAGCGATCTGGATGTGCTGCTGCTGGTGGCGGTTGATCAGATGCATCAGTCATCCAATATTGATGGTGAAACCTGGGCTGCGCTCAACAACGAATTGAATTTGCAGCAGATGGTGGATCTCACTTTCACGATAGGCAGTTATGTAATGGCAGGAATGTACATGAATTGTTTTGCGCTGCCACTGCAGGAAAACCAGAAAGGGTTTGAAGCCTTTCAATAAAATATTCTCTGCTAATTGAATTTATTGTGCTTTGAAATTTTTCTGAGTCATGAGTTTTTTTTGAAAAATAGTCCCTTGGGAGGATGCTGCAGTTCCCGCCGCTGATAACATCAGCATTAGGAAAATTAAAAAGAAAAAGCGAAGGAGCGGAAACGCATGAACATGAATAAACCTCCAGCACTGTTTCAATCGATACAGGCCGATTCATTAGGCATCCAATCCCGTTCCACAATTAGTCCCGTTCACATGTGGGCCTTTGTTGGCGGCCTGATTCTGGCGATACAGTTATTTATCTGGGCCAAGTGGATTACTGGTCCGTACTTTGTGCGGGTGCCTGCCGGGCCGAGCGATCCGCCCTTGTTCATGAAAACCATCCTCGTCGTCTGGACCACTGTCATCTGCATCGGTCTCCCCATCGGTATTTATTATTTCATCATCCGGCCCTGGCGTCAGGAGCGGCGCATCACCACCGACGGCATGCTGCTGGTGTCCTGTGGCCTGTTGTTTTTCCAGGATCCGCTGCTGAACTATTTCAACACCTGGAGCACCTACAACACCTGGATGTGGAATCGGGGTTCGTGGGTGAAGGACATTCCAGGTTGGGTGTCCTATGGCGAACCGGGGCGGATGATGGCAGAGCCGCTGCTGATGAATGCGCCGGGTTATTCGTATGGAGTTCTGCTGTGCACGATACTGGGCTGCTGGATCATGCGGCGTGCGAAGATGCGTTGGCCTGGCATCAGTAATCTGGGCCTGATCGGTGTTTTGATCGTGTGGACATTTTTCTTCGATCTGATCATCGAAGGCCTGTTCCTGATGCCGATTGGTCTTTTCACTTATCCCGGCGCGATCCAGTCGCTCTCAATTAACGCCGGCACTTATTACCAGTGGCCGCTTTACGAAGGATTGATGTGGGGTGGTGTGCAGGCAGGACTGTGTTCGCTGCGCTATTTCACTGACGATCGCGGCCGCACGTTTGTCGAGCGTGGTCTTGAGCGGGTTCAGGGTGGATTCCTGAAACAGCAGATGGTCCGTTTCCTCGCCATCTTCGCGGCGTGCAGCATGTTTTTCTTCGTGTGCTACAACCTGCCGGCCCAGTGGCTTGCGATGCACGCCGATCCCTGGCCGGAGGACATCCAGAAGCGCTCCTATTTCACCATGGGCATCTGCGGTGAAGGCACGGGAAGACTTTGCCCGCATCCTGCGCTTCCCATCCAGGGCCAGAATTCCGCCTACATCGATCCGGATGGCAAGGTGGTGTTTCCCGAAGGTGTCGAGCTGCCGAAAATAATTCCCTATGAACGCGGAGAAAAGTGACATGACCAGTGCTGAAAAAATTCCTGCGCGTTCCGCAGTGGAAGCTCCGTTCTACCGACCGGTCAATGATGAAGTGGAAGTATTTCGCGCGGCGGCCCGTCGCGGTTTACCGGTGTTGCTGAAAGGCCCGACTGGATGCGGCAAAACCCGTTTCGTGGAGGCGATGGCCCATGAACTGGGGCGTGAACTGATCACGGTGGCCGGTCATGAGGATCTGACTTCGGCGGATCTGGTGGGCCGGTTTCTGCTGAAAGGCGGCGAGACAGTCTGGGTGGACGGGCCATTGACCCGCGCGGTGCGTGAAGGCGCCATTTGCTATCTGGATGAAATAGTGGAGGCGCGTCAGGACACCACTGTGGTTATCCATCCGCTCGCCGATCATCGTCGCGTGCTGCCCATCGACCGGCTTGGCATCATTCTGGAAGCGGCGCCCGGATTCCAGCTGGTGATTTCCTACAACCCCGGTTATCAGAGCGTGCTCAAGAGCATCAAGGAATCAACCCGTCAGCGCTTCGTGGCGATTGAGTTCGATTTCCAGCCCGCCAATATCGAGACGGAGGTGGTCGCCCACGAAGCGGGCGTTGATTTCGAAACGGCGCGGACGCTGGTCAATATTGGCGGCGCCATCCGCAAACTGAGTGGCGCGCAGTTGCGGGAAGCGGCGTCCACCCGGATGCTGATTCTGGCGGGTGGGCTCGTGGCGGAAGGGCTCAGTTTGCGCAGTGCGGTAAGATCGGCCATCGTCCAGGCGCTGTCGGATGATCCTGATATTGTCCGCGCGCTCGGCGAATTGGTCGATGCGGTGATACCACGGCCATGAACTCTGCTGATGTGGCGAGCACTGACATGGAGAACCCTGATGTGAGCAGCCCTGACCGGTTCCGCTTTCTCGCTTCTTTCCTCGCGGGCCGTTCTCTTGGCGTAGTCGAGGCAGCGAACGGGGAAGCCGCCTACACCGACGGGCAGCAGGTATTCGTGTCGGCGGGCGGCACGGAGCAGGAACAGCGCCAGGAGGTGCTGCTCCAGTGCGCTCTGCTCGGCGCCGGCAGTCTCGATCAAGAGCGCGTTAAATCCTTTCGCGGACGTCCGCAGATTGCGCGCCGCTATCTGGCGCTGGAAGGTCAGCGGGTGCTTGCTGAACTTGCCACGCGGTTGCCGCTGGCGGCCGCAATGCGCCCCGACCTGGAACCGACAACAGCCACGGCAGACGAATCGCTGGCGCTCGCCAGAAGCCGCAAGACTATCGCCGATCCGCCGGCGTGGTTTGGCGTCATCCGGCCTTCCCGGTTGTTGGCGCCGGCCGCCGGGCCTGGCGCACAAGCCACGCAAAAAGATCTCCGTCTGCAGTTCGATCTGACCGATGTGCCCGAAGCCGAAAACGATGGAGATGAGGAACAAACCGAAGGCAGCAAAATCCTCAAATTGTTCGAGAACCCGCTGTTCAGTTCGAGCAGCATGTCGGATTTCTTCCGCAAGATGTTCAGCATGTCCCGTTCGCCCAGCGACGGCGCGGCGGGTGGCGAAATGCAGGTGCGGACGATTCGGCGGGTGGAGCGCATGGCGGCAAATGCCAAGCCTCTGCCGGTTCCGATTCACTTCACCAGCAGCGACACGCCCGGCGCTGCCGTTGGCGTGGGTGGCGCGCTTTATCCGGAGTGGGACGTACACAAAAACCAGTACCGGCCGGAGTGGTGCCGGGTCATCGATTTTCCGCTGCTGTATGCGCCTGATCTTGCCGCCGCTGCTGTCCAGCACGATGAGGTGTTGCGTCGACGCCTGACCCGGCTGGGCCTCGGCCCCAAGGTGATTCGCGGTCAGCCGGATGGCGAGGATCTCGACATCGAGGCGCTCATCAATCTGTGCATCGATCTGAAAACCGGTCACTCGCCGCACGAACATATCTATCTGGAACGGCGCAAGCTGGCCCGCAATCTGGGTGTGCTCATTCTGCTCGACGCATCCGGTTCCGCGACGGATACCGATCAGGAAGGCCTTTCGGTGCACGAGCATCAACGACGGGCTGCCGCCACTCTGGCGGTCACCCTGGAAGAACTGGGCGATCGCGTCGCCGTTTACGGTTTCCGCTCCCACGGGCGTTCCAATGTCCACTTGCTCGGGCTCAAACCGTTCACGCAGCGTTTCGGCGCCGGCGGACGCGCTCGCCTCAACCAGCTGCAGCCCGACGGTTACACGCGCCTTGGTGCCGGTATCCGGGGCGCGGGTGAAATTCTCAAGAACGAGGCCGGCACGCCCAACCGTCTGCTGCTGGTGCTGTCCGACGGTTTCCCCTACGACGACGGCTACGAATCCCGCTACGCGGAAGCGGACGCGCACAAGGCACTGGAAGAACTGCGGGGCGACGGCGTCGCCTGCCTCTGCCTTTCCATTGGCGCCACCACTCCTGACGTTGCACTGCATCGGGTTTTTGGCTCCGCCAGCCACGCCAGTGCCGCGAATCTTGCGGAGCTCAGCCCGCGCATGGATGCGCTTTTCCTCTCCGCACTCAAAGAGCTTTCCGTCTCGAACCCGCGCGGCCGTCGCTGAGCGGGATCATTCACCGGCTCTAGGCTTCTATCTCCACCAGACTGCAACTCACCGTGTACCCCAGCGCGCGCTTGATGGTGGGATAGATCGACGTGGTGGCAATGCAGATTCCCAGTTCAATCAGCTGCGCCTTGTTCAGCTGGCGCTGGATGCGTTCCTGCAGCACCGGATCGACATTGCGATACGACGCCACGCTGGTGGCGAAGTCGTAAATATCCTGCAGCGGCTCCGGCAGTTTGCTGCCACCCTGCAGCGTGGCCAGCACCCATTCCCGCGCCACGCCGGCTTCCAGCGCCATGCGCACGATCAGCTGCAGGCAGTTGCCACAGTCCGCCACCTGCATGGCAGCAATTTTGGCGACCCAGTAAGTCTCCGGGCTCAGTTGTTCGCGATGCTGGCTCAGCGGGCGGAAGGCGACAAATTTTTCGTAGCCGGCGGGGGAATGCTGCAGCAATTCGTGCAGATAGGTGGCGTCGTACTGGTAGTGCTGTTCGAAGTCCTTGATCAGTTGCGTTTGTGCGCTGGTGTTCATGCAATGGCTTCCTGTGCAGGGTAAACGAACGCGGGGCCGGGATTAGCCGCGCGGTGAGCCGCCATCTTGCGTTGTGCCGTGCAACGCACAAAGTCAGGTTCCATCGCCGGAAACGATAGGTTCGCTGTAGTAATTGCCGTACAGGCGGCCGGCTTCGCGGGCGAACCAGCGTGCCGCGCTGCCCTTGGGGGTGCGGTTCGACCACAGCAGATCCACACCCAGGCTCCAGGATTGCAGCGCATTGGTGACATTCAGTTCCACCAGCTTGCCGCTTTTCAGAAACGGCCGCGCCAGTTCGAACGGTGCGTTAACCCAGCCCACGTTCTTGCTGGCCAGCTCCAGCGCCTGCAACAGGGAATCGCAGGTCCAGATCTGCGGCGACAGCTGCCAGCGCCGGGTGCTGGTGGCCGACGCAGTAATGATCTGGCGATGCTTGGCCGCTTCCGTGAGCGAAGTGGATTTGCTGCGGGTGAGCGGATGTTCCGGGCTGGCCAGGGTCAGCACCCGCTGCTGGCCCAGATTGCTGAAATCGATTTCTTCGGGATAGGCGTCGCGACGGGTGATGAACGCAAAATCCGCTTCACCCCGGGCGATGCGCTGGATCACCTCGGTGTCCACGCCGGTGCTGGAGGTGATCTGGGTAAAGGGAAAACGCTCGGCGAACGCGGCCAGCATGTCGTTGAGCCGGTCCGGCATCACCAATTCTTCGAACACGATGCCAAGCTGCGCCTCCTCGCCTTTCTGGAACGAATCCGCCGCCTGGGCGAAGCGTTTCATCTGGGCGATGGTCTGCCGTGCCAGCGGCAGCAGGGCTTGCGCTGCAGCAGTGGGCGCGGGGTATTTGCCGGCGCGATCGAACAGGGCCAGGTTCAGATCCGCCTCCAGGTTCTGGATGTGGGTGCTGATGACCGACTGCGCCTTGCCCATCTCCCGCGCGGCGGCGGAGAAGGAACCGTTTTCGCAGGCCGCGACGAACGCGTGTAATTGTTCCAGACTGATATTGTGCATGGGGTAATGGGTTCCTGCCCTGTGTAACGGCAATGGTGCGATATTGCGACGGTGGCGACAACCCGCGGCAACGCTGACCTGGATTAGGATGACAGAGGTGCAGGCTGCCTTATGCTGTTGTTCGCAATTGATTGGGAAATGGTGACGGCGATGGATTTGAACGCAAAGCGCAGACAGGAACGGATTGCGACCGGGTTGCGGTGGTGGCTGCTGGGCCTGTTCCTGCTATTGCCGCTGACCTTGTCCTCCCCACTGGCAACTGCAGCAACGACCGCAGAGCGCACGCTCACCGTCTATGTCCGCACCGGTTGCCCCCACTGCGCCGACGCCAAGGAATTTCTCGCACAGTTGCAGCCGCAGCGGCCCGATCTTCAGATCGTTTACCGCGCCGTGGATCAGGATGCCGATGCGCGCGCCGAGCTGCTGCGGATTTCCCGTGCCAATGACCTCTGGCCACCGGGCGTGCCGACCTTTGTGATCGATGGTCGCGTGCGGGTTGGATTCGGTGATCCACAACAAAGCGGACCGGATCTGGTTGCGTTCATCGACCAGAACGCAGCGCCAGTCCAGATCGTGGAAACAGCATTGTTCGGCACGCTCAATGTTTCGCAGCTGGGCCTGCCGCTGTTCACCCTGGCATTGGGCCTGCTGGATGGCTTCAATCCCTGCGCCACCTGGGTGTTGCTGTTTTTGCTGTCGCTGCTGGTGCGGATGAAAGATCGCGCGCGCATTGCATTGGTCGCCGGTACGTTTGTGTTCGTCAGTGGCGCCGTGTATTACGCCTTCATGGCTGCGTGGCTGAACGTATTTTTGCTGGTGGGCATGTCGAATGCGCTGCGCATGGGTCTGGCGGTGCTGGCGCTGTTGATGGGGGCGGTGAACGTCAAGGATTTCATCGCATTCAAGAAAGGCATTTCCCTGTCTATTCCCGAATCCGCCAAGCCCGGTCTGTATGCCCGCATGCGCCGGGTGATGCAGGCCGATGCACTGTCGGCATCATTGCTGGCGGTGACAGTGCTGGCGGTGGTGGTGAATTTTGTCGAGCTGCTGTGCACCGCCGGCCTGCCTGCCATTTACACCGCAGTACTGGCGCAGCAGAGTGTGGACACGGCCGGCCATTACGGATATCTGGCGCTGTATATTCTGGCCTACATGGCGGACGACGCGCTGATGGTGACCATCGCCGTGATCGCGTTGGGCAGCAGCAAAATGACGGAAACAACAGGTCGCTGGCTGAAACTGCTGAGCGGTGCGGTGATGGTGGTGCTGGGCGTGTTGATGCTGGTGAAGCCGGACTGGCTGATGTGAGGGAGCGCTGTGTTTTTTTCCTGCTGCATGCTGCGTCGATCCGAATGACGATCCCACCGTGTTGCGATACCTGAAAAAAAAGAGCCTGAGGTTAATCAGGCTCTTCGCGTTGTTGCAGGCAGCATTATTTTGCAGGCATTAGTATTTCAGAATTTATTGAAAGCGTCCGCGTTCAGCCACAGGTGCACCATGATGCTGGCGATGTAACCCAGCGCCACTGCCGGTGTCCACTTCAGATGGCCGAGGAAGGTGTACGCGCCGCGCGCCTGCCCCATCAGGCCGACGCCGGCGGCGGAGCCGATGGACAGCAGGCTGCCGCCCACACCGGCCGTCAGCGTCACCAGCAGCCAGTCGCCGTGCGACATTTCGGGCTGCATGTTGAGCACCGCGAACATCACCGGAATGTTGTCGATCACCGCAGACAGCACACCGATGAATACGTTGGCCTGCGTAGCGCTCCAGTTGGTGTAGAGCAGTTCCGAGAGCATGGCCAGATAGCCCATGAAACCCAGCCCGCCCACGCACATCACCACGCCGTAGAAAAACAGCAGCGTGTCCCACTCCGCCCGCGCAATCCGGCTGAACACATCGAACGGCACCACCGTACCCAGGCGTTCAATGGCGGCCTGGTCACCGCGCTGATCCGCTATGGCGCGTTTTCGCTCCAGCGATTTTGGCAGCGACACCCGCAGGTAGTAGCCGAAGAACTGCAGATATCCCAGGCCTGTCATCATGCCCAGCACCGGTGGCAGGTGCAGCAGGGAATGGCATAGCACGGCGGTCACAATGGTGAGCAGGAACAGGATGACGATCCGGCGCGCTCCGCGTTTCATTTCCACGTTTTCAACGAGAGTGTGGGTATTGGGCGGGCGGTTCTTGATGAAGAAACTCATTATCAGCGCTGGCACCAGAAAATTCACGATGGACGGAATCAGCAGGTCAAAGAATTCACCGAATTTCACCACGCCAGCCTGCCACACCATCAGGGTCGTGATATCGCCGAACGGACTGAAGGCGCCACCCGCGTTGGCGGCGACCACAATGTTGATACAACACAGATTGATGAAGCGGGCATCGCCTTCGCCCACTTTCAGCACCACGGCGCACATCAGCAGCGCGGTGGTAAGGTTGTCGGCCACGGGCGAAATCCAGAACGCCAGCCAGCCGGTGAGCCAGAACAGCGTGCGGAAACTGAAGCCCTTGCGCACCATCCAGGCCCGCAGCGCGTCGAAGATATTGCGTTCTTCCATGGCGTTGATGTACGTCATCGCCACCAGCAGGAACAGCATCAGCTCGCTGAATTCCAGCAAGGTTTCGCGAAACGCATGCTCGGATTCCTTGGGCATGCCCTCCGCTACGTAGATTGCACCAATCAACCCCCAGATCAGACCCGCCGCCACCAGCACCGGCTTGGATTTGCGCAGGTGGATTTTCTCCTCGCTCATCACCAGCAGGTAAGCCAGCACAAAAATGGACAGTGCCACGCCGCCCAGGGTGGAATCCGTCAAATTGATGGGGCCGGTACTGGCATAGGCCGACGTGCCGAACAGCAGTAGCACACCGAAAAACAGACAGGTCAGCAGAGATCTTGCAGAATTCATGGCGGATTCACTCCAACGGGATTCAGCAGCTTTTTCTTGTTGTGGCAGGACAGCTATCGAATGGATACTAGCACGGATTTCTGACCGCATCCGCCAGGGAGTTTGAGCCGTAACATGATCGAGATCATACGAATACGTGAACTGAAGCTGGAGCACGCTTCCCGTGTCGGGCGGTTGTCCCATCTCAGCGCTGCCAGCGGACTGGTCTGCATTGGCGAGCAGGCCTATGTGGTCGCTGACGATGAACTGCACCTCGGTCTGTTTGACCTGGGCAGCGATGGACCGGGGCGCCTGCTGCAACTGTTCCCGGGGGAGTTGCCGGACGACAACGCCGAACGCAAGGCGCTCAAGCCGGATCTGGAAACCCTTGCGCTGCTGCCGCCGATGCCTGGGTATTCGCACGGAGCGCTGCTGGCACTGGGTTCCGGTTCGAAGAAAAACCGCCGCAAAGGCGTGTTGCTGGCGTTGGGCGTGGGTGGCACTCTCGGTGCCGCGCCGCAGCTGTTCGCGCTGGATGGTCTGTATCGCGCCCTTGAAGACAAGGTGGATGATCTGAATATCGAAGGCGCGTTCGTGAACGGGGATCAGCTGTTGCTGTTGCAGCGTGGCAACAAGAAAAGCCGGCGCAATGCGCTGATCACGGTGCCACTGGCGGAGATGATGCTGCTATTGCGCGACCCCGCTGCCGGTATCAGGATACGCAAGCGCGATATTGTTCAGTTTGATCTGGGAAAAATCGGGGACATCCCGCTGACCTTCACCGACGGCGCGCCACTGCCCAATGGTGATTTCCTGTTTTCAGCGGTGGCGGAAAATACGGATGACAGTTACCGCGATGGAGTCTGCCTGGGCGCCGCCATCGGTATTGCAGCGCCGGATGGCGCAGTGAAATTCCTGCAACCCTTGCTGCAACCGTACAAGGTGGAAGGAATTTCAGGCCGCGTCAACGGCGACGACATCCAGTTACTGCTGGTTACCGACGCTGATGATCCGGTGGTGCCGGCATCTCTGCTGTCGGCGCGGATCAGTGGTTATCCATTTTGAAGCCGGAATCACGTCGGCCCGTCATGATCTGCTCCGTCTCCGCAATCAGGGATTCCATCAGTGCTGTTGCGCTGCGCTGTGACAGCAGCGGCGTAGCCTGACTGGCATAGAGCGAACTGAACTCCGGATCGTGGCGTGCCGTGGCCGCTTTTTTCAGCTGCGCGGTAAACCAGCTTTGCAACGGGAACGGCAGGATCGTTTCCTGGTGCAGTTCCATCTCCGCAATGAAACGGTTGGGAATGAAGCGGGCGAGGCGGCCGGTGAACGCCCGCGACAAAACAGTCTGTTGCGCACGCGGGCTGAACAGCGTATCGCGATGGATCGGGCTGGCGCCGGATTCGCTGCAGGCCAGAAACGCGGTGCCCAGTTGCACCGCCTGCGCTCCCAGCGTCAGCGCCGCCGCCACGCCGCGACCATCAACAATGCCTCCGGCGGCAATCACCGGAATCGACACCCGGTCCGCCACCTGCGGTACTAGCGCGAACGTCCCCACCAGTGATTGTTCCGCCGGCTTCAGGAAGGCGACGCGATGGCCGCCTGCCTCAAACCCGGTGGCCAGTACCATGTCCACACCCGCGGCGGCAATCGCCACCGCTTCGTCCACTGTGGTGGCCGCGCCAATGGTCGCAATGTTGCGGCGCCGGCATTGCTCCAGAATGTCCGCCGACGGAATTCCAAACACGAAACTGAACACCGGCGGTGCTGCTTCCAGCAGGGCTTCGATTTGTTCCTCGTAACGCTCGCTGACCCGCTGCGGCATTTCCGGCAGCGGCAGCTCCAGTTCGTCGAACCAGGGTTTGAAACGCTGCACGGCCTGGCTGAATTGTTCCGGTGTGAAAGCAAGACCACCCGGATCGTGATCCGAAATCCACAGATTCAGCGCAAAAGGGCGGGCAGTGGCGCCACGGATGTCGCGGGTGAGTTCGATGATCTGCGCCGGCGTCATGTAGTGCGCGCCGAACGAGCCAAGGCCGCCGCCATTGGATACGGCTGCCAGCAGGGGGATGCTGGACAGCCCGCCGCCGAACGGCCCCTGTACGATGGGATAGGACACGCCCAGGCGACGGGTGAAGGTATTGGATTTCCACATGACGGTATTCCTTGTGCAACGTGATGTCGGGTGCGGGAAATTCTATGCGTGCCAGGCCGGGATGTCGTTGCCCCGGGCAGGATTCTGTGGTTACCATCCGGTAACTGATCCGAGTGCATTGCCATGATTCCTCGCCGCAAAAATCGTGTTCCCGCGCCGCCGGACGCCTGTCCCCTTACCGCATGCATGGCCATCATCGGTGGTGCCTGGACGCCCAATATCATCTGGTACCTGAGCCAGGCGCCGCGCCGTTTCAGCGAACTGAAGTATGATCTGCAGGGAATATCCGCCAAGGTACTGGCAGAGCGCCTGAAACGCCTTGAGCAGGACGGTATTGTGCTGCGGGCCAGCGTAGCCACGTCGCCGCCCACGGTGGAATACCGGTTGTCGCCCCTGGGGCTGGAACTGAAACCGGCGATCGAGGCGATCGTCAGCGTGGGCGAGCGGCTGAAGCAAATGAAAGTGAACTCAGGAGTGGCAGTATGAGTGACGAACCAAAACTCACCGGCAGGGCAAAGACATTGTGGAACAAGCTGTCGGCGCGGGAAAAGCTGGCCTTCCTGCAGCGTTTTCGTGAACTGGATGCCGGCACCCTGTCGCAGGATGATGCGTGCCGCGAGCTGGAAGCCATTGTGGCGCAGTTTGCCCGCGAGCAGCGTTTCAGCGCCAACCGGCAGAAGAAGAACCTGTCGGGCATCGTTGATAGCGCCAGCGTCTGCTCGTTTTGCGGCAAGGGCTTTACCGACGCGGATGCGATGGTGAAGGCCAAGTCCGGCGCGGTGATCTGCAATCAGTGCCTGGAGAAATTCCGCGGTTCTGAACCGTCCTGAGAAGTCGCGGCTGGCAGCGGGTCGTCACCGACGCGCTGTACACATATCTTTTACTGAACAGCGCCCATAAAAAAACCGGCTGTGGCAACACAGCCGGTTTTTTGTTGTGCCTGTGCGGGATTATTCGACGATGGTTTCGAACTGCACCACCGGGCAACCCTGTTCACGCTTGAGCAGCATGGAACGGGCGCACACTTCAACCGTATGCACACCGGCCAGCAGGCGCGACAGCTTGATGGTTTCGCGGTACTTCCAGATGGACCAGCCACCGCCGTCCACCCGATACCGGTACTCCAGCAGACCGAGCGTTGGGTTCGGGTTGATGCCGTCCACATCGATAGTGACTTCGCCATTCGCAACCTTCACGGATGAGCTGGTCACCACACCAGTGGAGCTCACGCTTTCCTGCTGCACCGTGATGTCCCTGGCGCTGTAGTCCACCACCGAGGTGGGTGGTGTGGCGGCGGCGGTTGCTGCCAGCGGAACCAGATTGCCCGCCAGCGACAGGTTGTTGTTGCCGGTGCCGGCAATCCAGAACTGCTGCATGTGCAGGGTGTGGTTGTAGATGCGCGGCAGCGGTACCACTTTCAGCTTCTCGGCCAGACGCGGCATCACTTCCGGCATGAAGTAGTCCAGTGTGCCGTTGATGAAGGCGGGCGGAATCAGCAGCATGCCGTCGCTGGCAGTTTTCGAAATGTGGATAGTGGGCAGCTGTTCGATACCGATGCTCAGGTAACCGTCATCGGTGGTGTTGATATCGAACGGCACTTCCAGATCGAAAGTTACGCCGAACAGGGTGCGGTATTCGCCCCACTCGGGCTTGTACAGATCGAAGTACAGGTTCACGTCGGACCAGCCGAACTTGCCGGGTGCACCGTCCGTGCTGGGCATGAACAGGATGTACGGTGCACTGGCCGGTTCGATGCGCATGCCGATCTTGGCGCCTTCACCGAAGTCAGCGCCCTGCGCATACACCTGGATACCTTCCTGTGTGGCGTTCGGGTAGATCTCCGGACGGATTTCCATGGTGGTCACGCCGGCTTCATGGGCCGCCAGGAACGCCTGGTTGATCACGTTGGACGAGATGGACGCGCCAAAGTCGAACGGCTCGCCATCGGGTGTCAGGTGACCCATGGTAGGTGTGGAGCCTTCGACATAGAGCGAGCCCAGCGCGCCGGGAACGGCGGGGTTGGGTTCGGGGGCGTAGATGTGGGTGCCCAGATCTACGGTAATGCCGTTGTTGACACTGTCCAGCAGTTTTGGCAGGGCGCGGATATTCAATTTTTCTCCGTCATCCAATGTTACTAGTTGGAGCTTAATGGGGATGTCTTTGATAAAGTTAGAGATAAATGGAACTACCAGTTCGTCTACGAAGCCAAAGAACAGTGGTTTAAACAATGTAAAGAAACCATTAACAATGGCGCTTGTGACAGAATCGATGAAACCTAGAACAGCTGGAGTGCTGTCAAACTTTAGCTCGATATAACTGTTCTGCAGCCACGTATCATTTAAATCTACCTTCAAATCAGAATTCTTGATTGCTAGCGACAAATCAGTGGTAATGATTACGTTGTCTGTTAAATCGTTATCCGGTTTTTTCGGCTGATCCTTTATCAGTACGTGCAGGGTTGAGTCATAAGCTGTTATCAAACCAAAAAGAATCGTTCCTTTAATTCCAAGATCAAGCGTGAAATCATCCATGGCAATCAGTGCATCGATTCGCTCATTATCTTTTACGTCCAAATTCACATCCAGTTTTTTGAAGTGCAGATCTTTGGGGGTCAAAGTAAGAGAAGCAATCCAAAGATTTAATTCGATAGGATCAATAGATGCCAGAAACTCAGAAAGATCTTTGTCCGACAGCTCTTGTTCCAGTGCAGACGTCAGGAAGTTTAGACCGCCCTGATTCAACCGCGCTGAAATGCCCGTGAACTCAGTTTCACGATTCGCAAAATTCGTAGTACTTGAATGCCCAAAATTATCAGCCGCTACAAACGTGTGAGTGGACTGATTCCCAAACGGCACACTAAACCCATTCTTCGCATCCAGCGAAATTGCAACACCATCCAGGGTCACACTCGCAATGCCGCCTTTGTCTTCCACATAACCGGTGACGGTCTTGCCCTCATGGTCCGTATCCAGAATGCGGATCGACGGGCCTTCTGTGTCGTAGTAGAAGGTAATCTGTTTCACCATCTTGTTGCCGGTGACGCGGAAGAAGTTGCGGCCCGGGTAGACCACATCCGCCAGCTGCTCGCCGGTCGCGGTGGCGCCGGTGGTGCTTACGGTGAAACGGTCGGTGACGATGGTGGAGTTGAGCTGGATTTTCAGGTCGGTGGGAGCGCCGCCGGTGAACGTCAGCGTGAAAGCGGCAGGCTTGTCATCGTCGACGAAATTGCTGGTGGGTGCTGTTATGTTTACCTGCTTACAGGCGGTGAGCCCTAATACCGTAAGCAAAAACAACAGTGTTTTTATTGTTTTCACGTTGTGCCCCTTTGCGATGAACAAATTGTTGTTGTTTGAAAAATGGGGTACTGCAATTGCGACTTTGCAAAAAACTCCACAGCGCAAAAAGTCGGCGCCACTGTCCATGCTACTTAATTGACCAACACAGTAAAGTTAAATTTGTTTGCTGTTTACGACTGATTGGTTAATCAAGTGGCGGTTGCGGCGGCCAGGATGCGGATTGTCGTCTGACAGGGTCATGAGTGTAACGGTAGGTAACGCTGACGGCCGCCGTCAGGCGCCATAAACTAATTGCTGTAGGGATGGCTTGGCCAGCGGGGGCGTATTCCTTCTTCCCCCCGCTGAATCGTGCTACAAGGACTTTGCGGCAGTTAATCCGGCGTGGATGGTCTGGAGTGCCGGTGACGGTCGTAGTCTCGACAACGACGGTTCAAACAATAATAAACGTAGAAGGAGCTGCAACATGAACACAGGAACTGGCTATATCAATGCTGTCATCGGTGACTTGAGCGCCGTGCGGGCGGGCATTCCGGTGCACCGGCTGGGTGAGCGGGCGCGTATCCGGCACCACCTGCAATTCGTGCGCGATTACCTGGCGGACAGTGCGCCGCGTGATCTGACTACATCGCAGCGCCGCAACCGGCGGCAGGTGTTGTCGGTGCTGCAAACCTATATCGACCAGGGCGTTTTTCCCGAACATGATGATCTGACGGTGCAGCAGCGTCTGCCGCGTTTCATCGATCAGCGTGGCGTGCATTGCGCAGTGGGGCACCTGGCGCGGGAAACCGGTGATGAGCGCTGGGGCGAGCAGATCAATGCGCGCTTCGAATATGCTTTTGTACCGCAGATCGACAGTCCGGATCTCATGGACTGGGCGCAGGTGAATGGTTTGAGCGTGAGGGATTGCGCGTTGATTCAGCCAACGTATTTTCCGCCCGACTGGCCCTTGTCCGAATGTCCGATGATGTTTCTGGCCAGGAACACGTCGCTGGAATCCCGGCTCGATATTGTGCGTGAATTTCGCGATACGCAATTGATTCAGGCATCGGGCGGACGCTGGGCGGTGAAGTATTATTACCAGACCGGTCCGCTGGTGGTGAAATTTCTGCACGCGCACCGGTGGAGTCAGTTGCCGGCGCGTAAATTCCTGGCTGCGCTGATCGATATTCTTGAAGCGCGTATTGCCGGGCAGCACTGAACGGTGGTGCGGGGTTCGTCCAATGTGTGTGGACGGACCCTGTCTGCATTCTGTGCCGGCCGATGAAGTGTCCGGCTTAAAAAGCGATGGTCATGAAGGAGGAGCGCGACATGTTGCGAAAACCAGGTTGCAGGGAAATCCTGATGCTGCTGGCACTGTCACCGGTTGCGGCGCTGGCCGACGAAATCTGCCCGGACCCGGTGGCGTTCATCGCCGATGGCTGGCAGCACGAAACGGTGCAGGATGCGATGGACGATTACCTGCGCGACCATCGCATGCGGGCCAACTGGGGCCAGGAGCCGGTGCCACCGGACGCGGTCGGTCGTGATTATTACGAGTGGCTGTGGATCAGCGAGTTTGGCGCAAAAATGAAAAATGAACTGGTGCAGCGTTTCTGCGGCGCCACTCCTGTCGAGGAATGATTCAGTTCGCGCCGGGTTGTTCCGTGGCGCAGAAGCAGCCGAACACAAGCGTGTTGATGATGTTCACCGGTTGCTGCGCATTCACCGCCTGCAGTACCGGCTCCAGATAGCTGTTTTCACTGTTGCAGACCCCTTCCTGATGATAGGGGCCGAAATAGGCCAGTGCACCGTTTCCATCCACCACCATTACCGCCGGCGTCGCAGTGATCCAGCTGAACAGTTCCGGGCGTTGTGTCTTTGCCAGTTGCTCCAGGTCGTTTTTTTCCAGTGTCAGTACGCGGTAACCCTGCTGTTGCAGCAGACTGGTTTGCAGTTGATGGTAGGCGTCCACCAGCTGCTCACAGCGGCAGTCGGCCTGGCGGAAACGGATAAACAGCGGCTGCCCGGGCTTCAGGTCGGGCTGCAGGGTTGCCAGTGCGGCAGTGAATTCCTGCAGCCGGGCTGCGTCATGGAAGGCATGGGGCTGCGTCTGCAGCGGGTCGAACCACTGCCGGGGCAGGCGCAGGGAATACCACAGCAGGCCGGCCACCAGCAGCAGCCAGATCAGGGCGATCACGTACAGCCAGCGCCGGGCGTTGGGCGGCGTGGGAGCGTGGCTGTCTGGGGGCGGGGTTGGCATGTCCATGGCGGGCATTCTAGCAGGCGGACGCGCGCAACTGGAAAGGCATGCGGTAGAATGACATCTCGTTTCTTACCGGTGAAATCCCATGAACAAGTCCACTGAAATCGAAGCCGCTGTTTTGCGTCGCCTGCTGCAGCATCTGGATGAACACAAGGAAGTACAGAACATCGATCTGATGAATCTGGCCGGCTTCTGCCGCAACTGTCTGGCCAAGTGGATGGTGACGGCCGCGCAGGAGCAGGGCGAGACGCTCACCTATGATCAGGCGCGGGAAAAAATCTACGGCATGCCGTATGAGGAATGGAAGCAACGCTACCAGAAAGAAGCCAGCGCCGGGCAACTGGAACAGTTCAACCAGCGCAAGGATTGAGTGCGCCCGCTGGCCATGTCATCCGTGCTGATCTGTCCCTTGTGCCATGGAAAACAGATCGAGCCCTGGCACCGCGACCGCTGCCGTGATTACCTGCGTTGCTTGGTGTGCGAACTGGTGTTCGTGCCGGCATCGTTTCATCTGGATACCGTTGCGGAAAAAGCCATATACGACCAGCACGAAAACGATCCCGCCGATGTTGGCTACCGGCGTTTTCTGATGCGGCTGACGCTGCCGTTGCTGCAGCGCTTGCCACCGCAATCCACCGGACTGGATTTCGGTTGCGGCCCCGGCCCGGCGCTGGCAGCGATGTTGCGGGAAGCCGGGCATTCCGTCGCGCTGTACGACAAGTTTTATTTTCCCGACGTGGCGGCGTTGCAGCAACAATACGATTTTATCTGCGCCACTGAAGTGCTGGAGCACCTGCCCGATCCGCGCGCGGTGCTGGACCAGCTCTTCGCCTGCCTGCGCCCGGGCGGCTGGCTTGGCGTCATGACCAAGCGCGCCCGCGATCAGGAGGCTTTCGCGCGCTGGCACTATATTCTCGACCCCACTCACATCTGTTTTTTCAGTGACCACACCTTTGGCTGGATCGCCACGCATTGGGAGGCGCGGCTGGAAATGCTGGGCAATGACGTCGTGCTGCTGCAGAAAAATGACGTGACAGAACAGTACGGCACCGACATCCACCGCTAAGCTGGAGGGCCCCTGTCTGGCGGAGTAGCCAGGCAGTAGTGGCAGACAATTTTCAGGAGCATATCTTTCATGGCGCCCGAGCAGTGTTTACAGGTAGATTCCGGCGACGTGCAGTTGGCGGTCAACATTCATGGCGACGCGAA
>JABLXQ010000027.1 GCA_013178375.1 Gammaproteobacteria bacterium
GCCAATATACGAATCTCCACTGCTTGCTCCTGGGTCAACATGGGCGGCCTGCAAAAGGCCGCAACATTAGCCCAGGTGGGTCAATTTTAAATCGCTGGGGTGGGTCAGTTTTACATCGCTGCTAACATCGATGCTGTAGTTGGCCTTGGATGCCTTGTCGTGGGTGAGCAAATAGGGAATGCCCGCGCTACCGAGCGCCTTTGCCAGGCGGAGCCCGGTGCTTTTTGAACGATATACCACACCAATATCGCGCCACGATTTTCCCGCAGCATTCCACTTCTGCAGGCAACGAATAATGAATTCGTTTTCCTGTTGTTTGTTGCTGAAACGCCGCAGCACTGGCGGCAACCCTTGGGTGCCTGCTGCTTCCGGCTGGATGATGGGCAGGCCGTCTTCATCGGTGTCGTGTGCCTGCATATAAATGCGCCGTCGCCCGCCTGCAATACGATGGGCACTTGCATGGTGGGCGCGATGTCGAATGGCGGATTGATCCACCCCGGCCAGTTCCGGCGGTCTATCCGCCAGAAGCGGGTCAGGGATGCTTCGCCCGGGGGTACAGATTCAGCATAGTCAAAGGTGAGGCGGGGCGCTTTCCGCAGCCACCAAGCGAAGAGTAGGGCAGTTCGGATCGGTTACTCCGCTTCTCCTTCATGATTGGCAGAGACTGGATTGCCGAACTCATCCAGAATCACGTACAACGTTTTCTTGCTCGTATCCTCTTCTTCCGGATTCTGAAAACTCACTACCCATACTGGGCCGTATTTGCTTTCCCGGGTGATTGCAGCAGATGGCTTGGCATTCTTCCAGCTATCCGGCAATTTTTTATCGGTCACCAGACTCTGTACGACTTCGCTGGCCACTTTCGTAGCCTGAAGACCATCAATCGTTTCAAACGATCCATGATCGGCATGGGCCATCAGTTTTAGTGGAGATAACATAAAGATTACTGCCAGCAAAAATTTGAAAATGATATTCATTGGGTGGTCTCCGATTTCAGGTTCAAGGTTTGTAGAGTTTTTCGTAAAAGCCGCTGGTAGATACCGTTACGGTAACGGGTGCTGTTCCCCGGTTTCGCCAATACCAGCCATGGGTACCGGCAAAGGGTGCTATAAATTCGCCGTGGGCCTGGCTCTGATTCAATCCTTTCCAGTAACTGGAAAATGTTTCGCCCGCATTGGGAGGTTCGCCATGCATGTCGAAGTTCACAGCTCCACCTTCGGCTTGCCAGCTGAAGACGAAACGGTCACCTATGGCCATCCTGGCTTTGATTTCCGCACCTTCACCCGGTTGCAGGGTCAGCGCCAGGGAATCATTGCGATAGCCGTTCGCACTTTTCCATACCGGCGACAACACCGGAGCAGCCGACACCAACAGATTGGCAGAGGATGCTTCGGCAGAAGGAACTTCACCAGCTGTGGCTTCACTCAGAGCCGTCAGCCCCATGCGGGAGCCCAGGCCAGTAGGATCGACGCCGTATTCAGCTGGCAACACAGTGGTTACCAGAACCAAGGCACCTATGACCAAAGCAACCAGAGTCGCTTTGAGCAAGGCTTGTGTCGAAGGCAAACCTTCGCGATTGAAATTACTGATGTCGTGCATGTTATTCCTCATGAATGAACAAAATAGCCGGTAACCTGATAGCCGATCAGAATGAAACCGGCTGCCATCAACACCACGTTGCTGGCAAAGGCGTGTCGTATGAACGTGGCGGACTGTCGCCAGAAATTCATCAGTATCAATATGGCGCCTAATGCCATGATCTGACCAATTTCAACGCCCACATTAAAAGCGAGAATGTTGGCAACCAGCCCGTCCTCCGACAGTTTGAAATCCTGCAATTTGGTGGCAAGGCCAAAGCCATGGAAAAAGCCGAACACCAGCACGGCCAACTTGGTGTTGGGTTGCACACCAAACCAGCGCTTGAATGCACCCAGATTATCCAGCGCCTTGTACACCACTGATAATCCAATGATGGCGTCGACAATATAGGGATTGACATGGGTGCCACTGAGCACGCCATAGAGCAATGTGACACTATGGCCGATGGCAAACAGCGTGACGTAAATGCCCACATCCTTCATTCGATACAGGAAAAAAATGACACCGAACAAAAACAGCAGGTGGTCGTAACCCGTCACCATGTGCTTGGCGCCCAAATAGGTGAAAGGCAGCAATTGGGTGCCCGCGCTTTGTTCCAAAAAGGCGGCGTCATCCTCCGCTACCCCGTGGGCGAAAGCGGAATTGATAGACATGGCACCCATTAACAACACGCAAGCCAGTAGCAGGTGTCCGACGACAGACGCACGGACATCGCACCACTTCCGCAAGAGAAAATGGATCATTGCAATACTCCAGATTTTCACATTAACAGCGACCGGCCCGCTTGATCGGGCCGTTGCACGAAAAAACGATTAGGACAGTAGCAACCATGAGGACAGCCGAGGCGGTCGGTACAGGCGAGCCCGTACGTGACCAGGGACATGCGGTGGAAAAGCCGATAGTGCCGAATAGCGAATCTGGTGTACCGCATTGTTGGACAGCAGCGGTGGCAGTGAATATTCGATGCTGTCCATCATATGCAGAGCAGAATGCGTGGCTCCATCCATTTGCGTATGAACAGGCAGATGTTGATGATGGTGAAAATGTGGTTCGTCGTTTACTACAAGGACATAGCGAGGTGGCACTTCGTCGTGCAGACACTGGGCAATCGTCCAGCAACCCCGAAACAGGGTCGAAGACAACAGCGACAGCACCAAAACCGCCACTAAAGTGGACCGGCACGTATTGCGGCTCAATGCCATGCTCCCTTGATCGACCTTGAATGTGCGAAACAGCCGGCATCATAACGCACATCAGCTAAGGATTGAAGCATCCTCCCTGGGGGGATATAGTGCCATTCATGACAACCCATACTTCACATCCGCAAATCATCGCCCGGCTCAAGCGTGCCAATGGCCATCTCCAGAAAATCATTACCATGCTGGAGGAGGAGCGCGGTTGCCTGGACATTGCCCAGCAATTGCAGGCAGTGGAAAAAGCCATTGCCAATGCCAAGAAAACGCTGGTACATGACCATATTGATCATTGTCTGGAACATGCAGTGAATGGCGAAACGACAGAAGATGCCATTGCAGAGTTCAAGGCCATCACCAAGTATCTTTGACGATCGCTGCCGATCTGTCGACACGAGGAAAATCTATCAAATCCGGAATCATCTATGCATTGCTGGCCGCCGCTTTATTTGGTGCCAGCACGCCGTTCGCCAAACTGCTGGTCGAGCAGTCCCATCCCGTCATGCTGGCCGGTTTGTTGTATCTGGGGAGTGGGATCGGGTTGTTCATATTGATGGGAATAAGACATTTTTATGCATCCGCCGACAATAAAGCCGCGTATCTGAAAGGTAAAGATATACCCTGGTTTGCGGGTGCAGTCTTTTTCGGCGGTGTTGTCGGTCCTGCATTGCTAATGTTTGGCCTGGTGTACACGCCCGGATCCAGTGCCGCTCTGTTGTTGAATCTGGAAGGGGTATTTACCGCATTATTGGCCTGGTTTGTTTTTCGGGAAAATTTCGATCGCCGTATCTTTCTGGGCATGGTCAGTATCGTGGCTGGCAGTGTGCTGTTGTCCTGGCAGCAAGCGCCCGAGCCGGGCGGTGCCTGGAGTGCGCTGGCCATTGTGGGCGCCTGTTTGTGCTGGGGTATCGACAACAATCTGACCCGCAAAGTGTCTGCCAGTGATGCGTTACAAATTGCCAGCATCAAAGGCTTGGTTGCCGGTATTTTTAATGTTTCCCTGGCATTGGCAACTGGCGCGTTACTACCAGAGCCAACCGCAATGTTTTCAGCTGCACTGGTTGGATTCCTTGGTTATGGTGTCAGTCTGGTATTGTTTGTACTTGCACTTCGATACCTGGGTACCGCTCGCACTGGCGCTTACTTTTCTTCAGCGCCCTTTGTGGGTGCCGCACTAGCCCTGGTTATGTTGCAGGAAACCCCGGAAATACTTTTTATCGCAGGCTTTGCAGCAATGGCACTCGGCCTGTGGCTGCATCTGACAGAAAAGCACGAACATCTACATAGTCATGAGCCAATGACCCATAGCCACTCCCATGTTCACGACGAGCATCATCAGCATGCCCATAACGTCCCGTGGGAAGGATCAGAGCCGCATACCCATGAGCATTTTCATCCTGCCATGATGCATAAACATCCCCATTATCCCGACATTCATCATCGGCACGAGCATTCTTGAATTCAGAAAGTCAAGTGAGATTAGTCCGCTCCCTCACAACAACTTGAACGCCTTCGCAAACGCCGTCGCATCATCGCTCAGCTGCGCACCCGACAACACAACCCTCTTGTCCGGCGTGGTGGTGAAAGCCTCCCAGGTCTCTCCTTGCTCCCACACCGGATCACCGCATTCAACATCAGCCTCGCACACCGGCTTGATCTGCCGCGTCGGTTTGGTTTTATAGCTGGCTTTCTTTTTCCCGGTCGCATCAAACACCCACAGGGTCTGGCCGGTTTCCTCGGTGATGGTCGCGTCGGTCTGATTGCTGGTGCTGATGCTGAAATCGCTCAGCACGATCAGCCGCTGCAAATCCTCGCGCCATTCGATCTGCCGGATTCTGCTCTGTCCGTCCAGCGTGATGTCGCTGATCAGCGTGCCATCGCTGGCCAGCTTGCTGATGTTCACGCCATTGGGAATATAGAGCGTACCAGTGGCATCCACGGCAATACCGATGGTGGAACCAATGGGTTGCTTCCAGGCGCGCGAGCCCGTCAGCGTGTTCTCCCAAGTTTCTGCGCCGTTGGTGGTCACAAAGCCATTGGCAGTAGCCACCACGTGATTGGGTTGGCCATCGGCGTTGGACGTGTGTTTGCCCAGTGGCATCAGCAGGCTGTTGGGGGTAATGGGAAATCCGGTCGAGCGCCAGGGAAATGAACCATCAACCGCCTGCATGATGGAATAGGTATAGAAAGGGCCGGCGAAGTTGAACAACAGATTGCCCTGCGTATCGATGGCCATTTCGGTAGTACAAAGCGGCTGGCAGTAGCCAGCGTGAATCGCGCTTTCCTTGTACGACAACTGGGTGCCTGCAGAATCGAAACGCTGAAGGCTGAAGCTGCTCATCATGGAATCATCTGCCTCGCGGCCCAGATGAACTGCCACCACCAGATTGCCTTCGGCATCCAGTGTCATGCCGGTGAGAATATCGGATTCGTTGGATTGAAAACCAACTTGCCAAAGCTCGACACCGTCGGCATCAAATTGCATCAGGTTCGCGTTCCCCAGCAGCAAAGGGAGGATGTTGGGAAAGGGCGACGCAAACGGATATTCCACCACGCCCACAAATTCAGTGTAGCCCACGGCCACACCCGTCGGGGCAACGACCAAGTGCAGCAGCGACGATAGAGGTATGGCTGCCCCCACTTCCCGCTGCCACAGCTCATTGCCGCCAGCATCCAGTTTGCGCAGCTGGGTATATCCGTTACTGCCCAGGTACAACTGATACACATTTCCAGCACTGTCCGTGGAAATGGCCAATGGCATTGGTGCAAAAGGATTATCGGTGACGTTCGTGGTCCACAGAAGGGCCGAGGTGCAGGCCGTCAGACATAGCGCAGCTGCAGCAGCCGCCATGGTTTTTGCTTTCATGTTGTGTTCCCCAATGTGAGCAAATAAAAAAGCAATTCTTTATCTTATCAAGCCAATGTTGCTGAACAACCCGTCGCTGCATGAACAAGGCCGCTCAAAAAAATAGCGCACCATAGGCACGCTATTTTTGAACGGTATTTCTGCTAAGGATAGTGAACAGGAATCTTTAATTCATTCGCTGATGAGACTGTTAGCTGGTTTTGGTTGCTATTACCCCAGCACTGCACGCCGCCATTCGATAGCAGCGCACAACTATTTGAGTCACTTGCCGAAATGGCCACCGCTGAGCTGATCCCGGCCACTTCCACTGGCGTCCCACTATTAATCGTGCTGCCGTTGCCCAACTGACCATAATAGTTGTAAGCCCAGCACTGCACCTTGCCGGTCGACAGCAACGCACAGCTGTGATAGCTACCCAAACCAACCGCTACCGCGTTGCTGATTCCGCTCACAGTTACTGGCGTCCTACTATTAATAGTGCTGCCGTTGCCCAGCTGACCATAAGAGTTGTAACCCCAGCATTGCACAGTACCCGTCGACATCACCACGCAGGTGTGATCGTATCCTGCACTGATCGCCACTGCATTGGCGATTCCGCTTACATCTACAGGCGTCGTGCTAAGAATGGTGCCGCCATTGCCCAGCTGGCCATAGGAATTGCTACCCCAGCACTGCACCGTGCCAGCTGTGAGCACCACACAGGTGTGATTGGAACCTGCGCTGACCGCAACTGCATTGCTGATTCCGCTCACAACTACAGGCATCGAACTTGCAGTAGTGTTGCCGTTACCCAGCTGACCAGAGGAGTTGTTGCCCCAGCACTGTACCCCACCGGTCGACAGTACTGCACAATTGTGAGAGTTGCCCGCACTGACCGCTACAGCGTTACTGATACCGCTCACAGTTGATGGTGTCTTGCTAGTAAGAAAGCTGCCGTTGCCCAGCTGACCGAAATGGTTGTAACCCCAACATTGCACCTCACCGTTCGACAGTACTGCACAGCTAAGCAAGCTATTCGCACTGACCGTCACTGCGTTGGCAATACCGCTCACGGTAACGGGTGTCATACTGGTGCTAGTGCTGCCATCACCTAACAAAACAGCACCCCAGCACTGCACGCTTCCATCTGACAATAAAACACAGTCGCGATTTCCGCCCGACACGGTGACCGCATCGCCTAATCCGCTCACTGTTACCGGTAAAGCACTATATGTTGGAATGCCGATTCCCCCGAAGGAACCCCAGCACTGCACTGATCCAGTCGACAGCATCGCACAACTGTGGTTGGCACCCACAACAACTGCCATTGCATTGCTGACTTCGCTCACCGTAGACGGCGTCAAACTATCAATTGAACTGCCATTGCCCAACTGCTCGCCCGAGTTTGAGCCCCAGCACTGCACCAGGCCGGTTATTAGCGCCGCGCAGCTGTGATAGGTACCTGTGCCAACCGTTACCGCATTGCTGATACCGCTCACGGTTACGGGCGTTACCCTTGTAATAGTGCTGCCATCACCCAGCTGGCCATTAACGTTGTTACCCCAGCACTGCACCATGCCGGTTGTTAGCACTGCGCAGCTGTGATACTGACCAGCGTTGACCGTCACTGCATTGCTGATACCGCTCACGGTTACCGGCGTCATGCTTGCAATAGTGCTGCCATTCCCAAGCTGACCATAAGCGTTGTCGCCCCAGCACTGCACCAAGCCAGTCGATAAAATCACGCAGCTGTGAGAGATACCGGTACTGACCGTCATTGCAGTGCTGACGTCGCTAACAGTTATTGGCGTCGAACTATTAACAGTGCTGCCATCGCCAAGCTGACCGGATGTATTGTTACCCCAGCACTGCACCGCGCCGCTCGACAGTACTGCACAGCTGTGATTGATGCCCGCGTTGACCGCCACAGCGCCGGTGATGCCGGTTACCGCTATTGGCGTCGAACTATTAATAGTGCTGCCATTACCTAGCTGGCCATAAGGGTTGAAACCCCAGCATTCCACCACTCCGGTCGACAGCACTGCACAGCTGTGGCTGGCGCCAGCACTGACAGAAACTGCGTTGCTGATTCCGCTCACTTTCACCGGTGTTACGCTATCTGCCGTGCCGCCGTTTCCTAGCTGACCAAGCGAGTTATAACCCCAGCACTGCACTTCGCCGGTCGACTGCACCGCGCAACTGTGATTGCTGCCACCAGCGATGGATACAACATCCGTCATCACCTCACCTTGAGGCACCTGCTGGCTGGTGTTACCCGCTATATTTTCCAGCTCCAGCGCATAGGTACCTTTGGGATTTTCCGGCGCAATAAAGCGAATTTCATTCTGCGTTTGTAGCGTCGGCGTCATGGTTGAACCATTGAAAGCAATGCTGGCAGAATCCAGGTTACTGCCCGAGACTTTGACTTCATAGCCACCAACGACCGAGCCCGGCCATACACTTGTAATCACTGGCGCCTGCGCTGTCACTGTGCAGCTAATATCGACGTTGGTGACACTGGCATTTGCAATCGTGCCGCTGCCATTGGCAACAACGCAGAGCTGACCCGCTGGCTGGGTCACTACCGTCACGGTATAAGTTGCGCCTGTCGCCAGTGTGGTGCTGAGTTTGTAAATACCATCTTGCAGGATGTCGAGCGTCTTGGCGGAGCCATTTAAAGACAGGCTAAGAGTGCCCACAAGACCGGACACATTCCCTCCGACAGAATACATAGGAAGTTTGCAGCCGGACAAAAGGAAGAGAGAGAGTGCCGCCGCTAACGACACTTCCAGATACTTGAATAATTTCATTGTCATATCCCCAAACGATTATTGTTATCCGCTATTAAATGTTTCGCTGGCCAATTAGAAACGCTTGCCAACTATATTTTTGACTAATGATGGTTAAGGTTTTAATCGCAATAGGTAAAGAGTCATCCATTCAACTGCACTGCCGATGCAGATTCGACAGTCAGCGCAGTTTGTTAGCATTCATAAAATACAGATCCTGGAATCGAAATAAAAGTCCTTTTTCAGATTGTTAGGTGTTGGATTTCGAGCGCTGTTACTGAAACTACCTTTAAGCTGCGGTGTGCAAGGCGTCCGCTCCCTCACAACAACTTGAACGCCTTTGCAAACGCCGTCGCTTCACCGCTCAGCTGCGCACCCGACAACACAACCCGCTTATCCGGCGTGGTGGTGAAAGCCTCCCAGATCTCCCCTTGCTCCCAAACCGGATTACCGCATTCAACATCAGCGTCGCACACCGGTTTGATCTGCCGCGTCGGTTTGGTTTTATAGCTGGCTTTCTTTTTCCCGGTCGCATCAAACACCCACAGGGTCTGGCCGGTTTCTTCGGTGATGGTCGCGTCGGTCTGATTGCTGGTGCTGATGCTGAAATCGCTCAGCACGATCAACCGCTGCAAGTCCTCGCGCCATTCGATCTGCCGGATGCCGCTCTGTCCGTCCAGCGTGATGTCGCTGATCAGCGTGCCATCACTGGCCAGCTTGCTGATCTTCACGCCATTGGGAATATAGAGCATGCCAGTGGCATCCACGGCAATGCCAATGTTGGAGCCAATCGCCTGCGTCCAGGCGCGCGAGCCGGTCAGGGTGTTCTCCCAGGTTTCGTTGCCATTGGTAGTCACAAAACCATTGGAAGTGGCGACCACGTGATTGGGTTGGTCATTGGCGTTGGACGTGTGTTTGCCCAATGGCATCAGCAGGCTGTTGGGGTTAATGGGAAATCCTGTCGAGCGCCAGGGAAATAAACCATCAGCCGCCTGCACGATGGAATAGGTGTAGAAAGGACCGGCGAAGTTGAACAACAGATTGCCCTGCGTATCTATCGCCATTTCAGTAGTGCAAAACGGCAGACAGTAGATCGTGGCAATGGCGCTTTCCTTGTGCGACAACTGGATGCCCGTCGAGTCGAAGCGTTGCAGGCTGAAGCTGCTCGTCAAGGGATCATTTGCCTTGCGGCCCAGATGAACCGCCACCACCAGATTGCCGGCGTCATCCAGTGCCATGCCGGTGAGAATATCGGATTCGCCGGATTGGAAACCGACTTGCCAAAGCTCGACGCCATCGGCATCAAACTGTTTCAGATTGGCGTTCCCCAGCAGCAATGGGAGGATGTTGGGAGTGGGCGATTCAAACGGATATTCCACCACGCCCACCATTTCGTTGTAACCCACTGCCACGCCCTCCGGGGTAACCACCATGTGCAGCAGCGGCGCTTCGGGTATGGCTGCACCCACTTCCTGCTGCCACAGCTCGTTGCCGCCAGCATCCAGTTTGCGCAACTGGGTATATCCGCTACTGCCCAGGTACAGCTGGTACGCATTGCCGACACTGTCCGTGGCGATGGCCAATGGCATTGGTGCAAAAGGATTGTCGGTGACGTTAGTGGTCCACAGAAGGGCCGAGGTGCAGGCCGTCAGACATAGCGCAGCTGCAGCAGCCGCCATGGTTTTTGCTTTCATGTTGTGTTCCCCAATGTGAGCAAGTAAAAAAATAGTTTTTATCTTATTAAACCAAAGTTACTGAGCAGCATGTAATGCAACAATCCGACCTCATGACTCTGGATCAAGCCCGAATACTCTAAGCTCCTGGTCACAGCGGCATGATTTCGCGATGAGTGCGGCTCATGCGACGGCCTCCTTACTTGAAGGCAGGTCAAGTACAGTGAATCCACCATTGAGCGGAGGCGCCCACGGGTAGCCTCCCTCAGCGACTGAGCCATTGGCCGAAACTAGATCAGCTTGAAGTAGGCTCCTACGATTTAGCCCGCAAAGGGCGAGGAGCGGACATATCTAAGGCCCGGCTTCCTGATCAAACCTAGCGACTATTCGTCGGCTTTCACTAGATTGAATTGCGGAGGCCGAGCATTAAAAGTTTAGCTATTGCCTCTCAGCCGCCCTCAACCAATCATTCATGGAATTTACCCCCAATGACAACAGTAGATCTTGCACAGCTACCACGCGTGTAAGCATCGCACCGTGATCGGATTCCTCCCGTTCCTCGGCTTCGGCGAAAAGCCGGGTTACTAGTTGGACAAGTTGATTTTCATGATCGTAAAAATGCGGATTAGCACGACTAACATAAGCTAGGTAAATTTCTGTTGCAGTCAAAGCGAGTTTTGGATCCCGCTGTGAAATAGCATTCAGCCATTCGCTAAACCCGAACAGCCGGTGATGCTTGTCTTCGCTATTGGTTTCAAAGATGTCAAAGCAACGCTGAATCAACTCTATCGGAATAGAGATAGGAGGCGTTTTGTCCCGAAAGACCTTGTCGACATGCTGAGCAACTACCATCGCATGACAACTATCTTCCTTCAAGCCTGCTTCAATACCTGAAAGGCATTGTTCGCGATGCTGTTTGATATTATCTGGGTGAGTCCAAACGCTTGCAGCCCCCTGCCAAGCTTCAGTGCTATCCAGGGCACTTAAATCACTAAGCAAGCCGGCAAGGTTGATATGCCCCGCCAGAGCGGACAAGGCCGAAATGCGTCCCCAAGTTTTCATGTCTTCTTTGCTGCCCTCGCAACGGATGCGCCTAAGCAGTGGGTCAACTCTCTCGAAGTGATCATGATAGGCGTGATAAATGCAACGTTCTGCGGATTCCCAAAGACCCGCAGAATCCTGCATGGCGTGGTGGAATAAATCCCAACCTAACTCCGGATACCGGTTTTGGAGGTACGGCAAACGTCGCAGAATAAGAGCTCGGATTGCCGGGTGTTCGTTGCCAGCAAATCGACGAAGTGTTGGTGGTAACAATTCGGGTAATGCAATGGCCTGCTCTTGAAAGTTGTTGACCAAAATCATCAAGGCTTCGGCAATATTCCCAGTGATCATATTGATACCGGTGTTAAGCAAATCGACCGAATCTCCACGGATGGTGCTTTCTTCCCAAAGCTTTCCAAAGCCTATCGACAAGAACACCAACCGTGCAGCATTTTGTGTATCCTGGATGATATGTGCGCAGGCCTCTAGGGCCTTGGCTGCTGAGCGATTGAGCTGCCAGTGAGAGGGATGTCTTTCCAGCTCGTCAAGGATTTGATTCACCAAGGCGGGAGCATCGGGCTCCTCAATTGGTACCCAAGTGCCGTTGGTTTGCAAGTTACCATGGCGATGCGCCAGATAGGTGGCAATGCCGTCCATGATGTCGTTGCGGAAACCTGCTGAAATATTAGGCCAATGCGCGACCAGCGATCTCAAGAATCGCGATGGGTGGCGAGATGAAGCCTCGCGCAGTTGCCAACCAACCTCTCGCTCACCTCCAATCAACAAATCATCGAAGTCTCGGTTATACCCAGAGTAGTGGGCCAGCAAACGAATTACGCCGCCATCGCTAGCATTCAGAAATACCTCAAAAGAAAATGGAGCCGCGACCCAGCCACCGCGCATGCCAATGGAAGGCTGTGGAATCAATGTCCCATTTGTTTTTTCGTAGGAATCTAATATCTTTTGCGCTTCTGATGAGCGTAAATAGCATGGGATGGCGGATATATATTCTGCTCTCCGCTTCAATATCCAGAAACTGTTGCTCACATCAGTTCCCAGCTCTTCCCATATGGTGTGTATTGTCGCTATCGCCGCATCTTGTGTGGAACTGTCGAGGTATACAAATGCGGCCCGGATCAATATTCCTAATTCGTAAGAGAGTTCGAATTCCAGTAAATTCCCGTCGCACAACAGACGACTAATCAAGTCAATATTGGCCTGCGGAGTCCTTGTGAAAGCAAGGATGGCGAAGTAGCACAGCGCCCCTTCTCGGTTAAAACACAGGCGTTCTCGGTTCTTCTTCCACCAGTCGGAGTAGCTTTGGGCGTGATGGAGAATAGCTGCCTCAATCGCATCTAGCAAAACCCGCTCACAATCTATGTGTGTATGAACGGTCTGCGTGTGAGTATCGCTGTAGGAGGTTTCGCCCAGGAATCCACTGCGATAGCCTATTCTAGTCTCGCCGTAGCGAGCTGACTTGATCTGGCTCCACTGTTCAATTGCATCCAACGCTAAATCAAGTAGGACGGTGGATTGTACCATCCGCTGTTTCAGAAAATTGTCATTCCTATCTCCAAACTCATGATATTTGCAATGCAGCTTGTTGCCGAAATGAAATTCCGTTACGTCTTCTTCGCTGATGTCACCAGTGATATAGCGCCACAAGGATCTGTCATCAACAGCACCAGCGGCGACACAGCATGCAACTGTACGCCCTAACAAACTATGCTCTGGTTTCGGCATGTCGAGTAGCCGCTCCAGTAAAGGTGCAACGAGAGGCAAATTCTCTGTTTTAAAATTGGACAGCGAGAAAACTAATTGTCCCGCGACTCTGTTGCCATCCAGCCAATCTAGCGCCAATGCATCCATCCAGAACGCTAATATCCCGGCAGCGTCGTAATCCTTCCACTGTGTTACCTGATGAACATGCGCCATCAGTCCCTCTGCATCGCGCATTTCCTTCAATGCAGGTATCAGATGCGAGAGCCAGAAGTGATGCCACTCAACCAAAGATGCTTGAGTATAAATCACCTGAAACACCTCGCGAGACTTGTCACGCAAGTCACGTATTAGGGGCCAGTCATCATCCTGTGGGATCTGTTGGGCAAACGACTCCGCAATCAGGCGGCGAATGTGGAAGGCGGCGTTGCCCATCAATACCGCTCTCAGTTGTTTCCTGAACTCGCGGCGCTCTCCCATCGCCAACTGTGCGACAAAGCTACGAATGCTCGGCCGAACGAAGGGCACAGGCGGCAAGTCTTGGATGAACTCATTAAGCGTGACGTCTCTGCGTATAGCGGCGCTTATTACCAGCACATCAAGTAGGGTTTGATGACCAAACGTTAATTTCCCATCATGGGTACTTTGCAACACATTGAGACTTTTTAGCCGTCGCAGGATGTCCTGTGACGCACTGAAGCGCTGATGTGGAATCGACAGGCTGCGTGATTTCAGCATTGCGTCGGCGATGGCTTCAATTCCTTGCATAGCTGCGTCTCCCAAAGCGGGGTCGGCCTGCACGATCATATTGAGATAGCGTTGCGCTAATGCTTGGCTGGTTATCACGTTGAAGCTGCCACTACGCTGGGCCAGTTCGACAAACAGCGCCAGTTCGCGTGGATTACGGATCAGTTCACGGGTGACGTCATCAATAGTGGTCGAATCGATTCCTAACTTGTCGAGTAACTGCACAATATCGTCGTCCCAATCCAGCGGTAGGCATTGCAATTCGCAGTCCCATTGCCGTGCAGCGATGCGTCGGTCGTATTTACGGTCGAAATCGCGGCAAGCTGTGACAACGGTAACATTGGGGATCAAAAGCAGCTGGTCAACTTGTGCAAGAAAGTACGTCAATATGCCGTGCTCACGGGCGATGGATAAGACATCCAGCGAGTCGATAACCACAACTACATGCGCGTGTTCTGCCAAACGGGCGGCCTGTTCTACCCAGTGCTCCGGTAGACCTTGTGCGTGGCGCTCCTGCGCCGTCGCCAGGTCGGCGAATTCGCGCGATTGGATGAAGAGTGGCACGAGGTCAGCTCGGGTTTGCATGCGCTGCTCTAGCTCTTCTTGCAGGCTTAGCATCACACAGGTTTTGCCAGAACCAGGCAACCCGGTAAGCAAAATAGCACGTCTTCTGCTATCGATGGCAGCAAGGAGTTCGTTAACAACCGGGCTCAAAATACGCAGTCCGACAATGTCCCGATGCCACGACCTGCCGACAGCGGAGGTGCTGGCAAATGATGTCCGCACTTGTACAATGGACATCACAGGAACCAGCATTGCTCCCGAGTGATGAAGAATGTCCTTTAGGTCGTCTTTCGTCAGTCGATGTTGTATGGAGGCAGATAGGTTACCTCCCTCCATACGCCCACCAAGTTTATCGAGGCGTGTCCAGAGCGCATTGAAGGCAGCATCTGAGTTGCTGGCTACTTGGCGCAAACGTTCACGTAGTAAAGTCTCAATACGATTATAATCTGGGCTGATCTCGAAAGAGGTGCGGCGCAGGAATTCATAGGTCGAAAGATTAGGAGCCTGTTTGGCAATGCGTGTGGCCAAATCGCTATCTGTAGTTGTATGCTCTTGAGTCAAATTCGCACGATATTCGGCCTCATTGCCATGAAATGTACTGTATTCACGTAGTTTTGCGAGTGCACCAAACTCGCTGCGCGAATAAAAGCGGACGTGCGCTTGTTTATTTTTTGCGAGAGCCAGAAAAGCCTTGTCCAGCTCATCTGCAAGATTTGCTATCGACCATGCACTGAAATTGGTTTGGTTCTTTTTACACTGGCAACAAATCAGGGATCCGTTGGATTTACCGACTACAACATCGTCTACGAGATAGGTCGTCGAATCTATTTCAAGCCATTGAAATTCGGGATCGGACAGAACAGTTAATGCCCAGTCGAAGGCAATCAGGGTCTGATAGATATCCCCCCGGTTCGAGTGTATTCCTGCGATGCTCATTTAGCTCTCTTCTCAAACTTTCTCAGTAACATTGCATAAATTTAGGTTGTATTGAATGCCCGCAACGCGTCAGGCTTACCCGCTCAGATAGCTTTTACGAACGTCCGCTTAGGGTCGAAACCGGTCCTTAAACACCTTCAAATGTACAGCCTGAGCCAATTGCACCCACCCGATACCAATATATCAACGGCGGGTGCAAATTCATCCCCCAATTCCTAGTTACACCCCATCTCCGTCCCAAATACCAATGGGCAAGCATCAGCAGCGTCAGCAAACCCGTCTGCATCATCATCGGAATCAAGGTAATCACATAGTCCGTCCGCATCGTTGTCCGCCGTAGTGCACGGCTCGAAGTAATCGGTCAGCGAAAAAGTGGAGCGCACCGTACTCAGGTTATTGACAGACTCTGTGCCCAAATCCAGAACAGCGGCAACATTTGTTTCACTTGCAAACGTGATCTCGCGCAGAAATTCAATTCCATCGGTAACCAAGGGAATCGTAACCCTACGCTTGCCGGATTCCGACCAGCTTGTTATGAACGAATCATAGTTATAAAGATAGTAAGACGAATGAGGGATCGGCTGCTCTGCCTCCTGCCGATAAATATAGCCGCCAACCCAGATGTCGCCAGATGCGCCCACATATAGGGATCTTGTCAAAATCTTCCGGTCTTGGTCCGGGAAGGCACCTGCCTTGAATTTTTCACTCCACTCCAGCTCAAAAGCCGAGTTGAACTTGGCAATATAGCCATCCTGTCCACGGACCGGGGGTTGCCCATACCAGTCACCCTGCGTATTGCCTACCAGCACCAAGCCTCCGTCTCTTGTCTGCCGCATAAACCCGGGAGATCCCGGGATGGATACCTCGGCCATTTGCACGACTCTTCTTCCTGCAGGGGAAAAGCGGTGAAGCTGGAATCTTCCGTTCATTACCGGAAACACAAGATTGCCGTCGGCATCAACCGCTACAAACGTCATGGTGCCATCGTCGGTCAGATCACCAATCGGGGCAGAATTCCACAACCAGTTGCCGGTGGTCTTGTCATAAGCGCTGACGACTACATCCGACTGCTCCCAGACATCATTCGGCTGGCTGAATGGATGTAAGTTCCACACCTTTGACACCATGTAGAGCTCTGATCCGATGATCACGCCGCTCATGCCCCAGGCATTCTTTTTTTCGCCCATCCGCTGGTACCAGCGCAGCGAGCCAGTGGAGTCAAAGCTGATGATGATGGCGTTATACTTGCCCCAGTCATAATCTTCTGCCGTCACGGTTCGTCCGTATCCAATGATGTAGATATTGCCCTCTGCGTCATCAATAATTTGGTTTACCCAAACAATACGTACGTCGTTAAACAGGGTTTCAGATACAAGTTGTCCGGCAGCATCATATTTTTTCACCCGGCTCTTGCCGTCGGCCGCCTGATAGTGAGGTACGTAGAGGTAGGTGTATTTCGGATAGATGCTTACACCCTCGGTTGGCACATATTCATCGAAGGTAGTGTCGCTTTGCTGATACCAGTTGCAGTCAATGATCAAGGCGTTCTTGGTAGCGGCGGAAACCTTGCCAGCGGGAAGATTGGCACTGCAATGGGTTCCGAAGGGGAAAGAATCAAGTGCAATAGTAAAGTCGCTATTGGCCTTGAGTGCGCTGGTAAACGCAAATTTACCATTGCCCACGCGCAGTGTTTCCAGGCCATCATTGAGGGTCACCTGAACTTTCTCGGTGGTGTTCTCCAGTCCAGTGACCTCTCCACTCAATTTGTATTCTCCGCCGCCACAGCCAGACAGCAACGCAATAATCCAGACAGCACACCAGACCGTCATGTGGTTCAATGCCATTTTTTTTGCACCTTTTTTGTTGATAAGATTTTTGTCGAGTCAAATTCTGCGCGCCGGCCTTCGCAGTCGCAGCGCCTTCCCCAACCACCCTGATAACTAGTTCAAATATTCATCTCGATAACAACACCCATCAACGCCTCCCTCACAGCAAACTTTCTAGAACTTTCGCTCCGGGGTCGTTAACCGCCCTTCAAACATTCAGCCTCCGGCAGCACAAGTAAACGAACCCCTAGCTCTAACCTTCACTCTTCCCGACACGAAAATATATCAATCCACTGACCAGCCTGCTGAACCAGCAAGTCCGCCATTGCACAATCCACCTTGGGCGAATCCGTTATGACTACTTCATACAAGGCCGGGAGTTCCAGCAACGCACTGATATCCACCAGTTCACGCGACGCACCCGACATTGCGAAGATCTGCAGGCCAGTCAGCGGCCTCAGCGGTTCCAGATTGGGAATGTCGTTTGTTGGTGTGTGAATGCCGATGTAAAAAACATTGGTAAAGAATTCGAGCCCCGCAAGCGATGTGATATTCCCGCTTTCGCAATTCACAGCAGTAACATCTTCCACCAGCTCATCCTGATCATAAAAGCATGCCTTCAAGGCAGGGTCGGCAAACGGAACATCGCCCACCGTAAAGCCAGGGTCAACATACTCATAACAACCTTTAGGCAGCGTGACGGGATCAAACACAGTTTCCAGGCCGGCAACAAATTCGCACGGCACAGAAGGATCCGGTGAACTATCCAAAAATGCCACCGGCAGGTTGGCGTCGCCAGACGCACGCTGCCTCAATGCAGCACCATCCACCTGGCTGATGGAATTCCAGTCCGCAAAATCGGTATCCAGGGTGCTCACCACGACATTCGTATTTTGATAATTCCCTGGGTCGCGGCTGTATAAATACAGGCGATCCAGGAAGGTCCAGTCGGTTAGCGTCATGCTTCTCAGCGACAAAAAGGCTCCATGCTGGGCCGTCAGCTCCAGGCTGATCGGGGGCAGGGTGGAGATGGGCAGGTTGCTGAGCGCAAGTTGCCTCAGCACCCGGTCTGAAACTGCGCTGATGTCCGTTAATGATATCGAATTCCGCAGGAACAGTGCGTTCAGTTTCGGCAGTGTGGGGAATCTCGACCCTTCGACAGGTTTCAGGAGCGCATCCAGGCTGAAAATGTTGACGCGCTCGATAGTAAGCGATGCGGTGTTCTCAAATTTCCTGACGAACCCAAGATCTGTTTCGGGCGCGTTGATGGGTGTGGTGATTTGCCACACGGCGACCGTCGTTGCCTCGTGCACATACCGCGCAGTTGCCGGCGCTATGGTTACCTGGACATCGTCGACGTCATTCAATACTGCCGGCAGGGGAACGTTGACATGAATGGCAACTTGTTTCTGGGTGGTGCCGAAGTTGTTGGAGGCGGATAACAGGTATTCATAGACCTGGTTTTCTTCCGTGGTCTGCGGTGCCTGAATCCATTGGCATTCGCCATTGTTGAACGGCTCCCCGGATACGGCCGCACCATTCAGGGTTACCGTGATGGCGGAGGCCGACTGGGCACATAGCCCGAATGTTTCCCCGCTCCCCAGATAGTCCCGGCTGATGTCCACGGTTATTGCCGGTTTGCAGCCGCACAGGGCCAATGACAGTCCCAAAAACAGTGCTTTCTTCATGATTTCCTTCTCTTTTCATTGATTTTTTTTAGTCAATATCAATGGTGAACGGACAAAGTGTTCCGCCAGCTTCAGATGCGATGGATCGCAAGTGGGCAACCCAACCACAGAACATAACCTTTCGCGCCGGCCCTCATGGTCCGCACGCCATCCCCATTAAACCCGATCATCCGATCAAATCTTCAACCCACCTTACAATACCCGCCACTCCCGGCCTGTCAATCCTCCCCCCACGCGAAAATCGCCTGTTATTTGCGCCCCCACCGTCTTCTTCTGCAGTACCGCGCATACGGCCGGTACATTTCTCTTACTTCCCACGAAAGGATTTATCGATGTCTCAAGCAGACTTTCTCGCAATGCAGCCCCTGTTCTCGGCCATCACCGGCGATGCGCTGAAAAAGCCGAACATTCCCATGCCCATCTTCCTGCAGGAAGCCGAAAACCTGCTCGTCGCCGCCACCCACGACAAGGACGCGCTGCTCGAAGCCGGTTTCGATGGGTCCTGGCTGGAATCCATGCCGGCAAAAATCGGTGCACTGAACCAGGCGGAGTCCATCTGGTTCAAGGAACGCGACAAACGGGATGAAGCGCAAAAGAGCTGGGACACCCAAGCCCCAGAAGCCTATGCCCTGCGCGATCATCTGTTGCGTTCCATGCGCTATGCCTATCGCAACCATCCCGATCTGATGGACAAGGTGGTCGCCATCGCCGAAGGTGCAGGGCACGCGGACATGATTGCCGATCTGCACAAGCTCGCCGTGCTGGGCCGGGACTTTGCCGAGCCGCTGGTGGCGATCAAACTGGATCTGGCGTTGCTGGATCGGGCCCAGGATACGGCGGATGAGATGGGCACGCTGCTGGCGCTGTTGATGGGCGAGCGTTCCCTGGGTAGCGCGCCGCGGCTGGCACGGGATCAGGCCTATACGCTGCTGAAGCAGGCGGTGGATGAGGTGCGGGCCTGCGGCCAGTACGTGTTCTGGAACGATGAACGGCGTCGTGATGAGTATTCCAGCCATTACCTGCGCAACATGCGCCGCCAGGCCAGCAAAAAGAACCAGGAAGCCGTCGACGCCACCCCGGATCAGGCGTGATCCACCCGGCCGGATGCTCTCCCACGGTGTCCGGCCACTTCCCACGGTTCCCAGACCCTTCCCACGCTTCAGTCACAGTCTCCCACGCGGTTAGTACCCCTTCCCACGGTTCCGGCACAGGCTCCCACGCGGCTGGCACCCCGTCCCACGGTCCCGTTACCTGCTCCCACGGTCCGGGCACGTGCTCCCACGCTACCGGCACCCCTTCCCACGGTTTCAGAACCCGTCCCACGGTCCCCAGACCCTTCCCACGCCATCGGGACCCTTCCCACGGGCGCTCTCGGGTATAATGCCGGACTTTCAATCCGCTCCAGCCAGAAGCCGCTTCATGCCCGCACCCGATTTACCGCCGTCTGATTCTTCCCAGCCCACTGTTCCCCCACCCGAGTCGGAGCCCACGCCGGTCGCGGATGAATCCCAGGCGGGCCGGTTCAACGCACTCAAAATCCGTGTTCTACCCTGGATTGCCCCCGTCCTCGAGTTCCTGCAACGCAATCCCCGCGCCATTGCGCTGTTCAGCTTCGGCTCCGGTGTGGCCAGTTTTTTCCTGGTGAACCGGCAGAAAAACTCGGCGGGTCTGCTGGCCATCGTGCTGCTGGTGAGCTGGCTGTTGCTGATGCTGGAAAATCTGGTGACGCGGAATGTCGCCCGCCGTTTCGGCCTGGAGATTCCGCCGGCGCTGCTGCGCTACGGCACCCAGATGATCCACCAGGAAAGCTTGTTCTTCGTGCTGCCGTTCTTTTTCGTCACCACCACCTGGAACAGCGGGCAGTCGCTGTTTACCGGGCTGCTGGCGGGGGCGGCGCTGATGTCGGTCATCGATCCCGTTTACTTCAACTGGCTGGCGGCGCGGCGGCTGGCCTATATGGCGTTCCACACCCTGGCGCTGTTTGCGGTGATGCTGACGGCGCTGCCGGTGATCCTGCATCTGACCACCGATGAGACCTACCGCTATGCCACCGCCGCCACGGTGGTGATGGCCATTCCCACGCTGTTCCGGCTGGTGCCCGAGGGCGGCAAATGGCAGGGCCTGCTGCGTTTCGGCCTGATGATCGCAGTGTTGGCGGGCGGGCTGTGGCTGGGGCGCCAATGGGTGCCGCCGGCCACGCTCTGGCTGACCGACGTGCATGTGACGTTCGAACTGGATGACAGCCAGCGGGCGCCGGGTGCCGGCATCAAAACCCTCACCGAGGCACAGCTGCACCAGCAGGGGCTGTATGCCTACACGGCGATCCGGGCGCCACGGGGACTGGGCGAGCAGGTGTTCCATGTCTGGCTGCACGAGGGGCGGGAAGTGGAGCGCATTCCGCTGAAAATAAAAGGCGGGCGCGAGAAGGGCTATCGCACCTGGAGCCACAAGACCAATTTCCCCGAGCAGGTGACCGGCGACTGGCAGATCCGGGTGGTGACTGAGGCGGGGCAGCTGATTGGTGTGGTCCGGTTCGAGGTGACTGAGGGTGAAATTACTCCGGCCGGCACAATTCAGGACGACGTTGTTCCGGCTGAAACGTCTCAGAGCGACATTCCCCGGGACGACATTCCCCAGGAAGAACCGGCCGCAACGACGGCACCGCCGGCCACCGATGCCGACGACACTTTGTTAAACGACCCTTCCGGATCTACGATTGATCAGTGAAGCCTCCGCATGGACGCCAATTCCCGATGGTTCGTACCCTCTTGCCGACCCGGCGTTGCCGGCTGATATTTCTGGCGCGATGGCTGGTGGGCCCGGCAATTCTGGCCTGGCCCCTGCTCGCGCCGGCGATGTCGCCGCCGCCGGATGGCCTGTTCGAGCTGTCCATGGAAGAACTCCTTGAGGTGAAAATCACCTCGTCCACCCTGCACGATGAAAGCCTGAAAACCGTACCTTCCTCGATGACCGTCTTCACCCGTGCCGACATCCGCCGCCTGGGTCTGCGAAACCTGAGACAGCTGACCTATCTGGTGCCGGGCTATCAGGGTTCCCGGGTGGACGATTCGGTGCTGAGTTACCCCGTGTCCAGCCGGGGCCGGCGGGTGGGCGGCAGCGGCAGCGAGGTACTGGTGCTGATCGACGGCCAGCGCCTGAACAACGACTGGGCCGGTGGAGCCGGTCAGCATACCCAGCTGATTTCCATCGAGAACGTGGAGCGGGTGGAGATGATCCGTGGCCCCGGTTCAGCCCTGTACGGCAGCAACGCCATGATGGGGGTGATCAACATCATCACCCGCAGCGAGCGGGAACTGGTGGTGGAAACCGGCAGCCACCAGCACCGCCATGCCAGCGCCCAGTGGCGGGCGGAAAACGAAATCGGCAAGCTGGAAATCTATGCCCGGGACACCCGCAGCGAAGGTGAGGATCTCACTCTGTTCGAACCCTTCCCCAGCCCGGCTACACCCGTGTGGGTGGAGAGCAGCGATCCGTTCCGCGCCAATGATCTGTATGTGAGCGGTTCGCTGGGGGAATTTACCCTCAACGGCATGGCCAGCAGCCGCGACCAGCAGGAATTCTATGTGGTGGGCTACGTGGATAACCTCAGCAATGCCCGCGACACCCGCACCGATTTCGTCAACCTGGCCTGGCGCCACCCTTTTGCCGGGCAGCTGACGCTGGAAGGGCGCGTTTACCAGATCGATCGCGAGCTGGACATCCGCGCGGCGGTGTCGCTGGTTCCCTACTTTGTTCTGTCGGGGGAAACCAGCGAGCGCGAGCTGGGTACCCAGTGGATACTGCAGGGCGATTATGGGCAGTCGCGCTGGCTGGCAGGCTGGGAATGGCGTAATCCTGAGCTGACGGATACCGGCTTCCAGTTTGGCCCGCCCTCCAATCCCGCGCAGGTGCAGGCGTTACAGACCGATGAGAATGGCCGCACCATCCAGGGCCTGTTTGGCCAGTATCAGTACAGCGTGAATGAGGATCTGGAACTGATTGCCGGATTGCGCCGCGATGATTACTCGGACTTCGGCGATCACCTGAGCCCACGCCTGGGCCTGGTGCAGCAGGCCGGCGACAGCGACACGTTCAAGCTGCTGTACTCCGAAGCGTTTCGCGCGCCCAGCCGGCTGGAGACTTCGGTGATCAGCCCGGAATTCCAGAGCAATCCTGATCTGAATCCGGAAACCGCGCGCACGGCCGAACTGATCTGGCTGCATTGTTTTGCGCGCGGCTACGTGGCCACCACCCTGTTCGACACCCGCATTGAGGATGCGATCATGGAATCGGTGACGCCGCTGCTGCGTCGCACCTGGGTCAATGATGAGCTGTCTATCTCGGGCCTGGAACTGGAGTGGCAGTACAACTGGAATGATCATTGGCAATCGCGCCTGGCGCTGACCCGGCTGTTTCAGCTGGACCAGAAAACCAGTCCCGAAGCGGAAAATCTGGTGGGCGGCAGCATCAGCTATGAAAATGCGGGCTGGACCCTGGCGCTGCTGGCCAATTATCAGGGGCGCCGCCTGGACGCAAATGAACAGGATTTTCCGGCGAACATCGCCACCACCGAATACACGCATTTTGGTGGCCACACGCTGGTCGGGGCCCATGTGGCGCTGGCGGTTGCCAATGGACTGGAGCTGTACCTGAACGCCGACAACCTGTTCGACAAGCAGTATCTTTCCCCCGCCAATCGCGCGCCCAATTATGTCGGCGCACCCGGCACCGGGCAGTTGATTACATTGGGATTGCGCTGGGAGATGCTGTGATGGGTACGGGTAAATAAGCAAAGCATTCGTTGACTATCGGGAAATACCCTGTATGCTGAAGGACAGCGTTAAGTTCTGCCTGTATTTATGTCCTACCATTTCGAAGTCCAGCATTAATCAGTACTTCGTCCTGTTTTTCATAAGTAATTCAAAACTTGTCTGCTATACCCGCCTGAACAGGGCGTACCAATATATTGATTAATCTAGGAAATGACTATGTCGACTACTACCGGCACCGTAAAATGGTTCAACGAAAGCAAAGGTTTTGGCTTTATCTCCCAGGAAAACGGCCCTGATGTGTTTGCACACTTCAGCGCAATCCGTGGTGATGGCTTCAAAACCTTGGCTGAAGGTCAACGCGTGCAGTTCACCGTGACCAAGGGCCAGAAAGGCCCCCAGGCAGAAAACATCGTCTGCATCTGAGCAGACCGCAGCGCTTCATAAACTGAAGCGCAGCAATTGGAAAGGCAGGATCTTCGGATTCTGCCTTTTTTTATGGCTGCGTATCTCATGAACGGGTAGTGGCCACTGCGAAGGTTTGAATGGCCGGGGCGAGTCGTGCGGCACAGGCAACAGCCGTGGCCGTTGACTGGATTTCGTTCTGCCGGATTTCAATCATTGCACTGGCCAGGCCGCGTCCTTCACCGTGCACGGGAATCGTGTAGTCGAAGGCGTCCTCGATGGGGTAGGGCTGGTTATAGCCGACGTTGATGTCGCCACTTTGAATCAGCTGGTCATGCAGATGTTCGGCAAGCCGGGGATCGTGCCAATACGAAACACCCAGCTGCCAGGGTCGCTGCTGGCCGTTGAGCGCTGGCGTGAAGCTGTGAATGCTCAGCAGCGCCGTTGTTGTCACTGCGCGCGCATCCAGTAGTTGAGCGATGGCCTGATGATAGGGCTGGAAAAACGTCGCGATGCGCTGTTCACGTTCCGGCTGCGACAGATACTGGTTGCCCGGAATCGTTACGCCTGCGCTTTGTTCGGCAATGGATTCGGGGCTTTGCAGGGGACGGTTGCAGTCGATCACCAGTCGCGAATAGCGGCTGAGCACCAGCGGTGCATCGAGCAATTTTGACAGAGCACGTGCCACGTCCGCTGCGCCCGGGTCCCAGCTGATGTGATCGGTCAGCTGCTGTGCGTTCAGCCCCAGGTTTTTCAGGCAGCGGGGCATGCGGTTGGAGGCGTGATCGCACACCAACACCACGCTGCTCTGGCCGTCGGCATTGACGATCTCGAATGCCGGCGGTTCCGATGGGTCCAGTAACGGAGCGAGCGGCTTCATGCCGACGCTGTTTTGGTCAGTAATGGTTGATCCCTCCGGTGCGTCATTGCTTCACCTCGTCCGTCCACACCTTGAAACTTTTCAGCACATTGGGGCCGAACACGTTGCTGATGGGTACGTCGGTGGCATCGCGGCCCTGTGCTATCAGAATGTGGCCGATGCGCGGAATATTATTGCGCGGATCGAACGTGTGCCAGCGGCCGCCGAGATAGGCTTCGAACCAGGCGGAAAAATCCATCGGTGCGGGCGAATAAGGCACGCCGATGTCGCCCAGATAACCGGTGCAGTAGCGGGCGGGAATATTCATGCAGCGACAAAAAGCAATTGCCAGATGGGTGTAATCGCGACAGACGCCGGCGCGCTCGTTGTAGGCTTCGAGCGCGGTTTTGGTAACCCGTGCATGCTGGTAGCCAAACGTGATGTGCTGATGCACAAAATTACAGATCGCCTGCACCCGGCCCCAGCCCAGCGGTGTGTTGCCAAACAGCGACCAGGCAATTTCTGATAGCCGGTCGGTTTCGCAATAACGGCTGCCCAGCAGATAGACCAGTGTGTCCGAAGGCAGATCCTCCACCGCGTGTTGTTGTGCATTCGGGGTCACGGGATCGGGCAGGCCGCTGTCTTTCACCAGCGCGTTGGTGGAAATACAGATCTCACCCGGCGGCGCGACGATGCGACTGCACCAGTTGCCGAAAGTGTCGCGATACGCGGTGATGGGCACGGCTGGATTCGTGACGATGTGATCGGGAACGAGAATATCGGAGGCGCGGGTGTAGTGCAGGTTGAGGGTGAGCAGCATGGGCGTGGGCTGCGGGCATTCGTACCGTAATTCGTAACCTACCCGGATGTGCATGGCGATTATCCTCGGTGGTATGGATTTTAATTCCTGAGACAAAAGCCAGTGTGCCTGATGCGCGCAGGCTTGTCCCTGCTTATGTACGATGGCGAACAGATTTATGCTGCGCAATCCACTATATCTGCAACCTGTCATTCACGTGCGTAAAAAATAGTGTCGCGGAGGTTGTCGTGGCCAGTCATTTAAAATGCTGCATAGGGGTGCTTGCCGTTACCTTGTTGGTAACGGGTTGCACTGGTCTGGGGCCTGGTGCTGATGATTGCGCTTGCGTAACCAGTGGCGCGCGCGAAAAGGCACCGGAATTGAGCGCGGAGCGTCTGATGTTGAGCGAAGGCTATAGCCTGCTGCATCGTGATGCGTCCAGTTTAACTCTGTCAGGTCTCATCCTGCATGTGAAAATAGAATCGGCGAAAGTGAACGAAATCGTCGTTGCCGTTTCCGAATTTGGCAGTGAACTGAAAGCGCAGCTGGAACGGATTGACCGGGATTATCCGGGGGTGCGCATTGATCTCGATCCGCTGCCGGAAATGGAGAAACGCAAACGCTGGGCCATTGGCGAAGACCGTGCGCGTTATTTTGCGCCGGGTGTTGGCCGCAGTGGTCGCGAATACGAACGCACGGTACTGATCGGGCTGGTTAACGGTATCAATCATGAGCGTCACATGTGCGAAGTCATGGCCGAAGTGGAGCCGGACGCTGGTCTGAAAAAATTCCTGCTCGACACCGAAAAGCGCTACGACGATCTTTATGATCGTGTCACTGCGCTGCTGGAGGCGGAATATTTCAGTGATCCGCACGGCAAGACTGGAAATTGACTGCCAAATCAAACAGTGCCTTACAGCCAGTACGCACCGATGCGCGCCAGCATTTCCTTGACCCGCAATAGCAGCGAGCGCTGCTGCCACTGTTCCAGGTCAATGGCATTGGATTCTTTCAGATCCTGCGCGAACATGGTTTCCATTTGCATTGCAAATCCCCGGCCCAGTATGACGGCATTGATTTCGTCGTTATGCAGGAAGCTGCGCCAGTCCAGATTGGTGGAACCAATGGTGGACCAGACGCCATCGATGCAGGCCGTTTTTGCATGCATGACGGCGCCGCGCCGTTCATAAATACGCACGCCGCCGCGCAGCAGTTCGGAGTAGTAAAAGCGACCCAGGTGAAACACCGCCCAGGAATCGGAATAGCTGGGCAGTACCAGCGTGACGTCGACACCCCGTCGTGCGGCGTCTATCAATGCCTTGCGCAGCTGCGGGTCGGGCGCGAAATAGGCAATGGTGAGATGCACGCTTTTTTCGGCGTGGCTGATGGCGGACATCAGCGTCAGATAAATCTGGCTGTCGGCATCGGAGGGTGTGCTGCCAATGGCGCGCACGATATCGTTGCCCGGGGATGTCAGTGTGGGGAAGTAGTTTGCTGCCGCCAGAGGCTCGCCTTTTTGCCGCTTCCAGGTGTCCATGAACAGTTTCTGGAATTCCGCCACCACGGGGCCTTCCATGCGGATATGGGTATCGCGCCAGCCGGTGGTTTTGTCCTGTTCAGGGTTCGGCTTTTTCGCGCTGCGCTTGCTCGATGGCGCGCTTGAATAGGTGTCGCTGATATTGAGCCCGCCGGTGAAGGCAATGCGACCGTCGATCACCAGTTGCCGGCGATGATCGCGGTTGTTGAGCTGCCAGGATTTTTTGTTGCCTGCCAGCGGATTGACTGGGTTGAACTCCAGTACCCGAATCCCGCCGTTGCGCAACCGGTCAAAAAAAGCGGGCGGTGTCAGCAGTGCGCCCACGCTGTCGTAGATGATGTTCACCTGCACACCCGCCGCCTGCCGCTGCAGCAGCAGATCGGCGAATTGATGGCCGGTTTCGTCGGCATCGAAAATGTAGGTTTCCAGATTGATGTGATGGCGGGCGTTGCGGATATCGGTGAACATGGTTTCGTAAGTGGCGGGGCCGTTTTGCAGCAGGGTGAGCTTGTTGCCGGTGACCAGCGGGCTGGTGATGTTGACGGTCTGTTCATAGGCCAGATGTTTCTGCAGGATGTCGGACTCGCCCTGGCCGCCTTCCAGCTGGTCAAGAATGGCGGCGCTGGTTGCTGCTGACACCGGGCCACGGGCGTTTTCGAATTCCACTGCCTGTGTTGGTGGGATTTTCTTGATTTCCCCGGTATCCGGCAGTGTTGCGCAACCAAGCGTGTGCAACAAAGCCACCGTGAGCAAAACGATACCGTTGCGCCCGAACCTTCGCCCATAAAAACAAAGCCCGCTCAGCAGATGCCGGGCGGGCTTCAAAGCGACGTGGATACCAGCCACTGCTGGCGTGTCCACGGGCTATCTCGACGATGTGGCCGTGTTCACGATGATGACTTCAACGCGGCGATTTTGTTGCCGGCCAGTTGAGGAATCGTTGTCGGCCACCGGATTGCCTTCACCTTTGCCGAATGTCTGGATGCGGCTTGAGTCCACACCCTGGCTCACCAGATAGGATTTCACTGATTCGGCGCGACGCTGGGACAGGCTGAAGTTGGAGGTGTCACTGCCCACATTGTCGGTATGCCCTTCGATGACAATGGTGCGATCCTTGTGTTGATTGAGGAAGCCGGCGAGTTTGTCGAGGTGGGTACTGGCGCCGCCCTTGAGATCAGATTTGCCGGTGGCGAACAGCAGATCACCCAGCGTGATCACCAGACCGCGTTCGGTGGCTTTCGCATTCAGTTCGGCGATCTCGCGTTGCAGTTCGGCATTTTCCTGCTGCGCGGCCTGGGTGTCGAGTCTGGCCATGTCGGCTTCTTGTGTGCGTGAATCCAGACGCGCGCCTTCACGTTGTTCGCTCAATGATTTGCGCTGATCTTCCAGCATTCGGCTTTGGGCCTGGGCCGAGGCAATATCCACTTTGCGATCCGCCAGGTAGACCAGATGCTGGCCCAGCGCGATATCCTCTTGCGGTTGTTCCGCTGCCTTCACTGCCGCTTCGGCTTCCTTGATCGCAACCGGCGCGCGGGTGGCCAGTTTTGGATCGGATTGCAATTGCGTCAGCTTGTTGCGCGCTTCCATGGCGCCCTGCGGTTTGGTGGGTGCTGCCGCGCACGCGGTCAGCAGCACCGCTACGACAGCCACCGCCATCAGTTTTTTCCTGGAATGAAGGGGACTGTTCATTGTTGTGCTCCTGTATTGCGCTGCATTTCCTGCTTGATGACGTCAGTGCTTTTCATCATTTCGTCATTGACTGCCTTGGCTTTGGCGACTTCGGCTCTGGCGGTTGCCAGTTCGGCGTCAACCCGTGATTGTTCGGCCAGACGTTTCGCCTCCACCATTTTTTCCTGCTGTGCTGCAGTCTGGGCGGCGGCCAGTTTGTCGCGTGCTTCACCCAGTTCGGGCGAGGCATAATCCGCGACACGCGCCTTTTCCGCCACCGAGATGGCAGCTTCAGCGGCCTGCAGTTGCTGTGTAGGTGCCGGGGGTGCCGACGCGCAGCCGGACAGCGCGAACAGTCCAGCCACCGTGGTTGCCACCAGAAGCGGCGTTGCGCGCTTTACTGTTGTGTTTGATTTCCGTATGCAGTGTTTCATCTTTGATATCCTTGAGAGAATTGGCTTGGCCAGTGTGCCGACCGGCAGTACATTTTTTGCAGAGTGGCTTCAGGTTTTCCAGCGCCAGGCCAGCAGCAGTCCACCGGCGAGAATCAGGCCAATGCCGCCCCACACGGGCACATTGAAGCGTTCGGTTTCGTCCACCGACATGGTCAGTGATCCGATTTCGGCCTTGTGGGTTTCCTTCGTGTAGTCGAAGCCACCGTAAGCGAGACCGAATGCACCAGCAACAATCAGTGCAATGGCCACAATTTTCTGTATGTTCATCCTTCTGCTCCTGCAGCCCGCGCTTGCGGGCTGCGAAAGTGTGGTTGTGTCTGCTGTTGCGGGCGTCGCTGTCGAAACTCGCTGATGTGAATCAGACTCGTCGTCCCTGAATGACGCGCACCAGAATCACGACGATGGCCGCCACCAGCAGAATGTGAATGAGCCCGCCCATGGAGTAGGACGATACAAGTCCCAGCGCCCAGAGGATCAATAGAATGATTGCAATGGTTTCCAGCATGTGGATGCCTCCTATGGCAGTTTGATCGTCGTTGTGTGACGCCAGAGTGCGCGGATCAAATACTGCGGTCGGTGCGATAGCGCACCTAACGCAACATATTGCCGCGAATGCATAATATTCATACGATATGGTCGATCTTTGTGATCTGTAACAGAAATGGGTGTACTCTGTACGCCAACGCACGCAGAAATCAGATTTCCCGTCTAAACTACGATGGACGGAAATTTGAGTTTCGTGCCTGATCACAGGGAGGTAACCATGACCGAAACATCCTCACTTGAAGCCGCTGAAAAAAAGACCTCGGCGCCAACACCGTCTCCGCTGCAAAATTACCTGCTGGCTGCGCTTTCGCCAGACGTACAGGAACGTCTGTTCCCGCAACTTGAGCTTGTGCATTTTCCACTCGGCAAGGTGTTGTACGAATCCGGCGACACCCTGCGCCATGTTTATTTTCCAACCGATGCGATTGTGTCGTTGCTGTATGTGATGGAGGATGGTGCGTCGGCGGAAATTTCTGTGGTGGGCAATGAAGGCGTGGTGGGTGTTGCGCTGTTCATGGGCGGCGAAAGCACCCCAAGCCGCGCGGTGACGCAAAGTGCAGGCCATGCCTATCGTCTGACAGGGCCAAAGCTGAAGGAAGAATTCAACCGCCATGGTGACATGCTGCACCTGTTGCTGCGTTACACGCAGTCGCTGATTACGCAGATGGCGCAGACGGCGGTGTGCAACCGGCACCACACCATCGATCAGCAATTGTGCCGCTGGCTACTGCTGTCAATGGATCGTTTGCTGGGCAATCAGCTCACCATGACGCAGGAACTGATCGCCAACATGCTGGGTGTGCGCCGCGAAGGTGTCACCGAGGCGGCGGGCAAGCTGCAGAAGCTGGGCGTGATTCAGTACAACCGGGGCCACATCACGGTGCTGGACCGGGCCCGGCTTGAAGAGCTGAGTTGCGAATGTTACGCCGTGGTGCGCCGGGAAACGGATCGCCTGCTGCCGCATGTGGCCTATAAACGGAATCAACTGAGATCAGGAAAGAATTAAAACCTCCGCAACAAAAAGTAGAGATGAATTTTCACTTGTGTGCTGCAACGTACAGACTCCCATGAATGCGTGCTCAAGACTTGGCGAGCGGGACTGTACGGCACATCTTCCGCATTGATTTCAAATTCATGGATGCCGCAGGACAAGTGAATGTCAGTCGTGATGCCCGTGCATATGCCCGTGGTCAATAATCTGATTGACGGGTTACCGCACAAGGAACGCAGCCGGATTTTGCAACACTGCACACTGGTGAATCTGAAATTTGGCGAAATTCTGTGCGAGCAGGACGAATCTTTCAACCAGGTCTATTTTCCCATCACGGGTTTCATTTCGTTGGTGACGATCCTGCGTGGCCACCCGCCTCTGGAAATGGGGATGGTTGGCAATGAAGGCATGCTGGGCGCAACGCTGGCGCTGCGGGTGGACACTGCACCCATGCGTGCGCTGGTGCAGGGTGAGGGCACGGCGCTGCGAATGGCGGCGCCCCAATTACGGCGTGAACTGAATAGCAGCCCCTGTTTGCAGCGGATGCTTCAACTGTATCTGTATGTGCTGATGATGCAGGTGTCGCAGTCGGCGGCCTGTGTGCATTTCCACGAAATTGAACCGCGCCTGGCGCGCTGGCTGCTGATGACCCATGATCGTGCCCACGCTGACCACTTTCACCTGACCCATGAATTTCTGGCTGGCATGCTGGGTGTGCGCAGAAGCGGAATCACGATTGCAGCCGGTGCGTTGCAGGCAAAAAAACTGATCTGCTACAGTCGCGGCGAGATCAGTATTCTGGACCGGGAGGGTCTGGAGGCGGCGTCCTGTGAGTGCTATGGCGCGGGAATGAATGCTTACGCCACTTCGCTCACAGGAGGGAGGTCACTCTGACGGCGGGCTGCCGGTCAGGCGTCGGTCAGAAGTTGAAAACGATACCAACGCTGGCCACATCGACATCGGTGGTGACATCGATATCGATACCCACTTCATCAGCGCTCAATTCCACTTCGTAACGTTCCAGCTCAAGCCGCAGAGCAATGGTTTTGTTGAAGTAGAAGTTCAGGCCTGCGCCGTAGAAGAACTCCGTGCCATCCTGCGAGCTCTCAAATCCGAGAACTTCAAGATCGTTTTCCCACCACAGACTGCCCGCCTTGATGAATACTTCAAAACTGTCGGTGAAGGGCATGAATCCAACCACCGCCAGCGAGGCGCCGGTCAGCTCGGACTTGAAGCCATTGTCTTCCGCTTCGCCAAAATCGATGGCAGCACCTTCCACGCCAATGTAGTTATTGAATTTTCCTCCGACAAACGCTTTGAGAACCGAGGTGTCGTCTTCAAAATCGCCACCATTGATGCGGCCCATTCCATATTCGCCACCGACGTAGAAGCCGGGATCGGCAGATGCGACACTGGCTGCAGCCAACAATCCTGACCCCATTGCGACCGCAAATGCCATGCGGGTAAATTTCTGCTTACTGTTTGAGTTTTTCATACTGAATTCCTTGTAGGGATAAATTAAAAGTGAATGGCTGGGAACCAATCGCTTGGATTGAGAGTGCGCTAACGATGGGTGATGTTCTGTACGCTTGCACACATACGGACTGGTTTGTTATTGAAGGTGGTGTTGCGACAGCAAAGGTTCAGCGCGGCAAGCGTCTTTTTTTTCTGCGGGCGTACAGGTTCATCAGCGGTGTCATTGAAATGCCATGCAGGACGATGGAAATGGCAACGGCGGTGAGCGTGAGCGCGGTGATTTGTTCTGCCAGCGGGAGTGGCAGTCCGTGGTTGATTGCGTACAGCAGATAATAGATCGAGCCGATGCCGCGAATGCCGAACCATGAAATGAGGATACGCTGGTCACGGGATGCGGCGGCGCCGAGCAGGCCCAGCCATACGGAAACCGGACGCACCACCAGCAGCAGTACCGGGAAAAACCAGACTGCAGTAACAGGAAGATAGGTGTACGCCAGCATTGATCCGACCACCAGCACGATCGCCACTTCCGCCAGATGTTCCAGTTGTTCGTTGAAGCCCCGCACCTCCTGCATCATGTAGGCGCTGGCATAGCGTGGATGGCTGGCCAGTTCCGTCTGGTCTTGCCTGCTTTGCAAACCGGGTTTCATGCCGTTGGCATTGTTGTCCTGGCCGGGGTGTTCCTTGACTCGCTGCAGTGCAAGGCCCGCAGCGAAAACCGCCAGAAAGCCGTAGGTGTGGCTGAATACGGCAAGCCCGTATGCCAGCGCAATGAGGCCCAGCGCGAGAAATTCATTGAAACCGATGGAGGTTTTGTGGCGGCTGCGCAGGTACACCACCAGCCGGCCGATCATCAGGCCCAGTGTGCCGCCAATGGCAAGACCGCCGCCAATGGACCACAACACGTCCAGTGCAAACCAGCGCCAGCCCCAGTTTCCCAAATCGTGCAAACCCAGCAGGCCAAGGCCCAGCATCACAAAGGGAAACGCGGCGCCATCATTCAATCCGCCTTCGCCGGTCAGGCTGAAGCGCAGCCGGTCGCGGTCGGTGGCCTCCAGTACCTGGACATCGGAAGCCAGTACCGGGTCGGTGGGCGCGAGAATGGCACCGAGCAGAACCGCCGCGCCCAACGGAAGACCCAGGCCGAAGACGCCAATGGCGGTGATCAACGCCACCGTAATGGTCATGGATACCAGCGCCAGACGCACCGGTAGGTGCCAGGCGCGGTCCGACAGGGGCAGACCGAGTTTGAGGCCGACGGCGAACAGTGAAATGAGCACGGCGACTTCGGTCGCTCTTTCCAGAATGGTGGAGTGGGTGAAGGGATCGGGTGACAGCAGTGCCCATCCAGCAGGGCCGATTGCGTAGCCGACAGCCAGATACAACATGGAGGTACTTATTGGCAACCGTTGCAGCAATGATCCCGAAAGCGCCATGGTGACCAGCAATACGCCGACAATGAGTGCCCACATTTCAAACGACATGGAATGTCACCTCGGGAATTGGAGCAACATAGTAGAAGACCTGTACAGGGTCGGTGCGCTGACGCACAGACGCTGTCTTCCCGTGAGCCTACTGTTAATTCCCCCGCACGTGACTCACTTGAACGTGACTTGCGAGATTGAGACTTGCTTGAACGTGTCTTGTGTGCACGTGCGTCAACATTGAACAGGAATTCGCCATGTCTATTGAAACCAATGTCAAAGAGACCATTGCCCGTGCCCAGAAAGCCAGCTCGATGCCAACTGCACCTGCATCAGGTAAAGCGGTGCCCGGCCAACCGAACCTGTCTGGTGAGCTGAACAATTTTATCCAGGATATCGAGGATCTGATCAAGGAAGCGACTTCGCTCACCGGTGAAGAACTGGTTCAGGTAAAGGCGCGATTGCATGCGCGGGTTGCCGAAGCGCGAGAATCCGTGGAAGAACTGGGTGGCGAGATTGCCGAGCAGGCCCGCAAGGGTGTCGCAGCGACCAATGAATATGTGCATCACCAGCCGTGGCAGGCGATTGGTGCAGGTGCGGCAGTGGGTTTGCTGGTCGGGTACATGTTGGCACGTCGTCAATGATCCGTGCCTCTGGCTGACATGAAAGAAACGCCGATCGAGGAACATTCGCAGGCACCGGATGCCGTCAAATTCAGCGTGCTGGATATCGTGCGTATCTTGCGTTCCGCAGGTGGCCCGCTGTTCACCCAGACTGTGCTGCATGCGCAACTGGCGCGAGTGGAATGGGCGGAGGAAAGAAGCCGTCTGTTGCGAATGCTGCTGGTTGCGTTGCTGGGTTTTGCCTGTCTGCTGTGCGCTCTGTTGTTTGCCGGCACACTGGTGCTGGCGCTGAGCTGGGATACCGGCTTCCGCATTCCGGCGCTGATGACGCTGATCCTGCTGTTCGCGTTGGGCGTTCGCCTTGCCTGGCAGCGATTGCAGTTGTTGGCAGCGCAGGGCGAACGGGCATTTGCGGCGACACGGGAAGAAATTGCAGCCGATATCGCGCTGCTCAGGAGCAAGTTGTAGGCAGGAAAATACTATGACGCCAGTCGATGATGATGTACCTCCGCTCAATCAAAACTCCCTTGCCGGTCAACGGCGGGCGCTGCGCCAGAAATTGCGCTCGCAGCGCCAGCTGATTGCACACCGGATCGATCCCGAGCCCACAGCCAGCAGCGAATTTCCGCGCAGTATGACGATGCGCTTTCTGTTGCGCCGGCGCGTGCTGGTGGCCAGGGTGCTGCTGGAACTGTTGACCGTGCTGATGGGTGCGCGGCTGCTGAAATCGGTAACCACTGCATTGTTGCTGGCCAGAGTGTTGCTTTCTGCTCCGGGCGGAACTGCGCGGCCTGGATTGCCGGCGCCGTCGATGCCGGATAATTCGATTGTCTTTAAATGAGCATTCTCGAATAGGCCTGGTTAAACAGGCATCCTCACGTAATCGCTTTCAAACCAAGGATATTCCCATGCAAATCGGCATGATCGGCCTGGGCAGAATGGGCGCCAACATGGTCCGACGTTTGTTGCGTGATGATCACCAGTGTGTGGTCTTCAACCGTTCGCCCAAGGCAGTAAAGGAACTGGAGCAGGAAGGTGCGAAAGGCGCCACATCGCTGGCGGATCTGGTGCGACAACTGCAGCCGCCGCGAGCGATCTGGATGATGGTGCCGGTGGCGCTGGTGGAACAACTGATTGCCGATATTGCGCCACTGCTGGCGCCCGGCGACATTCTGGTTGACGGTGGCAATTCCTGGTACGGGGACGACATCCGCCGCGCCGGCGAACTGGCTGCGCGCCAGATTCATTACATCGATTGTGGTACCAGTGGTGGTGTATTCGGACTGGAGCGCGGTTACTGCCTGATGATTGGCGGTGAGCTGAATGCTGTGCAGCAGCTTGATCCGGTGTTCAGAACATTGGCACCCGGCATCGGCGATATTGCTCGCACGCCGGGGCGAATGGATATTGGCAAAGATATCGGCAAGCACGGTGGCAGCACCGCCGAACAGGGTTATCTGCACTGTGGCCCCAGCGGCGCCGGTCACTTTGTGAAAATGGTGCACAACGGTATTGAGTACGGCCTGATGGCGGCCTATGCCGAGGGCATGGATATTCTGCGTCATGCCAATGCCGGCAAAAACGAACACAGCGCCGATGCGGAGACGACACCGTTGCGCAATCCGGCACATTTCCAGTACGAGCTGGACCTGCGCGAGATTGCGGAAGTCTGGCGGCGGGGCAGTGTGATCTCTTCCTGGCTGCTGGATCTGACGGCGGCGGCTCTGGCGAAAGACCCGGTACTGGAAACGTTCGATGGCCGGGTATCGGATTCCGGCGAGGGCCGCTGGACCATTCAGGCCGCCATCGACACATCGGTACCGGCACCCGTGCTCAGTGCGGCTTTGTATTCACGTTTCTCGTCCCGGGGCGAAGCTGATTTCGCCAACCGGTTGCTGTCGGCCATGCGGTTTGAATTCGGCGGGCACGTCGAGAAACCGAAATAAGATAGAACCCGAAAAGGATTTAACCATGTCAAACCAGTCCCCCTATTGGGTAGAAGGCAGCAGTATTGCAGGCGATCCTGGTTTGTTGCAGCAGCGCACGTCTGCCAGTCTGGGTGCCGTGATTACGGGACGCCGCCGGATGCAGGCAGGCGCTCGCCGTGATGCAGGCGCGTTGTCGCAGGATCTGCAATTACCGGATTTGCACGATTACGCCGTGCGGGTGACGCAGCCCGGTGTGGTGGCGGGGGAGGCCGCCCGCATTCAGGGCGAATTCGTGCACGATGCGATCGAGTCCAATCCCTCCCGTCTCCAGGATTTCAATCTGCACCAACCCCAATCAAGTCATGCTTCGATTGACAGGAATGCTCCTTTTCTGGTGGTGCGGCCAGGCTGTGCGGCGGAAGCGGAGCCGGTCTATCTGCCGCCCGATGTCAACACGCTGCTGTGTGTGACGGAACAGTGCCTGCTCAGCCGCAATGTTGGCAGTGTCATTGTGGCGGGCAACCAGCCGTTGCCGCAGTGGCTCGACATGGATGCGGCCATCAGTCACTGTGCAGCGGGTATTGGTATCTGGCACTGGGCGAGCAACGATGCCGGCTCTGAACCGGATGTGGTGATGGCCTGTTGCGGTGATGTGCCGACGCTGGAAACCCTGGCGGCGGTGGAGATATTGCGACAGCTCTTTCCGGCGCTGAAAATTCGCGTGGTCAACGTGGTGGATTTGCGGACCCTGCAAACCAGGGGTGAACATCCCCGCGGACTGACCGATGACGAATTTGATGCGCTGTTCACCCGGGACAAACCCATTGAGTTTGCCTTCAATGGCAACCCGGCGCTGATTCACCAGCTTGTTTACCGTCGCACCAGTCAGGATAACCTGCAGGTGCGTGGCTACAGGGTGGATGCCACTACGAGCACGCCGTTCGACATGGCGGTGCAGAACGGCGTGGACCGCTTTCATCTGGCGGGGGAAGTCATTGATCGCCTGCCTCAGCTGCAGGAATTCGCTGCCGGTGCCCGCCGGTTTATCCGCGAGCGGCTGGCGGAACACCGGCGCCATATCAGGGAATACGGCGAGGACATGCCGCAGATTCGGGAGTGGACCTGGGGCAGTGGGTGCGTCGTTACAGCTGCAGCGCTGCATCCGCCAGCGTCGCCGGTGGATTCACCTGCCGGGGTGACACGGCATTCCACAGCGCGATCACCGGCACTTCGGGATAATGCGGATTGAACGTGAGAATGCTGATCGATGCCGTGGCCAGCGGAAAATGCGCTGCGGCTGTCAGCGGTAGACCGATCCAGCGCACCGCTAACGCACTGCCGAAATGACCGTGGGAAAATAGCGCGACGTTGCCGTGATGCGTGCGCAGACGCGCGATCTGCCGGTCGGCGCGCTCGACTACCTGCTCCGGCGTTTCACCCTGCGGGCAACCATCCTGATACAGATTCCAGTCCGGCATTTGGCGCCGGATATCCACTGAACGTTTGCCTTCGTAATCGCCGTAATCCCATTCCGCCAGATCCGGCTCGATCTCGGCCAGCTTGCCCAGTTTGGCCAGCCGGCAGGTCTGACGTGCGCGCTGGCGCGGACTGGTGAACACATGGGTGAACGGAATGGCGACCAGACGTTGCGCTATTTCCAGCGCTTCGGATTCACCGTTCGCTGTCAGCGCCACATCGGTGTGGCCGGTGAGGCGGCGGTTCATCGCCCACTCGGTTTCACCGTGGCGGATCAGATAAATGCGAACCGGCGTGACGATGTTGGAGACGCTCATGGAGTTGTCCTCGCCAGTGCGGCATTGTGTTCTTTGTGCGGCAGGATCGGAGCAGGTGCGGCGCGCCGCAGAAAAATTTCCACCTGATGTTCCTGCAGGTCATCCACCAGCGGAATGCACGGCGGCTCCAGTTCCACCCCATCGAGTTTCATTTTGTCGCCACTCACGTCAGCATCAGCCGGCAACTGCGTCACCACAATCCGGTAACCGGTGCTGCCAAAGCGGTAATTGATTGAATAGGTGTTCCAGCTTTCCGGCAGGCAGGGATTGATGCGCAGGTTGTTGGCTTCCCGCGACAGCCCCAGCAGCGATTCCAGCATCAGCCGGTAAAACCAGCCGGCCGATCCAGTGTACCAGGTCCAGCCGCCGCGACCGGTGTGCGGTGCAACGCCGTAGACATCCGCCGCCACCACATAGGGTTCGGCCTTGTAGATCGCCACATCCTGCAGATCGCGGCCGTGGTTGAGGGGATTGATCAGGTCCATCAACTCCCACGCGCGGCGGCTGTCGTTCTGCGCGGCGAAGGCCATGGCAGCCCAGACGGCGGCGTGGGTGTACTGGCCGCCGTTTTCGCGCACGCCGGGCACATAGCCCTTGATGTAGCCGGGGTTCATGGCGGATTTGTCGAACGGCGGGTCCAGCAGCTGGATCAGTTTGTGGTCGCGCCGTACCAGATGCTCATCAAGGGAATTCATCGCTATGCGGGAACGTTCGGTATCACCCGCGCCCGACAGCACCGACCAGCTTTGGGCGATGGAATCGATCGCGCATTCGGGATTGATGGCGGACCCGAGTGGTGTGCCATCGTCGAACCAGGCGCGGCGATACCAGGCGCCGTCCCAGGCGTGCTGCGCCAGATTCGCGCGCAGTTTTTCCGCTTCCAGTGTGCAGCGTTCGGCAAATGCCGGATCGGCGTGCAGGCGCGCCAGTTCGGCGAAGCCCTGCAAAACCTGATACAGGAAAAATCCCAGCCAGACGCTTTCGCCCTTGCCGTGGATGCCCACCAGATTCATGCCGTCGTTCCAGTCGCCGGAGCCCATCAGCGGCAATCCTTTTTCGCCAAAACGCAGGCCATGTTGAATGGCGCGCACGCAATGCTGGTACAGCGTGGCGGTTTCGTTGCTGGAGACGGGCAGATCGTAGTAGGACTCTTCGTCCTCATTCAGCGCGCGGCCGTCGATAAATGGAACGGTTTCGTCCAGCACGCCCATGTCGCCGGTGCCCAGTACATAGCGGCAGGTGGCCAGCGGCAGCCACAGATAATCGTCCGAGCAGCGGGTGCGCACGCCGCGCCCGACGGGCGGGTGCCACCAGTGTTGCACGTCGCCCTGCGGATACTGGCGTCCGGCGCAGTGCAGCAGATGCTGGCGCAACAGATCCGGCTGCGCATGCATCAGTGCCATTGCATCCTGCAACTGATCGCGGAAACCGAAAGCGCCACCGGATTGGTAGAAACCGCTGCGGGCCCAGAAGCGACAGGCCAGGGTCTGGTACACCAGCCAGCCATTGGTCAGCAGGTTGAGGGATTCGTTGGGCGTTTCCACCTGTACCGCGCCCAGGGTTGTTTGCCAGTACTGCTGCACATTTCCCAGCGCGGCGCGGGCCGTGCCTGATCGCCGCAGCCGTTGCGCCAGTGCGCGGGTCTGTTCCAGATCGCGCCCGGCACCCAGCCGGAAAATAATGTCGCGCTCCTGGCCGTCCGCCAGTTCGAACGGCACCTGGATCGCGCCACAGGGATCGTGTGCTGCGCCGAGCCGTCCCGACAGCCGTGCCCGCGTCATCGCATCGGGGCGGCGTAGCGTACCGTTGCGGCCGAGGAATTCGGTGCGGTCGCCGGTGAGTGTGCGTGACAGGTCGTCCACATCGAAGAACGCGACTCGTCCGCCAAATTCGGTGTGGTAGGCGTTGCGGGCAAACAGCGCGCCGCTGCTGGCATCGATTTCGGTAACCACGTGCAGCGCTGATTTCGGTCGCAAATCGCCGAGTATCCATTCCACATAACCGGTGGCCGACAAGCGCCGCGAGCGGCCGGAATGGTTGCGTACTTTCAGCACCGAGAATTTCACCGCGTCGTGCAGATCCACATACACGCACAGCTCCGACTGGATGCCGCCTTCGCTGTGTTCGAAAACGCTGTAGCCGAAACCGTGGCGGCTGACATAGGGTGTGGCGCCGCGGCTGGGCATGGGGCTGGGCGACCAGAAATAGCCGGTGTCTTCGTCGCGCAGGTAGAAGGCTTCGCCGCCGGATGCGCCGACGGTGTCTTCGCTCCAGGGGGTCAGGCGGAATTCGTGGGCGTTCTCGCTCCAGGTGTAGGCGAGGCCGCTTTCAGCCACCACGCTGCCGAATTGCGCGTTCGCCAGCACATTCACCCAGGGCAGCGGGGTCTGGTTTTCCAGCGTGGTGGTGATGACGTATTCGCGGCCGTCGGCGCTGAATCCACCAAGGCCGTTGTTCAGGCGCAGATCCTGTCGCAACTGTTTGGGCGCGGAGGCCGGTTGCAGCCGGTGAGTGCGGGTGGTGACCAGCCGTGCCACGCGTTTTTCCGCCAGCAGACGCCGGATCACCTGTTCCGCCAGCGTGCCGCGATTGTCGGTGATGATCACCCGCGCGACTGCTTGCAACAGAATGCGATCCTCACTGGAAATCTGTTCGGCGGAGCGCACGAAAATGCCACCAGGACGATCGATGGCGTTGGCTTCGGTGCCGGTGGCGATCAGCCCCATGATCTGGTCCTGCAGACGCTGGCGATAGCCGACGTGATCTTCGTTCCAGATCACCAGATCCACCACCAGCCCTTTCAGGCGCCAGTAGGCGTGGCACTGGATCAGTTGCCGCGCCAGTTCGATGTGATCGCTGCTGCCGATTTTCAGCAGCACGATGGGCAGGTCGCCGGAAATCGCATAGCCCCACAGGCCGGACTGGCCGCGCCGGTTTTGCATCAGCACGCTGGATTCGGCGCGCAGGGCGGCATTGGCGTAAAGAATGGAACCTGCGAGGCGGCGATAAAGACGGGCGTCGGCTTCGCTGGCGTTGATCTGGCGCAGGGTGATGCCGCTGTGGGTCCAGGCCAGATCGAGCACGCGGTCGGCCAGATGGCGGTCCTGGTATTTGCCGATCAGCGCGAGGCAGGCTTCGCGGCTGTCGGCCATGCCGGTGACCAGATCCAGTGTGGCGCCGTGATCGGCATCGAGAGTGATCGGGCAGCGCAGGGCGACGATGGGATCGAGCACCGAACCCTGGCTGGCCGATAGATCGCCGGATTCGTTCAGGACGCGGGGTGACACCAGCGTGCGGCCACGGCCGATGAAACGCATGCGGTCGGTCTCGGCGGACATGGTGCCGATGCTGACGCCTTCGTCATTGCCATGCACCGCCAGCAACTGAAACATCCAGGGTGACTTGTCGTCGATGGAGCGGGGCCGCCGTGTGCACAGAATTGCGTTGCCGCCGGGCAGGATTTCCGTCTGCACGAACAGGTTGCCGAACGACGGCTGCGTCATGTCGGCCGCCGGCAGCGCCAGCACCGCTTCCGCATAACTGGTGAGATCCAGCGTGCGACGATTGCGTGAGCGGTTGGTGATGCGCACCCGGCGCAGTTCGATGTCATCTTCCGGCGACACCACGATTTCGGAATAGGTTTCGATATCATGATCGCGGCGCCGGTATTCGGCGCGACCTTCGGAAAACAGCGCGCTGTACGATTGCGCCTTTTTGAGTGTGGGCTGATGCGCGGCGGACCAGAATTCGCCGCTGCCGGTGTCGCGCACATACAGGAAGGTGCCCCAGTTGTCGCAGGTGGCATCTTCGCGCCAGCGGGTGACCGCCAGATCTTTCCAGCGACTGTAGCCACCGCCCGCGTTGGTGAGCATGACGTGGTAGCGACCGTTCGACAGCAGATGCACTTCCGGTGTGGGCGTGTCGGCGCCGATGGGCGCGTGAATGGAAATTTCCGCCTCGTCGAACAACGCGCCGCCTTCGGCAAGCTCGTCGATGTGCGGCTGGAACACCGAGGTTTTCGGCACCCGTTCCTGCAGCAGCAACAACGCGGACTGGAACAGCGGATCGGATTCGAAACGCCGCTGCATGGGCCGGTCGAGCAGACGATACGCGAGCGCCAGCAGACTCATGCCCTGGTGGTGGGCCATGAACGAACGCACTACCACGCTGGACTGTCCGCGCGGCAATCGCGCTGGTGTGTAGTCGACGGCTTCATACAGGCCGTAGTGGCCTTCCATCCCGTTTGCCGCCAACCGTTGCAGATTGGTGCAGGCGGCTTCCGGCGCCACCATCAAGGCCAGTGCTGAGGCATAGGGCGCAATCACCAGATCCTCCGCCAGCCCGCGCTTGAGGCCGAGTCCCGGCACACCAAAAGCGTGGTACTGGTAATTGAGACTGGCATCCACCGTGTTGTAGCCGGATTCCGATACGCCCCAGGGCACCGAGCGCTGGTTGCCGTATGCAATCTGCCGCGTCACGGCGGCCCGGCAAGTCTGATCCAGCAACGTGCCGGTGTAGGTGGGCATCACCAGCATCGGCATCAGGTATTCGAACATCGAGCCGCTCCACGAAACCAGCACCGGTTCGCCGCCCGCCGTGGTGAGCAGGCGGCTGAGCGCAAACCAGCTTTCCTGCGGCAATTTGCCCTGGGCAATGGCGACGAAACTGCACAGGCGCGCTTCCGATGCCAGCAGATCGTAGAAACTGGTATCACGGCGCAGGTCGTCGACGTTGTAGCCGATGGCCAGCAGATGCCGCGTGTTGTCGTAGAGAAATTCGTATTCCATCGCCGCGAATCCGAACGCCTGCTGTGCCAGCTGTTCGGCGTGGGCGATGCGATGGGTGGCGTGTTCGGTGCTGGTCTGGGTGAGTTCGTGCAGTGCGCTCAGCCAGGTGGTTTCGTCGGCTGTCACCGGTGCGGCTGTTGCGGGCGATTGCAGGCGTGCGTCGATGGCGGCCAGTTGCGCGGCGTTGCGTTTTATCAGCTCGCGTAAATTTGGAATGTCGGTGTCGTTCGCAAAAAGACTCAGGCTGACGGGAGTGGCAGGCAGGGACAGCCAGGGCGCGAGAAAACGCAGTTCTTCCAGCGCGGAATGACATTGCTGCTGCAGGTCGTCGGCCCAGATGCGGGCGTCGGTGTCGGGCGCGAGGCTGGCAGCCAGTTCACCGGCGCTGCGTGTCATTGGCGCCAGTTGCTGCACAACGGCTGCAAGATTGGTGGGTGGTTGCGCGCAGGCAGCGATCAGCAGCGCGCGCAGCTGCTGGAGTGCGTTTTGTGTCGTCGCTGCAGTGGTGCTGTTTGATACGGCGTTGAGAACAGCGATGGCGTCCGCCAGAATATCCAGCGTGGTGAGCAGCCCTGCAAACAGGAGCGGGTGCAGGATTTTCTGCTCCGGCAGATCCAGCAGCGCCACCCGCAAGGTCAGCAGATGCCCCGCCAGATTGCCGCTGTCCACCGACGAGATGTAGCGCGGATGCAGCGGTTTCAGTGTCAGCGTGTCATACCAGTTGTAGAAATGGCCGCGGTGCCGTTCCAGCTGGTCGAGGGTGTGAAAGCAGTTCGCGGTGCGTTGCAGCAGCGTGCCCGCCGGAATAAAACCAAAATCGCAGGCGGACACATTGGCCAGCAGCGACATGCCGATATTGGTGGGCGAGGTGCGGTGGGCAATGACCGGTCCGGGGTGTTCCTGAAAATTATCCGGCACCAGCCAGTTATCGGTGGCGCCCGCGAAATGTTCGAAGAAGGCCCAGGATTTGCGTGCGATGCGCTGCAGAAAACGGGTTTGCTCGGCGTTCAGTTTTGCTTCGCGATCCGGTTGCGGCAGGCTCAGCCACCAGGCGACGGCGGGAGAAAAAAACCAGAGCACCAGGATCGGCGTGGCTATCAACAGGCCCGGTTGCGACAATGGTTGTAACAGCGGTTGCGACAATGGATGCAAACTCGGGAACAGCAGTGCCAGTCCCGCCAGGTTGACACCCGCGATTACCGGCGCAGCCCACATGGTGCAGAACGCCCCCATGAAACCAACACCGCAGCGCGTCTTCTGATCGGCGTAGGTGCACCATTCCAGCAGTCCGCGCTGGGTGATCAGCATGCGCCCTGCGCTGCGCAGAATGGCCGCCAGATTGAACACCGCCTCGTGTGGCAGGCAGGCCAGCCGGAATCCGGCCTGACCCAGGCTGCGCCCGGTGCCGCGCAACACTGCGTGCAGATGGTGCAGCAACAACATTTCTTTTGGTTTGCGGCAGGCGGCCACCAGCCCGGTCAGCAAGGGTGGCAGCAGCAGAATCGCGACGGCTGCGAAGGTCCAGACGCCGGCATCCGGCACCAGCCACCAGCCCGCCAGCAGCAGAAACATCAGCGCCAGCGGTTCCATGCTGCGACGCAGGTTGTCGAAAATTTTCCAGCGTGACAGCGCCGACAGCGGATTTTTCAGGGTGCGGCCCTGGGACGCAGGCACCCGTGGCAACAGCCAGTGAGCAATCTGCCAGTCGCCGCGAATCCAGCGCTCGCGCCGGCACATGTCGGTGTCATAGCGCGCCGGATATTCCTCGTATAAATGCACGTCGCTCAGCAATCCCGAGCGGGCATAGCAACCTTCCAGCAGGTCGTGGCTGAGAATGCGGTTTTCCGGCAGACGATCCTTCAGCACATGTTCGAACGCATCCACATCGTAGATGCCCTTGCCGATGAACGAGCCTTCGCCAAATAAATCCTGGTACACATCGGATACTGAACGGGTGTAGGGATCGATGCCCGGCTCCTCGCCGCACAGCTGCGCATAGCGGGACCGGTTTACGCCCGACAGGCTGGCGGCCATGCGTGGTTGCAGAATGCCGTAGCCGCCCGTAACGCGCCGCTTCTTTTCATCATAGCGGGGCTGGTTGAGCGGATGCGCCATGGCGGCGGCGAATTGGCGCGCCGAGTCCCGTGGCAATTGGGTGTCGGTGTCCAGCGTGATCACATATTTCACCGGCGACAGTGCCTCGATATCGCCGACGATCAGTGAAAAACGGCTGCTGCCGTGGCCGCGCAACAGCGCATTCAGATCCGCCAGCTTGCCGCGTTTGCGTTCGTAACCCATCCACACCTGTTCCTGTGCGTTCCAGCAGCGTGGGCGATGAAACAGAAAGAAGCGGTCACCACCGGCGGGTGCCGGTTGCGTGACTGGGTATTTCGCGTTGAGCTTTTCGATGCCGCTGCGTGCCTGCCGCAGTAACGGCTCATCTTCGTTCAGCGTGTCTTCCGCCGCGTCGCGGAAATCCGTCAGCAACGCAAAATGCAGATGCTCGTCGCGGTTGCCGAGAAACCGCACTTCCAGCGCTTCCAGCAGATGCTCGGTGTTGTCGGCACTGCTCAGCAGGGTTGGAATCACTACCAGCGTGCGCATCTCTTGCGGCAACCCTTTGGCGTAATCCATCCGTGGCAGCCGTTGCGGTTCCACCAGCAGCGTGGCGATCCAGTTCACCAGGGTCGACGCCAGCTGGCTGGATGCCAGCGCGGCCAGCGCGCCCAGCAATCCGAGACGCCAGCCGTCGACACCGGCCCCGTGCGCCAGCGCCAGCAACAACAGGGTGAACAGCGTGGTCAGCAGCGCAATGCAGCCCAGATGCAGGGCGAGCGGAGCCTGGCCGGGAATGCTGCGCAACAGCACAGACAGGGAACGGCGCGCAGCAACGGCGGCTTCCAGTTGTCGCCGTCCGCGATCAATCAGGTAAAAACCAACGTGGGTGGCGGCAGTGTGGTCGCCATTTTTTTCAGTGCTGCTTTTTTTCGTGCTGTCTGTTTTCGCGCTGTCGCGGGCCAGCCCGATGGCGGTGCGGGCGATATCGGCTTCCGACATCGAACTGCGTTTTGCCAGCCGGTCGATCACCTGCCGGTAACGATCGCGCGTGGCAAAATCCATGCTGCCGTACATGCCGCTGCTGTCCTGGCGCAGCACCTGTTCGACACAGCTGTGGGTTTCCACAAACTCGCGCCAGTCCATGGCAGCCAGCCAGCGCAGGCTGCCGATGGTATTGCTGATGGACACCTGATCCGCGGCCTGCTGCTGATTTTCAGTCTGCACCATCTGCTCGATGGTGAGGCTGGATTCCGCCAGCCGCTGTTCGATCCAGGTCAGCGGCAGCGCCAGGGCCGGGCCGTGCCCCTGCAGCCGGCGCACCAGTTCCGCCACGAACGGACTCGCCATGGGCGGGTCTGAACGCGCCATGTCGGCGATCACCAGGATCAGATTTTTCGGATCGCTTTCGGCGATGGCCATCATCTGGCTGGCCCAGTCCTGCGCCTGGTTCAGATGCAGACGCGCGGCGGTGATGCGGGCGCTGACGCGGCGCAGATTTTCGATCAGCGCCAGCCGCAGCATGATGGGAATGGCCCAGAGTTCCCCCAGTGTGAGCGGCGTGACCGTTTGATACGCCGCGACGAAACGGCCGAGGGTTTCGGCATCGACACGACCGTCGCCGTGGGAAATCGCGTTGAGCGCGATGTCATACACGCGCGGCAGGCCACGGGATGCGCCCTGCGCCAGACGCGGCAGTTCGCGGCTGTAACCTTTGGGCAGGTGGCGGCGCGCGGTGCGGATCTGTTCTTCGATCAGATAGAAATTATCGAGCAGCCATTCACCCGACGGTGCGACACGCTGCTTGGCCTTGAGGGTCGCCATCAACAACTTGCAGGTACCGATCAGCACCTGCTCGTTGGCGTCGAGCCGCTTCAGCAACAGATCCGGCGTGCGGGACGGATTCAGCTCATGCTCGCCCGCCAGGGTTTTGGCGCGTAACGCCATCTGGTCGGCACTGAGCAATTCCGCTCGTAGCGGCGTCTGCTCCTCAGGTTGCGATGATTTGAACCAGGTGCTGGCAGTGCGGAAAAAATCGGTGAACGGAATTCCTGGATTCATGGTTCTCGCCTGGTTGCAAGAGCCGGAAATCTTGCCGGGTGGAGACGTTCAGCGGGCGTGGTGAACCACGCCCGCGACATCCAGAATGGCATAACCGCCCGTTGGTGCGGTCATGCATGCAGGCCTTCCATCAGATCGGCCAGTTCTTCGGCGTGCTGTTCTTCCACCGCCAGAATGCCCTTGAGCATGTGGCTGGTGGTGGGGTCGAGGTCGGCGAGGTACTGAATCATTTCGCGATAGCTGTCGATGGCGATGCGTTCCGCCACCAGATCCTCGCGAATCATTTCCAGCAGGGTGTGGCCTACCACGAATTCAGCGTGGCTGCGGTCGGTCAAACTGTCTGGCGAGAGATCCGGCTCGCCGCCCAGTTGCACGATGCGCTCCGCCAGCAGATCGGCGTGGGCCTGCTCCTGGTTGGAATGCAGCAGAAATTCTGACGCGACGACCTTGCCGTGAATGCCCTTTGCCATGAAGTAATGACAGCGGTAGCGCAGTACACAGATGATTTCGGTAGCGAGCGCTTCATTCAGCAGTTTCAGCACCAGTTGGCGGTCGGCACCGTAACCCGCGGTGACAGCGCCATTTTCGGTGTTTTTGCGGGCGTCGCTGCGCAGTGTCTTGATATCGGTAAAAGCGGCTTGGCTTGCCATTGCTTGCTCCCTGTTGAGTCGTCGTGGTTGGGTGGCCAGCGTGGACGGCGTTCCTGCGTGTCGTCGACTGTGATCAGATTAAAGTCTGGCGCGCCCGCTGTCGGTTCGGCGGCGCACATAAGGCGGCGGTGTTGCACATAAAGGCGTACGCTCAGCTCACCAGCGGTTGTTGGCGCGGGGTGCCGGTTTCTGGCGTCAGCAAGCGGCCAAAATCGTCGGCGCACAGCGGATGGCTGAACTGGTAGCCCTGTCCGGTGTCGCATTTTTGCGCACGCAGAAAATCCAGTTGCGCACTGGTTTCCACGCCCTCGGCAATGATCTGCTGGTTGAGACTGCGGCCCATGCTGATCACAGCGCTGACGATAGCGGCATCATCCGGATGGGTATCGATCTTGCCGACAAAGGATTGATCGATTTTCAGAACATCGATTGGAAAGCGCGTCAGATAGCTCAGGCTGGAATAGCCGGTACCGAAATCATCCATGGCGATCCGCACGCCCATGGCCTTGAGTTCGTCCAGTATCTCCGCCGAGGAATCGGCATCCTGCAGCAGCACGCTTTCAGTCAATTCCAGTTCCAGGTAGCGGGCCTCCACCCGGGTTTCACGCAGGATCTGGGCAACGTCTGCCACAAAATTTTTGCTGCGCAGTTCCACTGCCGAAACATTCACCGCTACCGGTACAGCGGGCAGGCCGGCATCCAGCCATGAGCGTATCTGCAGGCAGGCTTCACGCAGCACCCACTTTCCAATCGGCACGATGAGTCCGGATTCTTCTGCGACGGGAATGAACTCCGCCGGATACACCAACCCTTGCACCGGGTCCTGCCAGCGGATCAGTGCCTCGGCACCGGACATCAGGCCTGAATCCAGATCGATCTGGGGCTGGTAGTGCAGCACGAATTCCCGCTGCTTCAGTGCGCGGCGCAGATTGCCTTCGACCATCAGACGCTGCACGGCACGGGTGTTCATGTCGGCCTTGAAAAACCGGTAATTGTTTCTGCCGCTGGCCTTGGCGTGATACATGGCGGTGTCGGCATTTTGCATCACCGTGTCGACGCTTCTGCCGTCTTGCGGATAGATGCTGATGCCGATGCTGAGCGTCACATGCAATTCGTGTCCGCCAATCATGTGAGGCGCCGCCAGCGTATTGAGCAACTTGTTGGCAACGTGCGCCGCATCGTGCGGTTGTTCGATTTCCGCCAGCAAAACCACGAATTCGTCGCCGCCCTGGCGGCACAGGGTGTCCGTGGCGCGGATGCAGCCAGCCAGACGTGCCGCGACCGATTGCAGCAGACGGTCGCCAATGGCATGACCGAGCGAATCATTGATGTGTTTGAAAAAATCCAGATCCAGAAACATCAGCGCCACCTGTTTTTTGTGGCGGTGGGCCAGACCGATGGCCTGTGCCAGCCGTTCCGTCAGCAGTAACCGGTTGGGCAGGCCAGTGAGAAAATCATGCTGGGCCAGATGCGCCATTTTCTGGGCCATGGCCCGCGACTGGGTGACATCGCGAAACACGATCACGGCGCCGGATACCTGACCCAGCCGGTTGTGAATCGGCGCGGAAGAATCCTCGATCGCGGATTCGAAGCCATCGCGGCGGATCAGCACGCAGTCGGCGGCCAGGCCCACAGTGCGGTCTTCCCGGATGGCACGCTCCGCCGGATTGGTTGCAGGCTGCAGGGTGGTGCCATCGATGATGCGGAATACCTCGGCCAGCGGATGCCCCAGCGCTTCTTCGCGGGGCCAGCCTGTCATTTCCTCTGCCACCAGATTCAGATAGGTCACGTTGCCCTGCAGATCGGTGGTCAGCACCGCATCGCCGATGGAGTTGAGAGTGACCTGGGCGCGTTCCTTTGCTTCGAACAGCGCTTCTTCCGCTGCCCGCAGCACATGTTCCGTAGCTTTGCGGGTGTTGACGTAATGCAGTGCGCGTGGCAGCCAGTGCGTATCGACCGGGGCCTTGGTGACGGTGCGCACAATGGTTTCGTCATCGGCCGCGCCCAGGAGGAGGATCAGGGAATCCGGCGCGGCCTTGAACACCTGGTCAAAGGCGCCGACGCCCTCGCAGTCGGGCAATCTTGGGTCCAGCAGAACCACATCGATTGGGCTGAGTTCAAGCCGTTTCAGCGCTTCCGCCAGCCGTGTCACCCACTCCACCTTGAACCGGCTGTCCGTGGCATTGGCCAGCGCCTGCTGGATCAGGCTGGCATCGGTGGCATTGTCTTCGATCAACAGCACAGTGGTTAAATCAGAGAGCATGTTGGAAGGCTTCCTTCTGCGGTTCAACAAAGTCGCCGTCAGGTGCCTGCCGTGTCGTCGGGGGCACGAGCCAGCGCCGGACCTGTTCCAGTACGGTGGGCTGAGTGAGCATTTCAAGATGGTTGATGCCGTAACCGATCCATTGACACGCGGGTGGAATGGCGAGGTTGCGCGCCGGTTCACGGTGACGGCCCAGGGCGCTGTCCACCGGCACCAGGCCGTCGCCCAGCAGGCGGTCACCCAGATCGCCGGAACGGTGGCCGGCGGTGGCGGCGATAGCGAAACATTGCACGCCCGCCGGCAGGGGCACAAACTGCCGATGATCGCCACCTTCAAAGCGGTCGTAACCCTGCCAGTCTTCGTCCAGCAGATTGCCGTAGCGCAGGTCGGTGATGCCGGCGCTGCGGATTTTTCCCAGGCGCGCCAGCGGTGCGGTAATGCGGCTGGCGCCGAGGGTGGTGTCCACCCAGTTGCCGCCGCGCTCCAGTGGCGCGCCGTGGTGCGGCGTGCCGAGAAACACCAGCTTGCGCAGATGCGGCAACCAGCGGTGGCCGGCAATGGCGCCGTAATGACAGGCGCTGCGGGTGACGAGTCCGCCCATGCTGCTGGCGATGATCACCAGTTCCTCCACCGGCACCGGCCAGTGGTGAATCAGCGCGTCCATCAGCGCAGAGAACTCGCGCCCATTGGTGGAGATGTGGCGGCCGCTGTTGTAATGCAGGCAGACCGTTTGATAGCCCAGTTGGGCGTAATGATCGTGTGCATGGTGATCGCAATCGGCAGTGGAAGCAGGTGAGGACGAATCAGCAGGGGAATGCTGAAGCTGATTGTGCTGCGCCGGCGCTGACCATTGCAGATCGTTCATGCACAGGCCGTGCACCAGCACCAGCAATTTGCCACTCGGTTCGGGAATGGTGGCGGCCAGTGCCGACGCGTCCAGTGTCAGGGGTTGGCCCCGGTGGCGCAGCCGCATGGCAATCGCCAGCGGGTTGCCGGTATCCACCAGATGGTCGCCCAGCACGCCGTTCAGCGCTGCAAGCAAAGCTTCGCGCCGGCGCGAGCTGGGCGCCTGGTTGCGTGGTACTTTGATTGAAAGGCTTATTGAACTGCTGATTGAATTGTTCATCGACCACTTAAGTGCGCCGGCCCGCTGCGTCATTCGTGCAAGCCCCGCCACCGCATCGAGCGTGAGACGGGCCAGACCGCGCAGGTCGGCGGGATTGAATCGGATCATGGTATTCATAGCGGCGCGCGCTCCTGCTGGTGTACTGGAAAGAATCGGCATTCCTTTGCCTGTTACCATGCGCCATACCGGACCGGCAGTCTGTGCGTCAACGTACCCTGTTCAAAATGCTGCGGGCCGTGACGCCAGACACAACGCCGGTCTGATATTTTTATTCGCGTTCGTGCATCGAAACCTGCGGGCCTTCCGACGTCAGTTTTTTCGCGTTGACACTTTTTACGCCGCGAATATTTTCCGCGATTTCCACTGCCAGTGCCTGCTCTGCACCGCTGTCAACTTTGCCGGTCAGGGTGACAATACCGTTCTTGGTATCCACCTCGATATCGGAAGCATCGACGTTATTGGAGTACATGAACGAGGATTTCACCTTGGTGGTGATCCAGGTGTCAGAGATGCTCTGCTCGGCAGTGTTCGCGGAACTCTTGGTCTTGTCGGCGATGCCTGGTTTTTCATTCTTGACGACCAGTTGGTTGTCCACCGCCTTCACACCATCGGTGTTCAGCGCCAGCCGGCCTGCCAGTTCCTTGGCTTCACTGCTGTTGGCGGTGCCACGCAGCGTCACCTGACCGGCCTTGGTGTCGACGTTGGTGCTCAGTCCGTCGGTATGTTTGCTCCACAACAGTTTGGATTTGACGGCAGCATTGATCGACGCGTCATCGATCACTTCGCCATAGCCGCGGTCGGCGGTTTTTTTCGGTGGCACATAATCGGCCTGCACCACAATCTGGTTGTCGACTTCCTTGACGCCGTCAACGCCCAGCGCGATTTGCTCCGCCAGTTCCTTGTTGACTGCCTCGTCGGCCTTGCCAGTCAGCACGGCCTTGCCGTTGTGGACCGACACTTTCAGATCGAATGCGCGCAGATGGGGGCTGAGGGCGTAAGTGGTCCAGATCTGGGTTTCCTGGCGGGCATCGGAAACGTCCTGGGACATTTTGCCGTCGGCGGCCAGGGCCGCGCTGCTGGTGGCCGCGATGGCCAGTGCCAGGGCGGATGCACGCATGAAGTTGCGGGTTTGAATAATGGACATGGTATTTCTCCGTACGGAAATGATTGAGTGCTCGTGAAAATCGCAGACAGAAATACCTGCCGTCACCCTGAAGTGCAGCGGCAGGCAAGCTGGATTCAAATCTTGTTTCTTTCGTAAAAGGCTTTGACTTGCTTTTCCGCTTCGTCGCGGGTGATGGCGTAGCGTTCCTGCACCAGACCGGCCAGCTTTTCTTGACGGCCTTCCAGTTTCAGCAGCTCGTCCTCGGTCAGTTTGCCCCAGACGATTTTGGCGGCACCTACGTGCTGCTTCCATTTGCCTTTGAGTTCGTCCGCACTGGGTATGCCCTGTTGTTGTTGCTGGGGAGTTGGTTGCAATTCAGCGGGCAATGGTTGTGGCGGACGGATTACGTCGTAACCCCGGGGGGGGCGTTGAGTCGGGTCGACGGAATAAGTGGTAGGAGCTGACGGGTTTTGCGCAGGGCTGTTGCCGTGGACGGGTTGCTCGGTCCGATCGCTGGACTTTTTCATGTTGACCTCCGGTCAAGCAGGCCTTCCGCGATATTGCCGAAAGCCGTTGCGGCCACCTTATAGAGCGCTGACCGCAACGTCGGTGCGCTGTCGCACGTAGGCTTTGGCCAAGCGCTGATCAGCAAGCCCGGAGAGTGGTGAACGTTTTATTTCACTTGCACAAAATCCCAGCTGATTTCCACCACGCCGGGAAATCCGATGTTGCAGGGATATGCGGCGAAACATGGGGCGCGAACCCTGTGTCCGTCAGCTATACCTTTAATATGTTGCGCGTTGAATATCCAACACCCCGGTAAAGGGCATGAACTGGCTGACCTACTTCTTTGAATATCCCGATGACAGCCTGCTGATCTATGGCCGCTTCGAGCCCTGGCTGGTAGCGCTGTCGGTGATCATTGCCATGTTCACCTCGGGCATGGCGCTGCACCTGGCGACCCAGGCCCGGCACGCCCAGTCCCGTCGGCGCAGCATGCCCATCCTGCTGGCGGGCAGTGTGGCGCTGGGGGGCGGCGTGTGGTCGATGCATTTCATCGGTATGCTGGCGTTCGATCTGTGTACGCCGGTGACCTACGAACCCAGCCTCACCCTGCTGTCGATGCTGCCCAGCGTGGCGGCGTCCTGGGTGGCGCTGAACCTGAACAGCCGCCCGCAGATCACCATGAACGAACTGGCCGTGGGTGGTGTACTGATGGGAGCGGGCATCGGCACCATGCATTACCTGGGCATGGGGGCCATGGTGATGGCGCCGGCTCTGCGTTACGACCCCTGGATTTTCTCCCTGTCGATCCTGGTGGCGGTGGTGCTGGCCATGCTGGCCCTGTGGATTCGCTTCGGCCTGCGTCAGCTGGGCAGTGGCGCCCTCACACCGCTGCGGCTGGACATGCTCAGCGGCGCGGTGATGGGGATTGCCATTTCCGCCATGCACTACACCGGCATGGCCGCCGCCCGCTTTGTACCGCCACTGGGGCTGGAGCTGAGCGACGGTGCGTCCCAACCCCTGCTACTGGCCATCGGCGTCGCCGTCTCCACCGTGATGATCACCAGCCTGGTGGTGGCGGTGGACCTGCTGCTGAAATACCGTGAACTGAGCCAGACCTCCCGCACCAGTGAAGAACGCCTGCGGGCGATCCTCGACACGGCGGTGGACGGCATCATCACCATCAACACCCGCGGCCGCATCATGGGCGCCAACCACGCGGCGGAGCAGATCTTCGGCTGGAGCAGCACCGAACTGATGGGCCGCAACGTCAACATGCTGATGCCCGAACCTTTCCGCAGCAACCACGACGGCTACCTGGCGAATTACCAGAAAACCGGCGTCGCCCACATCATCGGCGTCGGCCGCGAGGTGACAGGCATGCACAAGGAAGGCCGCCAGTTCCCGATGCGGCTGGCCATCGGCCATGTGCGCCTACCACAAGAAGACTGGTTTGTCGGCTTCGTCACCGACATCAGCGCGCGGGTCGCCATGGAGCAGGCCCTGACGGAAAACGAAGCCAAGTTGCGTTCCCTGGTCAGCAATATTCCGGGCGCCGCCTACCGCTGCCTGCTGGAAGAACGCTGGCCCATGATTTTCATCAGCGACGCCATCGACGCCATCACCGGCTACCCGCCGACGGATTTCCAGCTACCCGATCCACCCCGCAGTTACTCCGATCTGGTGATCCCCGAAGACCAGGCACTGGTGCAGAATCTGGAACAGTACCTGACCCCCTTCCACCTGGAATACCGCATCCGCCACCGCGACGGCCGCGTGCGCTGGATACTCGACACCGGCAGCTGCGTGTTCGATGACAACGGCAAACCGCAGTGGCTCGACGGCTTCCTGATGGACATCACCCGGCGCAAGGAAATGGAACAGGAACTGTTCCAGGCGAAGGAGCGGGCGGAGCAGGCCGCCGCTGCGCGCAGTGCGTTCCTCGCCAACATGAGCCACGAAATCCGCACGCCCATGAATGCCATCATCGGCTTCAGCGACGTGCTGATGGGCACCACCCTGAATCCGGAACAGCATCGTCACCTGTCCATCATCAGCAGTGCGGCGCGCTCCCTGCTGCACCTGCTGAACGACATCCTCGACAGCGCCAAACTGGAAAAGGGCAAGCTGGTGCTGGAATCCCTGGATTTCTCGCTGCCGGAACTGCTGGACGCGGTGCTGTCCACCCTCGGCATGCAGGCCCGGCGCAAGGGGCTGGCGCTGAACCTGAATCTGCATCCGGCACTGGCGGATCATTTCGTGGGCGCACCGGACCGCATCCGCCAGGTGCTCACCAACCTCGTCGGCAACGCCATCAAATTCACCGAGCAGGGCCAGGTGGATATTGACGTACAGCCGGATCAGCCCGGCTACCTGCTGTTCCGCATTACCGACACCGGCATTGGCATCGCACCCGACCGCATTGACTCCATCTTCGAACCCTTCACCCAGGCCGACGCCTCCATGAGCCGACGCTTTGGTGGCACCGGCCTGGGCACCACCATCAGCAAGCAACTGGTGGAACTGATGGGCGGATGGATTCGCGTCCGCAGCACGCCGGGACAGGGCAGCTGTTTCGAGTTCTGCCTGCCGCTGCCCGCCGGCCGCAAGGCCGATGCCACTGTCCCTGACAGCGGTGTGCGCCTGCCGTCACTGAACGTGCTGGCGGTGGACGACATCCAGCAAAATCTCGACCTGTTGATCCTGCTGCTGGGCAAGGCCGGGCACCGGGTCAGCAGCGCCCACGACGGGCTCGCAGCCGTCGAGCAGGTGATGCAACAGCGCTTTGACCTGATCCTGATGGACATGCAGATGCCGCGTCTGGACGGCCTGGCGGCTGCGCGCCGTATCCGCGACTGGCAACGGCAACAGGGTGAACGCCCCAGCGCCATCATTGCCCTCACCGCCAGCGTGCTGGAAGAAGACAAACTGGCCGCCCGCGACGCCGGCATGGACGGTTTTTCCAGCAAGCCGGTGGAACTGGACAACCTGAACCGTGAAATCGCCCGGGTGCTGGGCATCACGGTGCCGGCCCCCCTGCCGCACATGGCCGCTGGCACCGGCAACAGTGTGCTGAGGTGGGAGCAGGGCCTGAAACGCTGGGGCGACGCGGCTATCTATGTCCGCGAGCTGACCACCTTCGCCATCCACTATGGCCGCCTGGCGCTGGATCTGGATTCCCTGCAACACCAGCAGGATTTCGCATCGCTGGCCCAGCGCGCCCACGGCGCCAGGGGCGTTGCCGCCAACCTGGCAATTGACGGTCTGGTGGAACCGCTGGGCCAACTGGAACGGGCGGCTTTGCAGCGTGATGCCGACGCTTGCGCCGACGCGGTGGACCGGCTGGCCCAGGCCCTGCCGCGCTTCGGCGCCGAACTGGCCACGCTGCTGCGGAAACTGCAACCGCCACCACCGGAAACCGCCAATCCCACCAGCCCCGACCCGCAGGCATTTCAGGCTGCGCTCGATCAACTGCGCCAGGCCGCCGCTGCCAGCGAATGGGACGACCTGGCCCTGGCGGAACTGATCCGGCTGCAACCGCTGTCGCTGTCCGATCGGGTGCAACACATATCCGACGCTTTCCACAATTTTGATTTCGATCTGGCGCTTACCGCGCTGGATCAACTGCAGTCCGAACTCTGATGCAATGGCAAATGAAACGGTGACACATCCATGACCCAGTCCCTGCTGCCCCTGCACGAACAGCGCCCCAAAATCCTGGTGGCGGACGACGAGCCCACCAACCTGAAAGTCCTCAAGCAGATCCTGCAGGACGACTACCGCCTGCTGTTTGCGAAAAGCGGCGAAGACGCCATCGCCCTCGCCACACGGGAACTGCCGGGCCTGATTTTATTGGATGTGATGATGCCGGGCATGACCGGCTTCGAAGCCTGCCAGCGGCTGAAGGCCGATCCTGTCACCGCGCGCATTCCGGTGATCTTCGTCACCGCGCTGAAAGATGCCGTGGATGAAACCACCGGTTTTGCCGTGGGCGGCGTGGACTACATCAGCAAGCCGGTGGTGCCTGCCATCGTGCGGGCGCGGGTGAAAACCCATCTGTCGCTGGTGCAGGCGGACGAACTCAAACGCACCCGCCTGCAGATCATCCAGCGCCTGGGCCGTGCTGCCGAATACAAGGACAACGAAACCGGCCTGCACGTGATGCGCATGAGCCATTATTCCCGCGTGCTGGCGCTGGCCTGGGGATTTTCCGCCGACATGGCCGAGGATCTGCTCAACGCCGCGCCCATGCACGACATTGGCAAGATCGGCATTCCCGACCGCATCATGCTGAAACCGGGCAAGCTCACCGACGAAGAATTCACCGCCATGAAACGCCACCCGCTGATCGGCGCCGAGATTTTGGGGGAATGCGATTCACAGCTGCTGGAACTGGCGCGCTCGGTGGCGCTGTACCACCACGAAAAATGGGATGGCAGCGGCTATCCTCACGGGTTGAAAGGCGAGGACATTCCGGTGGAAGCGCGCATCGTGGCGCTGGCGGACGTGTTCGATGCCCTCACCAGCAAGCGCCCCTACAAGGAAGCCTGGCCAGTGGAACAGGCGCTGGAACACATCCGCCAGCAGAGCGGCAAGCATTTCGATCCGCAACTGGTGGAACTGCTGCAACAAGAATTGGCGGCGATCCTGGAGATCAAGGAGCGCTGGGCGGAGTAGCGGTGGCGGGTGTTGCCGCCCTGTCCTCCAGCAAATCCCCCTCGAACAGGGTTTCCAGTTCGGCGCGGGCCTCGCGGGCAGACTGCATCACTGCATCCTGATCCCCGTGCACGGCGTACTGCTGTTTCAGCACGTTCTCATCGTGACGCTGGAAACGCCGCAGTCGGCTCTGCACCTGCTCCTCCGTCAACCCCAGCCCCAGCAGCACCAGCCGGCTCATTTCCATGCTGGAAAAAAACGTTTCCCGCACCGGCATGGCATTGCTGTCCAGCAGGTGGAATACGTGGCGGCGGTTGCGGGCGCGGGCGATGATTTTGATATGAGGAAACAGCTCGCGCACCAGCCGCGCGGTCTGGATATTGATTTCGGGATCATCGGTGGCCACGATGAAAAATTCAGCGTCGGCCACGCCGGCAGCGCGCAGAATCTCCGGCCGCAGCGGATCACCGTAATAAATCGGGAAGGAACCCAGGCTGCGCACCAGATCGATACTGTCCACTGACGTGTCCAGCGCAGTGAACGGTACCCGCTGCGCGCGCAGGATACGGGTGATGATCTGCCCCATCCGTCCCATGCCGGCCACCACCACGCGGGGTTTGTGATCGTCGATCTGCTCGTATTCCGGTGGCGGTTTGCGCGCGACTACCGGATCGGGTTTCAGCCAGCGGCCCGCAGCCAGCAGCAGAAGCGGTGTCAGCGCCATGGACAGGGTGATGCACAACACCAGCCGGTTGTTGAAGGCGGCGTCCCACAGGCCCTGGTTCTGCGCCAGCTTGAACACCACGAAGGCGAATTCACCGCCGCCCGCCAGCAGCAGTCCCAGCTGAAAGCCGGAGCGCTTGTTCAGACCGCCGTTGAAGCAGGCGACGGCATACAGCACTGGCAGTTTCAGTGCGATCAGCAGACAGGTCAGCCCCAGTATCTGCAGCGGCTCACTCACCAGCAGATTCAGGTCGGCGCTCATGCCCACGCTGATGAAAAACAATCCCAGCAAAAGGCCCTTGAACGGCTGGATCTGCGCTTCCAGCTCGTGGCGGTATTCCGAATCCGCCAGCAGCAAACCCGCGAGAAAAGCACCCAGCGCCATCGACACGCCCGCCAGTTCCATCAGCCAGGCGGTACCGGCAACGACCAACAGCGCGGTGGCAGTGGACACTTCCGGCAGACCGGTTTTGGCGACGATGCGGAACACCGGTCGCAGCAGATAGCGCCCGCCGATAACCACCAGCGCCACGCTGCCGATCACTTTCAGCCAGGGCGGCAGGCCGTCACTGGCGGTGCTGGCGTGCACGTCGCCCAGCAGGGGAATCACCGCGATCAGGGGAATGGCCGCGATGTCCTGAAACAGCAGAATGGAGAACGCCAGCCGGCCGTGGGGACTGGTGAGCTGTTTGTTTTCCGCCAGAAGCTGCAGGCCAAACGCGGTGGACGACAGCGCCAGCCCCAGGCCCAGCACCAGTGCCGCATTCCAGTGCTGGTCAAAACCCCAGCGTGCCACAGCGCCCAGCACGGCGCAGGTCAGCAGCACCTGCAGCAGACCGCCACCGAACACCGAGCGCCGCATTACCCATAGCCGGTGCGGTGACAGCTCCAGCCCGATGATGAACAGCAGCAGCACCACGCCCAGTTCGGAAATGTGGCCCACACTGGCGGGATCGCCCACCAGCCCCAGCAGCGACGGCCCGATCAGACAGCCCGCCAGCAGGTAGCCCATCACGGCCCCCAGCCGCAGGCGTTTGGCCAGCGGCACCGCAAATACGGCGGCCAGCAGGAAAATGACAGCGGAACCGAGGAAAGAATCGGTGTGCTCCAACGGGATTGCTCCAGACTATTAAAGAGGGAAGGGCCCAGATTAGGGGCGGATGGCGCGGCTGTAAACGGTCAGTTGGTACGCAAGCGTACAGACGGTGAACTTCCATTGACTGAAACTATCTTGAGCCACAGTTTTATCAATTGGCGGGATCATGAGCATGGAGCTAGCCTCATTTGCACATTGCATCCTGGACCGACATCCAGGGTTCTTTATATTCAGGTATTCCTCGTCATGTAGTCTCAGCAGTTGCCTGATTTTCCAACAACAGATGGAGCGCATCATGACCCTCAAGGAACTGGCCTATATTGTGGCCGTGGCAGAGGAACTGCATTTTCACCGCGCCGCCGAGCGCTGTAATGTCACCCAGTCCACCCTCAGCAACCAGTTGAAGAAATGCGAGGATTATCTCGGCATTACCATTTTTCGCCGCAACCGGCATCAGGTGGAAGTGACACCCGAAGGCGAAAAAATCGTCGCACTGGCGCAGCAGGCACTGGCGGCAACCGATGCCATTCGTCGCTATTCCCGTCAGCAGGCGCTACTGGGCGCGCTGTAATTCACACAATCAATCACGCGGATTTTTCAGCTGGTTAGAATTCCCTGTACATGGACAAAAAAAGAGGGAATTGATCATGCATTCACCGTTGAGAAAACCACTGTCGCTAAAACGAGCGAATCTAAAGCCCGGGTCATTCCGTTACCGGGCGGGAGCGGTGGCGCTGGCCGCGCTGCTTGCGGCGCCCCTGCAGGCGGCTGTGCCGAATTCCTATGCACCCGTCGACGACCGCGAAACTTTCGATGCCGTGAAATCGCGCATGGAAAAAAACAAAAGTGCGGTGGAGAAAAAGCACAGGGATCTGCTGGAGCTGCGCTATGACCTGAGCGACAAACCGGCGAAGGGCGTCACCATGTCGAAAGGCAAGGCGGTGCAGGCGGGGGTGCGGGTGAAATTGCCCAAGGGCACCGGCTGGAATGATCTGGCGGGCATGACGTCGGATCAGATCAAGGCAAAAAACCTGTTTCCGCAGGGCTTTCTGCCTTTGCCGCACGTGAATCAGGCCGAAGGCGGCATGCTGTTTCCCAAATCCACCATCGATGAAACCAAGAAGCAGGAAGAGCGTGATCTGACCCGCTTCGATCTGGACTTTGTCTTGCACGAGCGCTTCCTGCCGGAGTTTCCGCCACCGGTATTTCTGACCACGCGACCCGATCTGGGCGACGTGAGCAAAGGCAAACTGATCGGGCTGCACAATTTTTATGAACTGTTCTCCGGCGTTCTCAATCCCAAGCAATTGGAAGGCGTGCGCCTGCTGGTGACGCCGTTTCCTCAGCAGCAATTCAACGCCACCGCCGACCGCCGCACCGTCAAGCCGAGTCAGGGTGTGGCCTGCTTCGATTGCCACGTCAATGGTCACACCAACGATGCCACGCATCTGGTGGGCGATATCCGCCCGCAGGAACACCGTCACCGCATCAACACGCCCAGCTTGCGCGGCGTGAATGTCCAGCGTCTGTTCGGTTCGCAGCGGGCACTGAAATCGGTGGAGGATTTCACCGAGTTCGAACAGCGCGCCGCCTATTTCGATGGTGATCCGGTGATTGCCACCAAGAAAGGCGTGAATATTCTGGAGCGCGGCAGCCAGGTGCATTTCATGGGCGAATTCCAGGCGTTACTGGATTTCCCGCCGGCGCCGAAACTGAATGTGTTCGGCCGGCTGGACCAGAGCAAGGCCAGCGATGCGGAAAAACGCGGTGAAGCCGTGTTCTTCGGCAAAGGCCAGTGCGCCACCTGCCACACCCCGCCTTACTACACCGACAACAGCATGCACAACCTGCAGGTGGAACGTTTCTATGCACCGCGTGACATCGACGGCCGTCTGGCCAGCGCCGATGGTCCCATCAAGACCTTCCCGCTGCGGGGCATCAAGGATTCGCCCACTTACCTGCACGATGGCCGCCTGCTGACCCTGGACGACACCGTGGAATTCTTCAATCTGGTGCTGGGCCTGCAGCTCAACGATCAGGAGAAGCAGGATCTGGTGGCGTTCATGTACGCGCTGTAGATTTCCGCAAAACGCAAGCCCGCAAAACGCAAGGGTGAACCCGCACAACCGCGACGCAATGTGATCTGGCGCGCGGTTGTGTTCCCGTATCCGGTCGCCCCCTACGCATCGCCCTTTCACTGGTGTACCCTTGACGGCAATTAAAGTCGCTCAAGGAAAGGTGAATCTTATGTCGCGTCCTGTTCGCATGATTCTGTTCGCGCTGCTTGGCGTGCTGGCACTGGTGGTGCTGGCCGTGGGCGCGCTGGTGGTGCTGGTCGATCCCAACGATTACCGTGAAGACATCAGCAAAATGGCGCGGGAAGGCGCCGGTGTGGAATTGAAACTGGGCGGCGATCTGGGCTGGAGTTTCTATCCGGTGCTGGGTTTCCGCGCCCATGACGTGGGGCTGTCGCTGCGCAGCGATGCGCCGCAACTGATGCAGGTGGATGCGTTTTCCGTGGGCGTGCGCCTGCTGCCGCTGCTGTCGAAGAAAATCGATGTGGATGGTCTGGACATCAGCGGCCTGAAGGCACACCTGATCGTCGATGCAAAAGGCCAGACCAACTGGCAGTCATCCGCAGCGTCCGGTGACATCAGTGCCAGTGACGCGCAGGCTGGTGTACCCGCCGGTACGGCAACGTCACCTGCTGCCACCGAAGAATCCTCATCCGCCATCCCCGACATTCGCATTCCCAAAATCACGGTGCGCGATTCGCAAATAAAATACGAAGACCAGCAGACCAAGGCCGCCTACACCGTGGATCTGCCGCTGCTGGAACTCACCGACGTGAATCTGGACGAAGCGTTTCCGCTGCAGTTGCAGGCGCGGGTGCGCGACAACGCCAAACTGGATCTGGACGTGGACCTGAAAACCCAGCTGCGCGCTGATCTGGCCGGCAAGAAATTCGCCGCCAGCGATCTGGATCTGAATACCACTGTGGGCGGTATTTTCGCTGCCCCGGTCAAGGCAGTGGTGCAGGGCGATCTGCAGTTTGACCAGGGTGCCGACAAGGCAGATGTGAAACTGTCCAAACTGGAATTCGCCAATGTGCAGGCCACCGCCCAGATGGAAGCCAGTGCCGTGAGCAGTGCGCCACAATTCAAGGGCACGCTGAAAACCGACAGCTTCGATCTGAAAGCCTTGCTGAAAACGCTGGGCATTGAACCGCCCGTTACCAGTGACGCTGCCGCCATGACCAACGTGAAGGCGGATCTGGCGTTCAGCGGCACGCCGGAAAAAATCCGCATCGCGCCCCTGCAACTGAAACTGGACGACAGCACCCTGAGCGGCGAGGCCGCGATCACCGACGTGGCCACACAGGCTCTGCGTTTCAACCTGAAACTCGACAAGCTGGATGCGGACCGCTATCTGCCGCCGGAATCTGCCGACAAGAAATCATCTGACAAGGTTGCCGCTGGCGGTGCGGGCGGGTCCGGCACTGCGGCAGGCGCGTCATCTGCTCCTGCCGGCGACCTGATTCCGGTGGAACCGTTGCGTGGACTCAACATCAACGGCACCTTCTCCGCCGGCGAAGTGGTGGTGAAGAAAATTCCGGTGCGCGATATCGGTCTCAGCATCAAGGCGCTGAATGGCGATGTGCAGGTGAGCAATCTGGGCGCGAAATTGCTGCAAGGTTCCCTGAGTGGTTCTGCCGGCGTGGACGTGCGCGGTGCGCAACCGCAAATCGCCACCAATATCGATCTGCAGAATCTGCAGCTGGGCGATCTGCTGCAACCCTTTGTGGAAACAGAAGTGCTCACCGGCCGATCCTCGGTGAAGCTCGACACCCGCACCAGCGGCAACGACATGGACACGCTGCTGAAGCAGGCCCTCGGCCAGCTCAACCTGAATGTGGCGGACGGTATGCTGCACGGCGTCAACCTGAACCAGGTGGTGGTGGATGCGCTGAAACAGAAGCTGGGCGATTTCACCTTGCTGATGCCCGACTATGAAACCCGTCTGCCCAAGGCCCTGAAAGGCGACACGCAAATTCGCAATATGTTGGCCAATATGAAAGTGGAAAACGGTCACCTGATCACCCCGGCGATGAACGCCGACACCGACGCCGGCCAACTCAACGCCACGGGCGATATTGATATGCTGGAACAGAGTTTCGATTACCGGTTTGGTGTGGTGCTGGCGTCACTGGCGGATCACAAATACCTGAAAGGCACGGAATGGCCGGTACGCTGCAAGGGCAGCGCCGCCATCCCGGTGCAGGACTGGTGCCGTCCGGACATGAGCGCCTTTGGCGGCGTGCTGCAGAAAGCCGCCGGCATCGCCATGCGTGACAAGGCCACGGAAAAACTCGGCGAGAAACTGGGCATCAAGGGTGCCAGCGAAGCGGAAGTGAAGCAGCAGGCCGAGCAGAAGGCGAAGGAAAAGGTGAACCAGGAACTGGGCAAGCAGCTCGACAAACTGTTCGGTGGCAAGAAAGACAAGAAGGAAAAGGCACCGGCCACTCCGGCGCCTGCTCCGGCTGAAACCACAGCGCCTGCCGCTGAAACCCCCGCTACTGAAACGCCTGCCAACTGAGAAGTGCGGCGCCGGGTGGGTGAGCCAACCCATCCGGCGCGATTATTTCCCGCTCCCCATCGTTGCACTTCGCCCTAATCCCCTTCGGCACGCCCCCCATGGCGCCCCGCCCAATCTCAACCATACTTCAGATATTGCCAATCCCATTCCCAACCGGACAGGCCCAATCCCATGGTGTCGACCCAGCCCCTGCCGAGCGATGCACCCGTGACAGCTCACCCCATCATCACCAACTCCGAAGAGTTGCGCCATCACCACCAGGCTTTCTACCGCTACACCGCACGTCCGCTGGGTGAGATCCTGCTGGATATGGGGGCCATCACCCCTGCGCAGCTGAGCGATGCCCTGGCCGAGCAGAAGGTCAGTCACAAGCGGCTGGGGGAAATCCTGCAACAGCAGGGCGTGGCGTCCCGCGAGCAGGTGCTGCGGGCCCTGAGCGAGCGCTTCGGCGTGCCCTTCATCAACCTGCGCCAGTTTGATATCGATCCCCGCGCGCTGCCCTGCGTGCCGGCGGCATTTGCCCGCAAGCACATGGTGATTCCGGTGCTGCTGGACAACGACCGCCTGCTGGTGGCCATGTCCGATCCCACCGACACTGAACTCATCAACATGCTGCGCTTCCTCACCGGCAAGGTGCTGGAGTTCTGCATCGCGCCCGGTGACGATATCGCCTACGCCATCACCACCTATTACGGCGTGCAGGAAGTGCAGACGGCGCTCGACGGTATGACCGTGCTGTCGCGGGATGAGCCTTTCCACGTCGATGCCAACAGCGAGGAGCAGCTGGGCAACGAACGCCCCGTGGTGCAACTGGTACAGACCGTGATTGCCGACGCCATGGTGCGCGAGGCGTCCGACATCCACATCCGCCCCCGCGAAGGCGTGGTGGACCTGCTGTTCCGCGTCGACGGTGTGTTGCAGCGCATCCGCACCTTCAGCAAGAAACTGCTGCCGGCGGTGGTGAGCCGCATCAAGATCATCGGCAACATGGATATTTCCGAACACCGCCTGCCTCAGGACGGTCGCTCCCGCATCCACTATCTCGACAAGCATGTTGACCTGCGTCTGTCGGTGATTCCCACCATTTATGGCGAAAGCGTGGTGATCCGCCTGCTCGACACCCAGTTCGCGCTGAAGAATCTGGAGCAACTCGGTTTCGATGCGGGAGACGCACTGAAACTGCGTCACCTGCTGACCCGCACCAGCGGTATTTTTCTGGTGACTGGCCCCACCGGGTCCGGCAAGTCCACCACGCTGTACACGGCGCTGGATCATGTGAAGGCGAGCAACGTCAACATCATCACCGTGGAAGATCCGGTGGAGTATCACATGGACGGCATTGCCCAGATCCAGGTGAATCACTCCACCGGCTACAGTTTCGCGCGTGCGTTGCGGCATATCCTGCGCCACGATCCCGACGTCATCATGGTGGGCGAGATCCGCGACCAGGAAACCGCGAAAATGGCGGTGGAAAGCGCGCTTACCGGCCACCTGGTACTGAGCACGCTGCACACCAATGACGCTGCCACCTCCGTCACGCGGTTGATTGAAATCGGTGTGGAGCCCTATCTGGTGAACAGTTCTCTGATCGGCGTGCTGGCGCAACGGCTGGCGCGCTGCAACTGCCCCAACTGCAAGGTGCCGGAAGAGATCGATCCCGAGATCCGCCGGGTGCTGGGGGTGGGCATCGACGAAGTGTTTTATGTCGGCAAGGGGTGCGAGCGTTGCCACCAGACCGGCGTGAAAGGTCGCATGGCCGTGTACGAATTGCTGGAAGTGACACCGGAGCTGCGCAAGCTGGTGATGCAAAGCGTGTCGGCGGATGTGATTGAACGGCAGGCAGTTAACGACGGCATGACACCTCTCACCCACAATGCGCTGAAAGCGGCCCGGGCCGGCCGCCTGTCGCTGGCAGAAGTGTACCGGGTGCGGCTGTAATCGCGGCGCGGTTGCGGGATAATGCCGGCCCGGCATTTTCTCCAGGCCAGATAACGGCGATTCCCAGGCTAGATAGCTTCCGTGCGAAAAAAACGCGTCACTCCCGTGCTGCCGGTCCGTGCCGGTATCAGCCCCAATTCGGTTTACCTGCCGGCGCCTGATCCGTCCGGTCCGGGCTGGTCGTCGGTGCTGCAATTTCTCGCTGCCCGCTTTCCCGCCATAGCCGCCGATCGCTGGCGCGAGCGCATGTTGCGTGGCGACGTGTTCGACGCCCAGGGCCAACCCATCCCGCCGGATTCCCCCTATCGGCCCGGCACCCGCCTGTACTACTACCGCGAACTGGAAACCGAGCTGCCGGTGCCGTTCCCGCATAAAATCCTGCACGAGGACGAACACCTGCTGGTGGCGGACAAACCGCATTTCCTGCCCACGGTGCCCTCCGGCAGTTACCTGCATGAAACCCTGATCAGCCGGCTGCGGCACGAGTGGGGGCAGGGCGATCTGGAAGTGTTGCACCGCCTGGACCGGGATACCGCCGGGCTGGTGCTGATTGCGAAGCACCCGGGCGCGCGGGACGCCTACCACCGGCTGTTCCGCGAGCGGCGGGTGGAAAAGGTCTACCTGGCGATGGCGCCGCTGAACAGCGCGCTGGAATTCCCCCTCACCCGCGCCAGCCACATCGGCTCCGCTGCCGATTTCTATCGCCGGCAGGAAGGGGCGGGGGAGGTGAATGCCATCACCCGCATTGAGCTTGCCCAGCAGATCGACGGCCTGGGTTTGTACCGGCTGTACCCGGTCACCGGCAAAACCCACCAGCTGCGCATTCACATGGCGGCGCTGGGTATGCCGATCCTGAATGATCCCTACTATCCCCGCGAAACCCCGCGTGAGCCCGGCGATTTCAGCCAGCCCCTGCAACTACTGGCGCAGGCCCTGACATTCGCCGACCCCTTCACCGGAGCGGAGCGTCGTTTCACCAGCACCTTCAGTCTGGCGCCGGTCTGACTTCATCTTCCACGCCTGGCTGAGCGCCCTATCTTTACAATCAGCCAGCGCAGCTTTATTCCAAACCGTCCCGCAGCTTTGTTATAATTTCGCGTTTAATCGCTCCTCCCCCCTCCCACAGGCAGGTACCCATGCTGCGAATCGCCCAGGAAGCTCTTACCTTCGACGATGTTCTGCTGATCCCCGGCTACTCCGACATCCTGCCCCGCGACGTCGAACTGAAATCCCGGCTGACCCGCGATATCACCCTGAATATCCCACTGATTTCCGCTGCCATGGATACGGTGACCGAGTCCCGCCTGGCCATTGCCATGGCCCAGGAAGGCGGTATCGGCATCCTGCACAAGAACATGACGGAGGAAGAACAGGCCCGTCAGGTGCGGCTGGTGAAGAAATACGAAAGCGGCGTGGTGCGTGATCCGATCACCATCAACCCCGAAGCCACCATCGGCCAGCTGCTGGAGCTGACCAACGCCCACAAGATCTCCGGCGTGCCGGTGGTGAAAGGGCTGGAACTGGTGGGCATCGTTACCAGCCGTGACCTGCGCTTCGAAAACCGCTATGAACTGCCGGTGTCCAGCATCATGACGCCGAAGGACAAGCTGGTAACCGCCAAAGAGGGCACCAGCACCGACGAAATCAAATCCCTGCTGCACAAATACCGCATCGAGAAAGTCCTGCTGGTGGACAACAACTTCCACCTGAAAGGCATGGTCACCAACACCGACATCCTGAAAGCCGAAGCTTACCCCAATGGTTGCAAGGACAATCAGGGCCGACTGCGCGTGGGCGCGGCCGTGGGCACCGGCGCGGGCACCGAAGAACGGGTGGCGGCACTGGTGGAAGCTGGCGTGGATGTGCTGGTGGTGGACACCGCCCACGGCCACTCCAAGGGTGTGATCGAGCGCGTGCGCTGGATTGCGCAGACCTACAAGGACATCCAGGTGATCGGCGGCAATATTGCTACCGGTGACGCTGCGCTGGCGCTGGCGGAAGCAGGTGCCCATGGCGTGAAAGTGGGCATCGGCCCCGGCTCCATCTGCACCACCCGCATCGTCGCCGGTATCGGCGTGCCGCAGATTTCCGCGGTATCGAATGTGGTGGCGGCGCTGGCAGGCAAGAATGTGCCGGTGATCGCCGACGGTGGTATCCGCTACTCCGGCGACCTGGCCAAGGCCATTGCCGCCGGCGCCCACTGCATCATGGTGGGCAGTCTGCTGGCTGGCACCGAGGAAGCGCCGGGCGAGGTGGAGTTGTACCAGGGCCGCTATTACAAAGCGTATCGCGGCATGGGTTCGCTGGGAGCGATGGCCCAGACCCAAGGTTCCAGCGACCGTTATTTCCAGGATGCTGCCCAGGGTGTGGAAAAACTGGTGCCGGAAGGTATCGAAGGCCGCGTTTCCTACAAGGGCCCGATTTCCGCCATCGTGCATCAATTGATGGGTGGCCTGCGTTCCAGCATGGGCTACACCGGCTGCGGCAATATCGAAGACATGCGCACCAAGCCCACCTTCGTGAAGATCACCAGCGCCGGCATGAAGGAAAGCCATGTGCACGACGTGACCATCACCAAGGAAGCGCCGAATTACCGCGTAGGCGGTTGAGGCGCAACGAGTATGTTACTGAACGCCTGGCCCTGGGTCAGGCGTTTGTGTTTTTGATCGAGGACGGTCAGGTGCCGGCTTGGATTTTTCAGACACGCGGTGAATACATCCCTGTACGCTCGGCTGCCGCATCCATGCGGCAGACGGTCTGAAAAATCCAAGCCGGCACCTGACCTCTTGCGCAACCTGCCTGACCCAACCGGAATCTGACTTATGACCGACATCCACGCCCACCGTATCCTGATTCTCGACTTCGGCGCCCAGTACACCCAGTTGATCGCCCGCCGCGTACGCGAGATCGGCGTGTACTGCGAACTCTGGGCCTGCGACGCCGGCGCGGCGGACATCAAAGCCTTCAACCCCAGCGGCATCATCCTGTCCGGCGGACCGGAAACCGTCACGGCTGCAGACACTTACCGCGCCGATCCCGTCGTATTCGAACTGGGCGTGCCAGTGTTGGGCATCTGCTACGGCATGCAGACCATGGCGGTGCAACTTGGCGGCAAGGTGGAATCCTCGACCGTGCGTGAATTCGGTTATGCCGAAGTGCGCACCCGCAACGGTTCCACCTTGCTGGACGGCCTCGACGATCATGACGGCACCCACAAGCTGGATGTGTGGATGAGCCACGGCGACAAGGTGACGCAACTGCCTGCCGGTTTCGACTGCATCGCCGAAACCGCCAGCTGCCCGATCGCGGCGATGGAAAACAAACACAAGCGTTTCTACGGCGTGCAGTTCCACCCGGAAGTGACCCACACCAAACAGGGTGGTGAACTGCTCAAGCGTTTCGTGCGCGAGATCTGTGGCTGCGCGGCGCTGTGGAATTCCGGCAACATCATCGACGACATGGTGGCCCGCGTGCGCGCGCAGGTGGGCAATGACGAAGTGCTGCTGGGTTTGTCCGGTGGTGTGGATTCGTCGGTGGTGGCGGCGCTGCTGCACAAGGCGATTGGCGACAAGCTCACCTGCGTGTTCGTCGACACCGGCCTGCTGCGCAAGAATGAAGGCGACCAGGTGATGGCGATGTTTGCCCAGCACATGGGTATCCGCGTGATCCGCGTCGACGCCGAGGATCTGTTCCTGGGCAAGCTGGCGGGCGTGAAAGACCCGGAGAAAAAACGCAAGATCATCGGTGCCACCTTCATCGAAGTGTTCGATGTGGAAAGCAGCCGCCTCAACAACATCAAGTGGCTGGCCCAGGGCACCATCTACCCGGACGTGATCGAATCCGCCGGTTCCAAAACCGGTAAAGCGCATGTGATCAAATCCCACCACAATGTGGGCGGTCTGCCCGAGCACATGAAAATGCAGCTGGTGGAACCGCTGCGCGAACTGTTCAAGGACGAAGTGCGCAAGATTGGCGTGGAGCTGGGCCTGCCCTACGACATGGTGTACCGCCACCCGTTCCCCGGTCCCGGCCTGGGTGTGCGCATTCTCGGAGAAGTGAAAAAGGAATACGCCGATATCCTGCGCGACGCCGACCATATCTTTATCGAAGAACTGCGCAAGGCGGATTTCTATCACAAGACGGCGCAGGCGTTTGCGGTGTTCCTGCCGGTGAAATCGGTGGGCGTGACCGGCGATGGCCGCCGCTATGAATGGGTGATTGCGCTGCGTGCGGTGGAAACCATCGACTTCATGACGGCGCGCTGGGCGCATCTGCCGTATGAGTTGCTGGAAAAGGTGTCGAGCCGGATCATCAACGAAATTTCCGGCGTGTCGCGGGTGACGTACGACATTTCCTCGAAGCCGCCAGCGACGATTGAGTGGGAATAAAAACGGCAGATAAAGCCAGGGCGGGCTCATGCAAACTGCGCTTTTTCCAGAGACCGAAACGGAATTAGTAGGCGCGGCAACGCCGGAACCCGCAGTGCTGGATCTGGCTGCGTCGCTGCCGCCCACGCTGCGGCTGGGCACGTCCTCCTGGCACTATCCCGGCTGGACCGGTCTGGTCTGGAAGCGCGATTATCCGGCAGAAATATTGTCCCGCCATGGCTTGCCGGCCTATGCGCAACATCCGTTGCTGAAGACGGTTTGTCTGGATCGCGGTTTGTATCGCCCATTGACGACAACCCAGTTTGCCGAACTCGCGGCGCAAGTGCCGGCTGATTTCCGTTTCGTGATCAAGGCGCCCGGACTGGTGACGGATGCGCTGCTACGGGATGGCGCTGGTCGTGGCACAAAAGTGAATGACGATTTTCTGAATCTCGAGCGGGCGCGGCTGGATTTTGTTGAACCGGCCTTGGCGGGATTGGGAACGAAACTGGGTGTGCTGTTGTTTCAGATCAGTCCGTTGCCATCATCCTGGTGGAAGCGATTGCCCGAGCTGATCGAACGACTGCACGCGATGCTGAATGCCATCCGCTATGTGCGTGAGCAGGCGCCTGACGTGATCGTGGCGGTTGAAGTGCGAGACCCTCAATGGCTGACACCGTTTTTCACCAGCGTTTTACGCGAAACCGGCACGACCTACGGCCTGGGTTTGCACGCCAAAATGCCGCCGATCACGGAACAGTTGCCGATCCTGCGGGCGCTGTGGCCCGGTCCTCTGGTGTGCCGGTGGAATCTCAATCCCCTGCATGGCGCGTTCGGTTATGAAGAAGCGCAACGCCAGTATTCTCCCTATGATCGCCTTGTGGATCCCGACCTGGAAACGCGCGCTGTGCTGGCGAAAGTGATTGCCGGCACGGTGGGTGCCGGTCAGCGTGCCTATGTCACCCTCAGCAACAAAGCGGAGGGCTCGGCGCCATTGTCGGTGGTAGCGTTGGCGCAGGCGGTTCACGGCCTGCGCTAAGGCTGTTACCAGCAATCCCCACCCTGCACAGATCCTTCCCCAATTACCGGCACTTTCCCTTCCGCCAATTGCTCCAGCAGACAGCCGTACTGGTGCTTCGGCGCTTCCATGTCGAACGCAACATGGTGCCCGTTGTGGTCCGGGCGCAGCGTGTCCTCATAGCGCACCACCACGCCGGTGCGGTTGTCCTGGCCGGGTACAGCGATGTTGCCTGCCACCGGGTACGGCAGCTGTTTCGCGCCGGCGATGGCCATGTGGGGGAACAGGGTGGTGGCGTAGGTCGTGCCCAGGTCCGGGCCCGCCAGATCCACCCCCAGGGCCATCAGATGCGGCCGCTGCACATGCTCGCCCGAGCCCTGGTCATCCAGGCCGGACACCGCCAGCACATGGGGCGCCGTCTTGGTGGGATAGCGGAAAACACCGTCCAGATGCGCTACCGGATCAGCGCCGCCCAGCAGCCATTCCATCAGCATCAGGAACGGATGGGCGTCGTCGATAATCTCGCCGGGCAGCAGGCTGATGACGCCGGCAAACAGGGAGGCCCTGGTGGCGTCGCTGTTGGTGAACAGCTTGATCCAGGTACCCGCCACGCCGGTGAGCACGGCGCCCTCGAACGCATCGGGGTCCGCCGCCAGTTGCAGGCTCGCGGTCCAGTTGCCGAGGGACTGTCCCATGACGGTCTGCATGTCGGGATCGAAGCGGAATTGCGCCACCTGGCTGGCGGCCACTGCGTCGGGGCACAGGTCGGTATCTAATGTCAGCTGATCGATGAAGCGGCGGAAATAAACCCGTTCCCACACCATCTGGTAGTAGTTGTTGTACAGCGCCACCGGATTGAACACGTTGTAGGGAAACTGGCCGTAGCCATTGATCACGCCCAGATGGTCCACGCCCAGGTGGCCGCCGAAGCCGGAGCTGGCCCAGCCCCGTTCCGCCGCCACTTGCGACGGACCATTACCCACTTCCTTGATCGGCAGCGTCACCACTTCGTCTATAAAATCAATGCCAGTACCTGCATAGGGCCCCCGCGTGTACACCTGGATCGCATTGCCTCCGGCGCCGTGATGGAACATCAGCATGGGAAAGCCGGACGCCGGCATGGGCACATGCTTGGGAATGGTGACGACGAATGTCGCGTCGCGCGAATACTGCTGCACCGGCTGCCCGGCCGCATTCCACACCACGTCGCCGCCGATCAGTTCATAGGGTGCCTGTCCGCGCTGGAAACCGGGCACAGTCACCTTTCCCTCGATCACGCAGTAATCCGTAAAGTTCTCGCTGCGCTGCAGTCCGATGACGGGCTTTGCGGGCAATGTCGCGACGAACGCGCTGCCCTTGCGCAGGTAGACGGTGGGATCACCGGTGGTCCACACCGTTGCAGCCATGATGGAGGTGGGTGCCATGGCCTGCCGCGCCAGATAATCCCGCAGCGGGGCGTAAGTGGCCAGTGTTGCGTCCGGCAGACCGGTTGCGTTGTCAGACAAAGCCGCCGCCAGCTGCGGATGTTGCCGCAGCACACTGCCCGCCGGCATTGGCACGCGGTCGGTCACGAAGGCGGCATAGGTGGTGTTGGGCCGCAAATTGACACCCAGCGTCGGCAGCAGTTGCAGCAGGTGGTTCGGACGATAGGAATCGATTGCGCCCGTCATGCTGACCTGCAGCGGAAAGCGACGGCCATATTCCGGTGAATCCGCATCGACATCCACCAACTGGATCACGGCGTTCGCGCTGGTGTAATCCAGATCCGACTTGGGCAGCCGGCGCACATCGACATTCCCGGTGAACGGCAGATAGACCGGCATGATGGTGTGATAGCCACGCAGATCCAGCGTGTCCCGGATGCTGGTGACGTAGGTATTCGTCAGTGCGTGCGAGCGGCGTGGAAAGTCGTTGAGGTTGATGCGTCCATCTGCCTGCCGGCGCAGATCGGTGGGAAAGCCATTGTGGTAGAAATTGCCGGCGGTGAACGTTTTCAGGGTGGGGCTGTCGGTGGAGCGGCCATCGCGGGCCAGATTCATTTTCATTTCCACGACTGTGGTTCCGCCGCAACCGGCCAGCCAGATGACCGGCCAGATCGCCAGCAGCAATGCCGGCCAGTGGTACCTTCCCGTTTTCTTTGCAAACGTTGCAAACATCCTGTTCTCCCTGGCGAGTGAATCCATTTTTTTGGTTGATACGTTGCAGAATCCGGCGCAGTTTGATTCTGTTTGTGCCGCAGTATAACGACGGGATTTTTTTACCTATGTTCGATTTCGTTAAGCGGCGTTGCTTTATTGCAGCCTGGTACGGCGGTGCCGCGAACTTCGGTTTTATGCGGTCACCGTTTGCAGCGCGTGGCCATTTTTCCGCGCGCAGTTGCGGATCAGGCGGTAAACTGTGCAAAGCGATGCCGCCCTGGAAAAGCCGATGACCGATTCTCTTACCCATTCTTCCGCTGCCGACGAACACTGGATGCGCCGCGCCTTGCAGTTGGCCCGGAGCGCAGCGGATATTCACGAAGTGCCGGTCGGCGCGGTGATCGTGCGCGACGGTGTCGTGCTCGGCGAAGGCTTCAACCAACCCATTTCCGGCTGCGATCCCACCGCGCACGCTGAAATCGTGGCCCTGCGCGCCGCCTGTTCCCGCGAAAAAAATTACCGTCTGCCCGGCGCCACCCTGTACGTGACGATTGAACCCTGTGCCATGTGTGCGGGTGCCATCGTGCACGCGCGCATCGCGCGGGTGGTGTTCGGCGCCGTGGAGCCAAAAGCGGGGGCGGTGGTGAGCACGCAGCGATTCTTCGAACAGCCGCAGCTGAATCATGCTGTGCAGTTTCAGGGGGATTGTCTGGCGGGGGAATGCAGTGAGGTGATCAGTGCGTTCTTCAAAACCCGGCGCGACCAGCAAAAAGCACTGAAGGCGCGCCTGCAGGCGGGAAATCCGGACGGGGATGAGTAACGCGCGTTATTGCGTGCCCTGATCAGTGCACCAGGGTATCGCGGTATGCCACCATGTTGGCCGGCGCCGGCACAAAGCGCTGGTTATCGCGTTCGGTGGCCCACACCAGCGCGTCGTAATAGCGGCGGATATTGCGTACATACACCACTGACTGGGCGCCGGCCCGGGCAAAGCCGTGACGGGTTTTGCTGAAATATTCCTCCCGCAGCAGCAGTGGCAGTTTTTCCCGCACCACGAACCAGTCGTTGGGATCGCGTCCTTCGTGTCGCGCCAGCCGGCGCGCATCGAGCAGATGACCATAGCCCACGTTGTAGGCCGCCAGGGCGAACCAGGTACGGTGGGGTTCCTGCAGATCCTGGGGCAGCTTGTCATAGAGTTTTTTCAGATAGCGGGCTCCGGCGCGGATGCTCTGCTGGGCGTCGCGGCGGTCGGTGACGCCCATTTCCGTTGCCGTCAGTTGCGTCAGCATCATCAGGCCCCGCACGCCGGTGGGTGAGATGGCGTTGGGATTCCAGAGCGATTCCTGGTAGCCGACGGCGGCCAGCAGGCGCCAGTCCATGCCGACTTCCTCGGCAGCAGCCTTGAAGTCGGATTCGTATTCCACCAGCCGTGTATCCAGATGGGTCAGAAAGGTGCGGGCGCCAACGTAATCGAACTCGCGGTGTCCGAAGAAGCGTTCCCGCAATTCTTCCAAATCGCCGGAGGCGTTGACCTGGTTGAAGAACAGTTCAGCCATGTTGAACAGCGAGTCGTCGACAGTGGCCTGGAACGCCCAGGATACCGGCTCTGCCTGCTTGATAGGGAAAGCGACCTGCAACTCGGGGAACAGGGGGCGGTAGGTCTGGAATGCGGCAGAGTCCATCAGGGCCACATCGGCCTGGCTGTCGTTCACCATATTCAGCAGGGTCAGGGCGGTGGCATTGGCTTTTTCTTCCCAGCGCAGGTCCGGGTGGCTCTGCTGCAGCTGCTGCAGGTACTCGGAATGACTGCTCTGGGCGAGTACCACCAGTTTGCGCTGATAGAGGTCTTCAATAGTGGCGGGGCGGGGAGTGCCGGAGCGGACGATTACATCCTGGGTGACTTGTTCGTAGGGCGATGTGAAGCGGAACTGGCGGCTGCGCTCGGGGGTGACGCTGAGGCCCGCCGCGGCCAGGTGGACTTTGCCGGTTCGCACCGCCGTCAGCAGTTCGCCCAGATCGTCGTAGGCCACCATGCGCATTTTTACGCCCAGATAGTTGGCAAAGGCCTGGGCCAGTTCGAACTCAAAACCGGTCTCCCGGTCCATTTCGCGGTAGTAGGTGGTGGGGCCAGTGCGGGTGGCCACGACCAGTTCCCCCTGCTGTTTAACCTGTTCCAGCAAGGGCAGGGCGGGTTGGCAGGCCGGTGTCAGTACGAAACCGGCAAGCATGAGACCCCGCAGGGTGGTTCGAGTCAGCCATCGAATAATAGACATAAGCAAGCAGGCGTCTGGTGATTTCCTGTCAGTCCGTCCGGTCAGGGCACCATTGCCTGGAGGCAAGGATTGCTGGCCGTAAGGTTTCTTCCCTGTCAGACACCACCCACGGAAACAGACGCGGATTTCATCGAAGTTGAATGGTGTCGGGTGTACTCGAAGTTCCACGCGGCGGCACGGCTGTGAGAGTGGCTGCGTGAAGCTGATTAATATTTGATCGGATTATATGGGCAGGCTTCTAGGCTTGTCGACCTAAAAATCATCCAGACCGTCATAACTGGGGCTTTATATATACTAATCAGTTATTTAGCTGTGCTTTTTGTCACATTTGCCGAATCTTTGCAGCTTACCGGGGCCTTGCCTACGCTTAACTGACGGGTGGCGCACAAGCTGCGGGAGACTGGCTGCCGTGTCGGTCGGGGCTGAAAGCGTGAAACATCAAAGAGGCTAATTCTATGTCTGCCATGGGAAAATCCATCGCCGCGCTGGCCGTGCCGGTGGTGGTTCAGTCGGGGTTTCTGATCTGGGCGCTGTCCGGAACGGAAGGGAATGGCGGCCTGATCGTCGCCGGCCTTGTCCTGGCCCTGGTGGCGGGTGGCATCGGGATAATGATGCTGAATCAGGCTAGCCCGCCAGCGGAGGACCTGCGTTTTGTGGAGGCTTTGCTGCGGGGAGAGCGGCGTCTTTCAGACCGCTTGCCGGAACTGGAATCCCGCCCGCTGAACCGGGCACTGAACCGCTGGCTGGAGAATCTGCAAAAGGTATTTGAAGGCATCTCGGGCAATCTGGACCGGATCAAGGTGATGAGCCGTGAACTCAGCAAGGTGTCGGGCAGCGCCGACACTGGCCTGGAGGAGGATACCCGCCATGTGGTGGAAGCTGTGTCGTCCATGACGGCGGCGGTGCATGACGCATCGCAGAATGCGGCCACTGCCGCCCAGGCGGCGAAAGACGCCAGCCAGGAAGCGGACAGCGGCCAGAAAGTGGTGAACAGCGTGACCAGCTCGATTCATTCCCTGGCGGGCGAAGTGGAGCGGGCCGCCACCGCCATCCAGAAACTGGAATCGGACACTGAAGCGATCGGCGCTATCCTGGAAGTAATCCGTGGTATTGCCGATCAGACCAACCTGCTGGCGCTGAATGCGGCCATCGAGGCGGCGCGGGCGGGCGAGCAGGGGCGCGGGTTTGCCGTGGTGGCGGATGAAGTGCGTACCCTGGCCCAGCGTACCCAGGAAGCCACGAAGGAAATCAACAACATGATTGCCCGGCTGCAGGAAGGCTCCAAGAATGCGGTGAGCGTGATGGCCCAGGGCCGCCGGCAGGCGGAGCTGAGCGTGGAGCAGGCGGGCAAGGCGGGTGAATCATTGAAGGTGATTACCGGCGCCATCGGTTCCATCAGCCGGATGAACGAGCAGATTGCCGCCGCAGTGGAGCAGCAGACTTCCGCGGCCGAGGCCATCAACGGCAGTCTGCGTCGCATGAGTGATTCTTCCGGGCAGGGCAGTCGCCGTACCCATGAACTGGGCCGCCTGAAGCAGGACATCGAAAGCACAGCACAGGAACTGGAACAGATCATCAACCGCTACGTCAGCTGAGCGGTTACCGTCTCAAGCAGCGGGCCTGCCCGGACCACGGACAGGCCCGCTGTTCTTTTGTGCGCCCTTGATCCCATCGGGCGGACGATCCTTTATAATGTGCGCCCTTCAATCCCCCGATGGCCGAGACCCCCATGCTGCAACTCCGTGGTGCCCCCGCTCTTTCCGCTTTCCGCCGTACCCGCCTGCTGAATGACCTGCAATCCGCCGTGCCTGCGGTCACTGGCCTGTACGCCGAGTTCATGCACTTCGCCGACCTGGGGGATGCATTGACCGCCGGGGAACATCAGGTGCTGGAATCCATCCTGCGCTATGGCCCCACCGAAGCGGTGGAAAAACCCATTGGCCAGCTGCTGCTGGTAGTGCCGCGCCCCGGCACCATTTCCCCCTGGTCGTCCAAGGCCACTGATATTGCCCACAATTGCGGCCTGGCCAAGGTGAAGCGGTTGGAGCGGGGTATTGCCTACCACGTGGCGGCCAACTCGCCACTGAATACCGCCCAATTGCAGCAGCTGGCTGGCCGCTTGCACGACCGCATGGTGGAAACGGTTTTTACCGAAATGGAAGAGGCGGCGCGCCTGTTCCGGGTGGAAGATCCACGTCCGCTGACAACGGTTGATGTGCTGGGCGGAGGCCGCGCCGCGCTGGCAACGGCGAATAAAACACTGGGCTTGGCGCTGGCGGAAGACGAGATCGATTATCTGGTGGCGAGTTTCATTGAACTGCAGCGCAATCCCACCGATGTGGAACTGATGATGTTCGCGCAGGCGAACTCGGAACATTGCCGTCACAAGATTTTCAACGCCGACTGGGTGATCGACGGCGAGGCGCAAAGCAATTCCCTGTTCAAGATGATCAAGAATACCTACGCCTGCGGTGGCGAAGGCGTGCTGTCGGCGTACAAGGACAATGCGGCGGTGATCGAAGGCTTTGAGGCCGGGCGCTTTTTCCCTAATCCGGTTTCCAAGGAATATGAATTCAATCAGGAGCCCGTGCATATCCTGATGAAGGTGGAAACCCACAACCATCCCACCGCGATTGCGCCGTTCCCTGGCGCGGCGACTGGTGCCGGTGGTGAGATTCGTGACGAAGGTGCCACCGGGCGTGGTTCCAAGCCTAAAGCGGGTCTGACCGGCTTTACCGTTTCCAACCTGAATATTCCCGGCCATGTGCAGCCCTGGGAGCAGCCGTACGGCAAGCCCGGCCGCATCGTGTCGGCGCTGGACATAATGATCGAAGGTCCGCTGGGTGGTGCCGCGTTCAACAACGAATTTGGCCGTCCGAACCTGAACGGCTATTTCCGCACCTATGAACAGCAGGTTGCCACGGTGAATGGCGCGGAAGTGCGCGGCTATCACAAGCCGATCATGATCGCTGGCGGTTACGGCAACATTCGCGCGGATCATGTGGAGAAGGGTGAAATCCCGGTGGGCGCGAAACTGATCGTGCTGGGCGGTCCGGCGATGCAGATCGGTCTGGGTGGTGGTGCAGCGTCGTCGATGGCCACCGGCGCCAGTGCGGAAGATCTGGATTTTGCGTCGGTGCAGCGTGACAACGCCGAGATCGAGCGTCGCTGCCAGGAAGTGATCGACCAGTGCTGGCAACTGGGCGATGCCAACCCGATTTCGTTTATACACGATGTGGGCGCGGGTGGTTTGTCGAACGCAATGCCGGAACTGGTGAAGGACGGCGAGCGCGGCGGCAAATTTGAACTGCGCGATGTGCCCAACGACGAGCCCGGCATGTCGCCGCTGGCGATCTGGTGCAACGAATCGCAGGAACGTTATGTGATGGCGGTGGCGCCGGACGATCTGGAAATTTTCGATGCCATCTGCAAACGCGAGCGTTGCCCCTATGCGGTGATTGGCGAAGCCACAGAAGCCATGCATCTGGAACTGCACGACGACCATTTTGGCAACAAGCCAGTGGATCTGCCGATGTCGGTGTTGTTCGGCAAGCCGCCGAAAATGCTGCGGGAATTTGTGCGCAAGTCGGTGGCGAAGAAAGCGGTGGCGGTGGAAGGAATTGACGTGACGGAAGCGGCCTATCGCGTGTTGCGTCTGCCCGCTGTTGCCAGCAAGAAATTCCTGATCACCATTGGCGATCGTACCGTGACCGGTCTGGTGACGCGGGACCAGATGGTGGGGCCCTGGCAGGTACCGGTGGCGGATCTGGCGGTGACTAGTACCACGCTGGATGTGTACACCGGTGAGGCCATGTCGATGGGTGAGCGCACGCCGGCTGCCTTGATTGATGCACCGGCTTCGGGCCGCATGGCGGTAGGCGAGGCGATCACCAACATCGCGGCGGCGCGCATTCGCAAACTGGAAGATGTGCGGCTGTCCGCCAACTGGATGTGTGCCGCTGGCCACCCCGGTGAAGATCAGGCGCTGTTCGATACGGTGAAAGCCGTGGGCATGGAGTTGTGCCCGGCGTTGGGCATTACCATTCCGGTGGGCAAGGATTCCATGTCCATGCGCACGCAGTGGCAGGATGGCAGCGAGAAAAAAGCGGTCACTGCGCCGCTGTCGCTGATCATCTCCGCATTTGCGCCGGTGCTGGATGTGCGCAAGACAGTGACGCCGCAATTGCAGGTGGATGCCGGACCTTCTCTCCTGCTGCTGATCGATCTGGGGTATGGCAAGAATCGCTTGGGTGCCACTGCGCTGGCGCAGGTGTACAACCAGCTGGGCGATGCCTGTGCCGATGTGGAAAGCGCACCGCACCTGAAAGCGTTTTTCGACCAGATTCAAAATCTGCTGCAGCAGGAAAAACTGCTGGCGTACCACGACCGTTCCGATGGTGGCCTGCTGGCAACCGTGTGTGAAATGGCGTTTGCCGCGCACACCGGCGTGAGTGTGGATATCACCGCGTTGGGCGAGGAAATTCCCGCGCTGTTCAACGAGGAACTGGGCGCCGTGATCCAGGTGCGCGCAGCCGATGCCCTGGCGATTGCGACGCAACTGAAACAGGCCGGCCTGCCGGTGCATGATATTGGTACACTGAACAACAGTGGCCAGATTGAAATCCATTGCCGCGACAACATCCTGCTGAGTGAATCCCGCATCGCGCTGGAGCAGGCGTGGGCGGAAACCAGTTTCCGCGTTCAATCCCTGCGCGACAACAGCGAATGCGCGCATCAGGAGTTCGATCAGATCGCCCGTAACGATGATCCGGGCATCAGCCCGCTGCTGACCTTCGATCCGCAGCAAAATATTGCAGCGCCCATGATCAGCACCGGCGTGCGTCCGCGCGTGGCGATTCTGCGCGAGCAGGGCGTGAACGGGCATGTGGAAATGGCCGGTGCGTTCCACAAGGCGGGCTTCACGCCGGTGGATGTGCACATGAGCGACATCCTGTCCGGCCGCGTGACGCTGGAGCAGTTCAAGGGTCTGGTGGCGTGCGGCGGTTTCTCTTACGGCGACGTGCTGGGCGCGGGCGAGGGCTGGGCCAAGTCGATTCTGTTCAATGCGGCGGCACGGGAACAGTTCACCACGTTCTTCGCGCGCTCCGATGCGTTCGCACTCGGCGTGTGCAACGGTTGCCAGATGATGTCAAACCTGCATGAGCTGGTGCCCGGCGCCGGTTACTGGCCGCACTTCGTGCGCAACCAGTCGGAGCGGTTCGAGGCACGGGTGTGCACGGTGGAAGTGCAGCAGTCGAACTCGATCCTGCTGCAGGGTATGGAAGGTTCGCGTTTGCCGATCGCGGTGGCGCACGGAGAAGGCCGCGCGGAATTTGCGTCGGCGCAGCAGATCGATGCGGCGGCAAAATCCAGCGGCATTGCACTGCGCTATGTCGACAACTGGGGCAGCGTCACCGAAACCTACCCGGCCAATCCCAACGGCACGCCGCAGGGCATTACCGGCCTGTGCAACACCGATGGCCGTGTCACCATCATGATGCCGCACCCGGAGCGGGTGTATCGCACCGTGCAGAATTCCTGGCATCCAAAAAGCTGGGGTGAAGACGGCGTGTGGCTGCGCATGTTCCGCAATGCGCGCAAGTGGGTGGGTTGATTCGCAAAACCAACCGGCGTTCTGCATTGCGCGGGCGCCGGTTGGAATGTTCTTCAGCGGTTGTGATGGGCCAATAAACGGCTCAGCCAGCTTCCACCACACCCTGTTCGGTTTTTATCTCCTGCGGCAGCACTTTTCCCAATTGGTCAAAGGCGCGGTTCAGCCACACCTTCACCCGCATCCGGTCGGGCATGCTCAACAGTTCCTTGTTATTGGTGGCGGCCCAGAAGCTGGCGTCGGTCATGTCGATCTTGTGTATGGCCGCATCGTGCAGCTTGCTGAGCTGGATCACCTGAGCCCCCAATGCGCGGGCACGCTGGAAGGGCGCTGACTTTTCTACATCACTGAAGTCCGAGCCCCGGCCAAAATTTTCCACCAGAATG
>JABLXQ010000028.1 GCA_013178375.1 Gammaproteobacteria bacterium
ATCGACTGAAAGACAAACGCAAAGCCGGCGTCATTCGCCAAAACCGTAAACCCGACTAATCCGGGTGGGTCATTTTTAATTCGGCAAATCAGGGGTGAAGTGGGTCAGTTTTCAGTCGGTGTTGACATTGAAAGACATCTGGGCGATCCGTATACGGCTACAGCTTGCCAACGATCTACGCGAGTTGGCAATGTTCAATTTAGCATTGGACAGCAAACTCCGTGCCTGCGACCTGGTGCGGTTGAGACTGACGGATATTGGACACGGTGCTCAAATATCGCACCGCACAACGATTATGCAAAAGAAAACGGGGCAGCCTGTTCAATTTGAGATCACCGAACAAACCCGTGAATCTCTCCTCAAGTGGATCGAACATGCTGGACTCAAATATGATGATTTCTTGTTTCCCAGCCGGATTCATTCCAGCCCTCACATAACCACCCGCCAATATGCGCGGATTGTAAAATCCTGGGTGACCTGCATTGGGCTCGATCCCACCTCTTTTGGAACGCACACGATGCGCCGCACCAAAGCGTCACTCATTTACAAACGAACCAAAAACCTCAGGGCTGTGCAATTGCTTCTGGGCCACACCAAACTAGAAAGTACGGTTCGCTATCTGGGAATCGAAGTCGATGACGCCTTGGAGTTGGCGGAGCAAACTGAAATATAACGTGCCTTGTTGAGCCAGGATAGTCAAAAATCCTGGCTCAACGAATTCGTGGTTCCTACTAGCGGTCATTCGTCGCGGCCGCCTTCGGGCGAGGAGCGGGCCTTCGCCCAACTACGCTTTCACTCCAACTAACGACCATAACCCGCCGCTCGTCCATCCCTTGGAGCAGCCATACAGCTGTCCGGCTCAATCCGAAACCAGACGCATGGGCAATGCGAGCTTAGTAGACTTTGAGGAAATTCTCAGCAATTTGTTTTAGTCCGACTGTCTGCTTTCGTGAAATTTCGCGCAAACTAGCAGCCGGCCACGCGCAGGCAGCTTTGCTCGTTGAGGCAATGGTCGCAACACTTTAAAGTGTACGCTAGAAAGTGGCAGACAAATTAATAAACCTGAAACCGGCTCGATCGTCTATCAAAGCCAGTCGGCTGGAATAAGCGCTAGCCCATCGCGCCACGGCAGCTCAGCCAATGAATCTTGATACCATTTCTCTGGTAAATTCGCATGTTCAGTAACGATGATCTGAAAATTTGGTGAGAGCTCTTGTACAAATTCATAAAGCACTCTGAACATTCTGCTTACTGCGCTTATATCCGCATCTCCCGTGAATTCCGCGAGGCTCTCCTTTGTTCCATCAAGTTGCTTGTAAATGGTGGAAGGAAAATAGACTTGAGACGGCTGGTCAATGATTAGAAAACCAGGCACGGGTCGCTTCTGCTCAACGAAATGCTGGTGGAGAGCCAATAGTGCGATTAAATGGCATCCCAACCAGTTGGACCCACTGCCCATTCTGGTCATCTGTACAGGTCTATCAGAATCAGCAACCACTGTTAGATTTTTTAAATCGAGGCGATATGGGCACTTAAGTTCAAGGTTCAACTTTTCTGCAAGTCTCGTCATTCGAGAGCCGATCCGATTCAGAATTGATACCTGCTCTTCTTCAATTGAGTCACGGCTCAGAATTTCGCTCAGTGCAGACAATTTTGTCCTAAGTGAAGACAATTCATTTTCACTACCAGACTCCGCATGCAATTCTTTAGCACTTTCAAGATATAGACTGATTCTTCCCATAACTCTGGCTATATTTGCATCAGCGTCACGTTGAGCCAGCTCGTCGTCCTCTGCGCCAACGACTAATCTAAGTTGCTGCTGCAATCCTTGAACTTTTTGGCGTGCACTAGTTACTCTCGATTCCAGTTCTGACACTCTTTTAAATAGTCGAGGTCTGTTTGCTTGTACTTCAGCCAAATCAACATCCAGCGCGTGAAGCGCCTGCCGCAGCTCGTCGGCTTCCGGAGTAACATTTGAACTACCGCAAAGAGGGCAATTTGTTGATCCGTTTCCTGGAGGCACAATATTTATTGATCGCAATCGACCGGCTTGTTCGCTCAATGCCTCACTGAAATTCTGACTTTCAAATTCAAAGGTACGCGCTTGGATTAGACTGTCATAAAGCTCGTTGTATTCAGCTCGCGCGCGATCGAGTTGAATATTTAGTTCAAGCTGCGACACTTCACTTGATCTTATCTGTGAAGCTCCACGCCTCCACTGCAGAGCTTCCTTAAGACATATCATGACCCTCTCTGGCAAAGCGGCATCTGTGTTTTTGTCGAGCAGACCAACTGCTATGGCCTCATTTACAAGCTGTGCACCTTGACTAAACTCCGAACTAACGATCGAAGCTGCCTCTTGCATTCTTCTCTCATGAAGTCGGATTTTCCTCTTCAGCTCGCGTTCTTGTTGAACCAGTACCAACTGATCTTCGGGGGTGGCACCGAGAAGATAAGGAAGAGTATCCTTGATTGCTTGAAGCATGAATTGCTCATTCTGCCGGTGAAACAAAAATGCTCGGTTCGCAATTTCTCCTTGCTCCTGAAATAAATAGAACTTTGTGTGTGCAATAGTTGCCTCTAGCGGTTCCCTAGTTTGATTGTCTTCAGGCGCGCTACTGTTCGGAAGAATTCGCAGCATGCCGGAGAGCTGCTGAATTAGAGCCGTGTCATTCGAGTTGACCACAAGTGAATCGATAGGTGGAACAGTTAGCTCATGACCGATTCTTAGAAATACTGAAGACTGAGATGCCGCATTGCCTTTCGGAGCTGGCTTGGCGCAGAATACATCGGCGTCATCAATTCTCAAGAATACTGCGTACCAAGCCACAACATCTCTGTTAACGCCCTCAAACACTCCGAAGGTGCTACGCCCTAGACAGTAATCGACGATATCGATGATGGCCGATTTTCCTGTGCAGGACTCACCGGTGATAATATTGAGCTTCCCAAGTTGAAAATTTAGCTCTCTAACTCGGCCGTCTTTATGATAAAGAACGATAGATTTTATTTGCATTGTCATGGACGAATACCAAAAAGCGAGAATACAGTAGGCAAATCTTTTATCTGGGACAGCAGTTTTCCAAAAACCTGAGATTGCTTACAGAGCAATACATTTTCGTCTCTCTTTTCCCACTGCTTTAAATCCCGAGAAGCAATAGGCGTGATTAGTGCTCCCTTTGAATAAGCGATAATTTTATTTTGCACACCAAACGCAACTGACTCTCTAACAATAGGAGCTATCGATCGAGCTCTTTCTTCGAAGCCAAAAATCACTTCCGGTGTATTCAGAACCCAAGCATGCATGCGGCTATTTGCCTTCACGGGAATAAATTGAGATGAGTTGGGATGAAGGATCAAAGGCAGCGCTATAAATGTCAGTGAATATGGGATTCCCTGATCAGCAGCTTGCTGATAGCCCATCGCAACTCTGTTTATTATTGCGGCGCAGAATGCGGGATTGAACATATTTGCCACATCGCGAGGTCGCGATCGCCATTCACGCATCGTCATGGCGAATTCGCCGCAGAGATCATTGAACTTTGCATCATTGCTAGAAAGTCGGGGTGCCAGTGAATATCAGGAGGAGACTTGTCTGCCAGCATATGAAAGCTACCTCGCCGAATGTAGTCAGCATCTACTCTTGGTCGAATTTTCAAACTACATTCCATTTCTGCCCAGCGCAAAATTTGCTTGCCAGCATTTATTCGAGCGACACTATCACTAGCATCTAGATCTGCGCAGTAGTGGTTGAAGTAGCGTTCCCACTCATCTTTAAGACGGATTTCAAAATTATCAATCTCGTTAGATAGGATTAGGCTATCTTTCAGCCATCTATGCCTCTGATTGTAGGCGCGGTGAAAATCGAGTATTGCCTTGCGTATCGTCCCTGCGCTAGCAGAAATCGCGCTTAACTGCTTAACGAATTGTCGGCTATTACTAGCCTCAATGTCTGCGTCTGTAACACTTGAGTGCTCATAGTCCAGAGGTAAGTTATCGGTCCGAAATGTTTCAGCAACGGAAGCGATGTGCTCGCTAAGCTCGAAGCCTGATATTTCTTTACCTGCAGGTCCGCTTTTAGCAAGCAGCTGCAGAATAACTTTGTTGTTCCACCAACCTTCAATTCTTTCAAAAAATGCTTCAAGGTGCTGGGCTCGGACAGCGACACGAAGCGATTGCTTTATGGTAGCTCTGATCTCATCAATATCAGTGAAGCTCGGTATTATGTGAACCTTGTCGAGCAAAGCCTTGCGATGCATGGAACTAAGCTTCATGAACGCAGCAAATGCCGGTTTCAATGAGTCATTCGTCGAAGTTGCTGCAACAGATAAGAGAATTGATTCGGCCTTTTCTACGTCGCGATTTTTATCACCCAAAAAAGAAGCGGCGCTTCCAGTATTTGCCTTTGCCGTCGTCAGCAATACAATTCGCGTGTCAGAAACTGTGAATTGATGAGACTCGGCCTGCTCACACCATACTCGAAGACTCTTCCAGAGGTCTACGCTGGCGTCAGTAATTGACGCGTTTTTGGTGTGATGCTTGAGTTGAATTAATTCCAAAGACTGCGCAGCTATCGCGCTAGCTATCTCGATATCATCAAGAGCCTCAACTTTGAGTCTCGCTTCATCCGATGCCTTAAGGAGCAAGGCGAGCGCGACGCGAGCTTGGAACAAGTACCCCAAAGCTTGAGGTGCAGCTGAAAAGTTTGTCATTCCTGCCCCCTCTTTCTTATTTTTTGTCCATCAAATCATACTAACTTCGCCAGAATAAGGTCTTGGCTTGCGTTTAACAACGGTGCGAGTGACTGCTTCTAGCTTCGAAATATAGCTTAATTCGAAAATCTGACTTGCCGCGCTAGGTCAATAGCGGAGGCGACCACATCACAAAAGAGGACACTTTTTCTCTAAAAAAGCTTCTACTGGTCGCGTGGTCGATATGAAAAAGAGCTACTCAGGGCATATGCTTCAAACGACTGCTTAACTCCGATACTTACCCTTGGAACTCGGAGTCCTCGACAGACCGATTTGAGTCGGCTTCTGCCTTCCAAGCCCAACGGCGCCAATGTCTCAAATGGGTCGTATCCCGACCTTCCACCAAACAACAAAATACCACCCGCAAAAAAGCAGGCCAGCATTCAGCGTCCAGATGTTCTGGCCCACCACAACCACCAACCCGATCAAGCTTCGCAGCCATAAAAAGTCAACTCACTGGAAAGGTCGCCCGGCTCATAAACATGCCGGTCCCACGCACCATCCCAACGCCCCTTACCTCAAATCCATCACCAGGCCCAAGTAAATCCGCCTGACATATCTCTACGCTAGCACAACCTTTTCCACAGGCATATCCAGACAGTTCAATCTGGCTGTCCCCGAATGGCCGCCCCTCACCCTCCCCCAAAATTCTTTCCCAAAAACACCCCAATCATTGCTCCCCACCTGTCTATGGCAATACGAGGCAATTCATTGCCCGTGCCGTTTACTTACTTCACTTGTTAAAGGAGCCAACCAATGGCGCAAAATAATCTCGTTGATATTGAAATCCCGGCCGATGTGCATGCGCAGGCCTTGGGCCATATCGAGGGCCTGAACGCATGCCTGATGCCGTATCTGAAAACGCTCACTACCAGTGAGCGCAAGGAGCTTTTCAAGCTGGGTGACAAGAACCAGAGTTTTCTGGAAAAGAACCTGGAATATGCCAACCAGAACCTGGATCTGGTGCCTTCGTTCATGAATCTGGAATTGATGACCCGGGACGTAAACGCCAACGCTCAACTGACCGGCTATGTGCGGCGCCTGTCGCCACTGGTGGTCGCGCTGGACGATACCGTTATGCTGACTGGCGCCGAGTCGCTGCAAGGCGCCATGATGTTCTACCACAACGTGAAACTGGCGGCGTCCAATGGCGTAACCAAGGCCAAGGCGATTTACGACGATCTGTCCACCCGCTTTCCGGGTGGCCGCCGCAAGCGCACAGAGCCCGTCTGATACCAATCTCCTTCCCCCACCCTGCCTGCAACATCCCTGACGGCTGTTGCAGGTATCTTCAGAATCCTCGCTCGTCTCTCAAACATCCCTTCAATAGTCCGAAACATCCTGCAACCCCAAATAAACATCCAACCAATACTCCCAGGAATCCCTGGCGGGCAGATAGGAATCCAATTTGGATGAAAAACAATCTAATGAGGTCAGCAAACACTATAAATTGAGTGAAAAAGAATCTATTTACTCCTCAAAAGAATCCAATGATGTCTTCCGGGAGTGCGTTCCTGCATCCGCCGGTTGTAATACAGCCTATTGAGTGGTTGCGACCTGATATTTTAGAAAGGCGTACACTTTGAACACAGACCTGCCCTCACCATGAGCCAGGAACTTTGATTAGGAAGGCGCGTTTGCCGTAATGGCGATACCGCTTCTGATTGGAAAAACTATGTCGCGCAAGACTGGGCCCGTTCGAAATACATTGCGACGCAACAAGATTGCCGTGGCTGTAGCCCTGTTGCTTGTTGTTCTTGTCGGCGTTCGTCTGGCGCTTCCATTTCTGGTCAAGGATTACGTGAATGGCAAGCTTCAGCAAATGGAGAGTTATGTCGGAAGGATTGAGCGCGTACATATTGCATTATGGCGTGGTGCCTATTCGATTGAAGATATCGTCATTGAAAAGAAATCGGCAGAAGGCAATGAAAGCTTCTTTTCTGCAGACAAGCTTCAACTGGCACTGCAGTGGCCCGCGCTTTTCCGGGGTGCTCTGGTGGGCAAGGCCAGATTCGATGGCGCGGAACTCAATCTGATTCAAAGTGAAAATCGCGCTGAACGCCAGCTGGGCAATGAAAACAACTGGAACAGGACGTTGTCGGACCTGTTTCCGTTTACATTTAATGAGATCACTGTTGTTGATGGCGTCGTTCGTTTTCGCGCACCGGGCATTTCGCGAAAGGAAGCATTGGTGCTGCACAGCGTCGATTTTTCGTTACGTAATCTGACCAACGTATTTGAGGCCGACCAGATCGCTTACGCCAGTTTTGACCTGCATGGCATAGCGCTGGGACAAGGGTCATTACAGATCAACGGCAAGCTTGATCCATATGCCGACAAACCGACATTCGAAGTGGCTGCCGAATTGCAAAACGTAGCCTTGCCGGAACTGAATCCCTGGCTTGAAACCTATGCCGGCATCAATGCCAAGAAAGGCACATTCGCGCTTTATACAGAGTTCGCCGCTGCAAAAGGCAAGTTCAAGGGTTATGCAAAACCGATCGTCAGTGACATCGACGTGACAGCGCCCGAAGAGGACAAGAAGAATATTTTTCGCAGGGCGTGGGCCGGTCTGGTGGAGCTGGCCGCGACGTTATTCAAGAATCAACCCAAGGACCAGCTGGCGACTCGGGTGCCAATCAGCGGCGATATTGACGACCCCAACGCCGACGTGTTGATTACGATACTGAATATATTGCGTAACGCATTTGTAGGCGCGTTTTCAAGCTCGCTGGAACATAGCGTCAATTTGCGCGACATGGAAAAAGAAAGTGAGGACTAGGACGCAAAGGATTCCAAAGGCAACTGCCAGCCCGGCGCACTCCCCCTCGTGGCCTGCACCCGGGGCAGGCGCGCCGGCCTGAACGATCAGAGCTTCATTTTCTTGAAAATGAATTCCGGGATATGGCGGATGATGTTCATGATGATCCACCAGAACCAGGGCAGGTACACCACGTTGCACTTCTTGTCGACAGATTTGACGATGCCGGCCGCCACCTGATCGGCGCTGGCCCACAGCGGGCCACCTTTATCGATACTGGCTGTCATGGGCGTATCGACAAAGCCGGGCTTGATCGTCAGCACATGCACGCCGGATTTGGCCAGCCGGTTGCGCAGGCCCTGCAGGAAAACACTCACCATGCCTTTGGCCGCGCCATACACATAGTTGGACTGCCGGCCACGATCCCCCGCCACCGATGAAATCACCGCGATATCGCCCTGCCGCTGCTGCTCGAAATGATTTGCGGCGATGGTGCACAGGGAAATCACACTCAGCGCGTTGGTTTCAATTTCGGCCCGCGCCACATTGAACGAGGTTTCGCAGGCTTTCTGGTCCGGCAGCGTGCCGTGGGCGATAAAAATACCGTCCACTTTGCCCATGCTTTTCTGCGCGGTTTCGAAACACTGCCCATGCAATTCAAATGCATTGGCGTCCATGCTGAAGGTGTCCACCTGCGCGGCGCCGCGCACTTTAAGGTCCTGTGCGATCTGCTGCAGTTTGCCTTCGTTGCGCGCCACCAGAAACAGTTTGTAGCCACGGGTAGCCCACAGGCGGCAGACCGATTCGGCGATGGCAGAGGTGGCTCCGACGATAATCCAGTTTTTCATGCGTTTGCTTCCATTACCCGGCGCCAGAAACTCGATGAGATTCCGGGATCTTTATATTGAGTGAAGGTTTCAAGGTTGGGATAGAACAATTTGAAATGGTCCGCTTTCATGTGGGCGTCTTTGGCGGGATAGATCGCGCCGCCCGCCTGCACCACCACGTCGTCCAGCTGGTCGAACAGGTGCAGGGTTTTGTTGCCCTGATAGGGAAAATCCAGCGCCAGGGTGGCGCCCGGGCGCGGGAATGACAGCAGACCCGGCGACGGCACATCGCCAAACACTTTCAGCACCACCAGGAACGATCCGCTGTTGGCCGCCGCGATGCGTTGCAGCATTTCGCGGGTGGCATCGTAACTGGTTTCGTTCGGCACGACACACTGGTACTGCAGGAAGCCTTTCGGCCCGTACATGCGGTTCCAGTCCTGCACAAAATCCAGCGGATAGAAAAACGGATCGTAATGCACGGTGGCGTAACTGCGTTCCTGCATCTGCCGGTTGTAATACAGTGTGTTGAAGGCGCGCAGCGACAGGCTGTTCACCAGCGACAGCGGCGGGTCGATGGGCATCGAAAGTTTCAGTTTGCCGGCGGCAACCCGAGGCTGGGTTACCTTGGCGTGATTGCCACGCAGGAAGTGGCCGCGTCCGAGTTTTTCCTGCGACGCCAGGCAATCGATCCAGGCTGCGGTGTATTCGTGGGTGTGCTCGGATTCGGCGGACAGTTCAAAAAACGTCGCCAGATCCTTGTATTTGATGGTTTCCAGATTGATGGCGGAATTGGGCACGCGCTTGAGCTGCAGCTCGGCCCACACGATCAGCCCGGTCAGGCCCAGCCCGCCGATGGTGGCATTGAAATAGCCGGTATTTTCGGTAGGCGAGCAGATCATCCGCGTGCCGTCGGTGCGCACCAGTTCGAAACGGGTGACGTGGCGGCCGAAGGTGCCTTCCAGATGGTGATTCTTGCCGTGTACGTCGTTGGCGATACAGCCGCCCACGGTGGCGAATTTGGTGCCGGGTGTTGCTGCCAGGAACCAGCCTTGCGGTTCCACCAGATTGATGATGTCCGCCAGTTGCACGCCGGATTCGCATTGCAGTAATCCGGTGGCGGGATCGAACTGCATGAAGCGGCGCAGAAAGCGCGTGGAGGCCACGAGGCCGCCCTGGTTCATGCAGCTGTCGCCGTAGCTGCGGGCATTGCCCTGGGGCAATACGTTGGGTTCCTGCGGCAGCACGTCGGTGCGCCACTGCAGATCCATTCCACGTTGTTCCTTGTACGGGTAGCGGCCCCAGGACACGTAGGGTTTGGTCATCTCACACCGCCAGCATCATGAACATTCCGATTAACGCGCCGCACACCAGGCTGACGCGATCCTTCAACGCAAACACGATGGGATCGTCATCCATATTGCCCCGGTGGGCGATGATCCAGATGCGGCTGATCCAGTACAGCATCACCAGACAGACCGGCCACATCAGCTGTGGCTGAGCATACAACCCATTCACGTCGCCGCTATTGATGTAGAGCGCCAAAACCAGCACGGACAGATAGCCGCTGGAACCACCGAGCGAGGACAGCAGTTCCAGATCCTCCACCTGATAGCCACGGCCGAGGGTTTTCTTCACGCTTTTTTCGCGCAGTTTCATCAGCTCGGTGTAGCGCTTGACGATGGCGAGACTGAGGAACACGAACACGGAGAACGACAGCAGCCAGAACGACAGCGCCACGCCCACCGCCGCCGCGCCCGCCACGATGCGCACAGTGTAGAGTGCGGCCAGGGTAATCACGTCCACCATCACCACCCGCTTCAGCTTGAAGCTGTAGGCGATGGTCATGATGTAATAAATGACCAGCACCAGCGAGAATTCCCACGGCAGGAACCAGCAGATCGCAGCGGCCATCGCCAGCAGGATCGGCGTGCCGATCAGACCAACCGTGAGCGCCAGCGTGCCTGCGGCAAACGGACGATTGCGCTTGGTGGCATGACGGCGGTCGTCGTTGAGGTCGAGCAGGTCATTGAGGAAATACACGCTGGAGGCGCAGAAGGAAAACGCGAAGAACGCCATGATGCTGGACACCAGCGCCACCGGATTCTGCAGCAGATGGGCAGTGAGCAGCGGCACGAAGATCAAACCGTTCTTCACCCACTGGTGTACGCGCAGGGCTTTCAGCACCACTTTCAGTTTGGGCTTGGGCGTTTCGAAATGGCGTTCGATGGGGCAGTGTTTCTGGGCCTGCTTCACCAGCGCCTTGTCTGCCACCACGATGGCCTGATGGCAGTGATCCCAGACTTTCAGGTCCACCGGCGCGTTGCCGGCATACACGTACTGCTTTTCGCCATAACGTTCGGTCAGCGCGGCGCGCTTGGCAGTGCCTGACAGGTTACGGCTATTGTCGGTGGCCAGCACATCGTCGAACAGACCCAAGTGCTGCGCCACGGAATGGGCGTAACGCTGGTGGGATGCGGTAGCCAGGATGATTTCACGACCCCTCGCCTTTTCCGCTTTCAGAAATTCAATCAGCTCCTGGTTGTACGGCAGCAATTCCACCGGCACATCCACGTGACGGGCGATTTCGGCTTTCAGAAAGGCCTTGCCCTTCAGCAACCAGAACAGCACACGAAAAATATTGAAGGGGCTTTCCTTGATCAGCAGCATGAAGGATTCGATCAGCAGGTCGCTGCGAATCAGGGTGCCATCAAGATCGACTACCAGGGGGTATTGTTTTGCTTCCGACATGTGAAACTACACCTTTACTCCATCGCCCGACATCGGGGTAATGCCCCGCGCCGCCAGCACACTTGCCACAATCAAACCCATGAACACCGCGAACCACAACGTGGCAATGCGGCAAATCAGCGTGGCCGCCACCGCCACCGCCTGTTCGACGCCCAGCGACACCAGCAGCAGCGTCATCACTGCCTCGGTACTGCCCAGGCCGCCGGGTAAAAACGAAATCGCGCCCACCAGCACGGCGACACCATAAATACTCACCGCCATCAGCACGGACACATCCTGCCCCAATATATGCAACAGATACCAGAAGCCCACTGCCTCTGCCAGCCAGGCCATCACGCCCACCACCAGCCCGACGAACAGTTCGCGGTTGCGCAGCAAGACGGCGGAGGATTTCAGCAAGGTGACCAGATGCTCCAGGGCCTTGCCCAGACGTCCCTGATGACGGCCGGACCAGTCTGTCAGCAACTGCAATACTTTGCGGCTGTGCACCAGCGGCAGGGAACCGAACACCACCAGCCCGGTGATCAATACCACAGGCCCGTAACCCTTGAACAGGAACCCGGCGGCGCAGGAGATCAATACGATGCTGAGCAGATCCAGAAAGCGTTCGACGAAGAAGGTGCTGAAGGCATGACTGTAGCTGATGCCATGGCGCTTGAGATAAAGAGAACGGACGGTTTCCCCTGCTTTGCCCGGTGTGGTGGACAGCGCGAACCCGCAGACGTAATAGGCCAGATGCCAGCGGTGCGGCAGGCGGGTTTGACTCAGCTTGCGCAGGTACCAGTCCCAACGCCAGTAACGCAGGGCGTAGTTGAACAGCGAAAGGCCCAGGATCACGGCCCAGCCCAGCAAACCCACGTTCAGGATGGCATCGCGGGTCGCCTGAAAATCGCTGAGGAACATGGCACCGAGATACAACACCATCCCGCCCAGAATGGACAGCAGGATGGGTTTCTGAAACCGTTCCATCTGATTGAATCCACGTTGTTTTTTTAAGAGGGTTTGAAGGCCCGCACGCGCTGGGCGAGCTCCTTTTCAAGGCGGCCTAGTGTATCACCGGTATTTGACTGTTGTGGTTTAAAATGGGCGACTTTTTGCAGTGGCGCATATTTCAGATTCAGGTAGAGGGCGGTGATGGCTTCGATGTCGGCTGCCTGGGCCGGCAAGGTATTGGCCGCCCGCTTGGCGAAGTCCTGGGGACCCTCGCCCGCTGCTCGCGCTACACCCCTTTGCTGCAGCTTCAGGCAGAAGCGCAGGTAAAGCCGGTCAGCGCGATCCAGTTTGCGCGCCGGCGGATGACGCAACAGGATTGAGAGCGCCAGCACCAGCACAATGGCAGCGCCCAGCCCGCCGACCAGCGCAGCGATCCGTTGCGGCGTCACCTGACCGAGCAGATCCCGGAACAGCCGGTTCTGCGCCTCGGTATCGTAAGACGCCACATTCTTGAACCAGAGATAATCCACGTAATCCACCATGAGCCGCGCTTGCGCAAGCAGGGCCAGATTGCGCAGCCGCTCCGGCGACAGGGGTGATTCCCTGAGGAAGCTGTCATCCGTGGTGCTGTCCAACGGACCAAATTCTATCCGGTTGGGTGCCACGGCCCCCGTGGGGTCGAATCGCACCCAGCCCTGCCCCTCCAGCCAGACCTCGGCCCAGGCATGAGCATCATACTGGTGAACCAGCAGATACTTGCCCAGAGGGTGTCCCTCGCCGCCCAGGTATCCACCCACCAGCCGTGCAGGGATTCCAACACTGCGCAACAGGAAGACAAACGCACCGGCGTAATGGGAGCAGTAACCACGCCGGGTCTGGAACAGGAATTCATCAATGGTATTGCGACCCAAACGCTGGGGATTCAGTGTGTAAATGAATTCCTCGTCGTGGTACCAGCGCAACAGGCTGTCGATGAAGCGCGCCGGATCGCTGCCCTGGCGCCGGAACTGCTCGCGGGCATACTGGCGCGACTGCTCGTTTCCACCGACCGGCAGTTGCAGGTAACGGCTGTAGTCCAGCCGGTTCAGTCCGGCGCGCTGATAGCGGTAGTCGGGGAAACTTGTCACATCGTAGGAAACAGCGGCTTCCAGAGTGCTCTGGGCCAGGACGCTGAGTGCATCAGTGGATTTCGCATCGATTCCACTGACTTGCGCCGCTGGCAGCGTCATCAGCCAACGTTGGCTGGTGGGTTCCAGGTACACCCGGTATTGATAACGCCGGACACCGTATTCGAGTTGCTGCATGTCCAGCGGCACCAGCACACTGTCGTCAACGGCGTACCAGGTGCGGCCATCGAACCGGTCAAACACGGTGGCGCGCCAGTAGCGCTCCCGGTGCGGCGGAATCGCACCCTGAAATTCCGCCCGGAACGCCAGCTCGCCGGAACGGGACAGGTTCGCAATATCCCCCGGTGACATGCGGTCGCTCAGACCGACGCGGTTCTGTTGCGTGTTCAGATTCAACTGCCAGAGCGGGCCAATGCGCGGAAACAGGTAGAACAGCACGATCATCAGCGGAATGCTTTGCAGCACCAGCTTGAGAGAAACCTTCAGCGGCCGGGCGATCGCAATGCGTGGCTCGCTCTGGTTGAGGGCAATCTGCGTGGCAGTGATCAGGATCAGCACCAGAAACACATAGATCGTGGTGTACAGCGAACGGGAAAACAGAAATTCCGTAGCCAGCACGAAATACGACAGGATCACCACCAGAAACGCATCGCGCCGGGTCGCCATTTCCAGCTGTTTGAACAGGTAGGCCGTGATCAGCAACCCGACGCCGGCATCCGGTCCGAACACAGTGCCATGATAAAAAATCACGCCGGCAAAACCACCCAGCACCAGCACCAGTCGCAACCATTTCGACGGAAACGGCCAGCGTTCGCGAAACACCTGGATGCGCCAGAGCAGCACACAACCAAATGCCAGCAGCATCCAGGTGGGCACGCGCTCGGTGTGCGGCAACACCGCCAGCACATTGATCGCCAGCAACAACACGAACGCCGTGCGCGGCATCGGAAAGCCGTGGCGACGTAAATCCCGTTCCGGTTTGGCGTGGGCGGCTTTCATCAGAATCGCGCCAGTGTTTCGAGGCAGCGTTTCTGGTGCTCCGGCCCGCTGCCCGGCTCGATTTTCACACCTGGCAACTGCAGCCCGAATGGTGTGCCGCCACGGGCCATGTCCAGCACCAGAAAACACAGTTGTGACAGTTTCAGCTCGGCATATTGCGCCGGCACCTGATCCCATTGCAGCCAGCGCGATTCTGCCTGATAACCGTGAAACCGCTTGGTGTACAGATCGCCGCTACGGGCGTAAGCCTTCCAGTCCACGGTGTTGAGGGAATCGGTTTCCTGGTACGCGCGCAGACCATCGAAATCCTCGTTGCCCTCGGGCACCGGCGCCTTGCCGTCCTTGCCGCCCTGCTGGGCCTGCGGCGGCAGTTCGCAGACGACGGGTTTGGGGTAAACCAGGCATTCCATATCCAGCGCAATCCAGGTCCAGGCGCGGATCAGTCCCAGCGGATAAACCGACGTGATTTTCAGTCTCTCCGGGTGAAACACGCCCCGATTCCGGGTCGGCAACAGCATTTGCACCGGTATTTTTTCCGCATCGATCAGGTTGCGTGGTTCAGCGGCAAAGCCGTGCCATTCCAGCAGGATCGAGCAGTGGTCCTTGCGCCGGGATTTGCCCAGATGAAGATTGAATTTGGCTTCGGTGCCAGCGAACGCGGGCTCGGTGGTGCCGGCCGTGATCTCCAGCCCGGACAGATTGCTGAAGGTCTGCAGGATCGCCACCACAAACAGGCTGCCGAGAAAAAAACTGAAATTCAGGATCAGGCTGTTGTCGTAATTGATGCCGGCGATGAACAGCAGGAAGGCTGTGAACAAATAGCCGAAACCCATCAGGGTGGGGAATATGAAGATGCGGCGCTGATCCAGCACCACTTCGCGGCCGGGAGGAATGCGGCGGTCGAGCCAGCGCTGCCAGCGTGCACGCACGGGCCTGGAGAGTGCGCTGAACCGGCTTTCAGCGGCGCGGGATGACGTCGACATGCTTGATGACATGGTCCACCAGCCGCTCGCCCTCGTGCCCGGTTATGTCTCGCGCACCACTGAGGCGATGTTCCGCCACCGGCCCTAGCACGGCCTGCACATCTTCGGGAATCACGTGGTCGCGCCCCTGCACCATCGCAAACGAACGGGCGCTTTTCACCAGCGCCATGCCAGCCCGGGGTGACAGTCCAAACACGAACTGATTGGATTGCCGCGTGTAGGCGAGAATCCGCTGCACATAATCCAGCAGCGCGTCGGAGACGTGAATTGCATCGACTTTTTTCTGCAGCGTGGACAGTTCGTCTTTAGTCAGCACTGCTTGCACGCTTTCCAGCAGGTCGCGCGGGTTACTGCCTTTCAGCAGCTCCCGTTCGATGCGGGGATCGGGATAGCCCAGGCTGATCCGCATCAGGAAGCGGTCGAGCTGGGATTCCGGTAGCGGGAACGTGCCCATCTGCGTGACGGGGTTTTGGGTGGCGATGACGAAAAATGGCTGCGGCAGCGCGTAGGAATGGCCTTCCACGGTGACCTGCCGTTCTTCCATCGCTTCCAGCAATGCGCCCTGGGTTTTGGGCGTGGCGCGGTTGATTTCGTCTGCCAGCAGGACTTCGGCGAACACCGGGCCTTTGCGGAATTCGAAATGCGATGAGCCGGGATTGAAGATGCTGGTGCCGATAATGTCGGCGGGCAGCAGGTCGCTGGTGAACTGGATGCGCTGGTAGCTGAGGCCGAGGACGCGGGCCAGGGCGTGGGACAGTGTGGTTTTGCCCATGCCGGGTAGGTCTTCCAGCAGCAGGTGGCCTTTGGCGAGCAGGCAGGCGATGGCGAGGCGGATTTGCGGTTCCTTGCCTAGCAGGATGGCGCCGACGGCTTTGACCAGACGTTCGATGATTGGTTGGGACACCCGGGATCTCCACAAAAAGTGCCAGAGGAAGGCCGGGTGTGGCACAGAGGTGGACTTAAGCCGGGTCAGGTCCCGCTATTCAAGACCGTTTGCGGCCAGGGATGGCCGCGGACGAGCGCACATGGATGTGCTTGTAGCGTGTCTTGAATAGCGGGACCTGACCCGGCGCCACCGCAACTTATTCAAAGCCAGAAGCGACACCCGGACCAAAAAACAACTGTATCGTTTCAGTCTAGCCCGAACCTCGCAGGAAAAAACCCGCCCGGCACAAATCAGCCGCGCAACCGGTCCAGTCCGCGCGCCAGATCACGCTTCAGGTCGTTGATGTGCTCCAGCCCCACCGCCACCCGCACCAGATTCTCGGTGATGCCCGCCTGCGCCTTGTCGGCATCCGACAAACGCCCGTGGGTGGTGGTCGCCGGGTGGGTGATGGTGGACTTGGTGTCCCCCAGATTGGCGGTGATGGACAGGATTTTCGTGCTGTCGATAACCTGCCAGGCCTGTTCGCGCCCGCCTTTCACCAGGAACGACAGCACGCCGCCAAACGCATCCTGTTGCTTGCGCGCCAGCAGATGCTGAGGATGGGTCGGCAGGCCGCAGTAATACACCTTCTCTACTGCCGGATGCTGTTCCAGCCAGTCCGCCAGCCGCAGGGCATTGGCGCTGTGGGCCTGCATGCGCAGGCTCAGGGTTTCCAGTCCTTTCAAAAATACCCAGGCATTGAACGGGCTCAGGGTCGGGCCGGCGGAGCGCAGGAACCCGTACACTTCATCCATCAACACCTTGCTGCCGCACACGGCGCCGCCGATACAGCGACCCTGCCCGTCCAGAAACTTGGTGGCCGAGTGCAGCACGATGTCCGCACCCATTTCCAGCGGACGCTGCAGCGCCGGCGTGCAGAAGCAGTTGTCCACTACCAGCAGTGCGTTGTTCGCGTGCGCCAGTTGCGCCAGCTGCGGAATGTCCGCCACTTCGCACAGCGGATTCGACGGCGTTTCCAAAAACAACAGTTTGGTTTTCGGCGTGATTGCCGCCTGCCACTGGGCGGAATCCGTCAGCGCCACAAAGCGTGTCACCACGCCGAATTTCTTCAGGTATTTTTCCAGCAACACGTTGGTGGTGCCGAACACGCTGCGGGAGCAGATGATCTCGTCGCCACTCTGCAGCAACGCCATGATGGTGCTGAGAATCGCCGCCATGCCGGATGCTGTAGCCACACAACGCTCGGCTCCTTCCAGCGCTGCCAGCCGCTGTTCAAAGGCATTGACGGTGGGATTGGAAAAACGGGAATAAATGAAACCCGGCTCGGTGCCAGCAAATCGCGCCGCCGCCTGGGCCGCGCTTTCGAACACGAAGCTCGACGTGGTGAAAATGGGTTCGCCGTGGGAACCCTCGCTGGTGCGCAGCTGGCCAGTGCGGATGGCCAGGGTTTCAATGTGGAGCGGGTCGCTCTCGGAAAAACCGGAAAAATCCTGTGTCATGTTCGCGTCACTTCTTCGGTCGACACACCAGCAGCCCGCTCGTACGGGATCAGCTGGCGTTGTGCAAATCGATACTCTCGTCGTTCAGCAACTGCAACGAGCCCTTTTTCTTCTTGGAATCCTCGCCACGCATTCGCTGCAGACGATCCAGATAGGCCGCGTCGATGTCGCCGGTGACGTATTCGCCATTGAAAACCGAGCAATCGAAGCCGTCGATTTTCGGGTTGCCTTCCCGTGCCGCGGCGATCAGGTCCGGCAGGTCCTGGTATACCAGCCAGTCGGCGCCGATCAGCTTGCGGATTTCATCCACCGTGCGGCCATGGGCAATCAGTTCCGATGCTGCCGGCATGTCGATGCCATACACATTGGGATAACAGACTTCCGGCGCCGCCGAAGCGAAATACACTTTCTTCGCGCCCGCTTCCCGCGCCATTTCGATGATCTGGTTGCAGGTGGTGCCACGCACGATGGAGTCATCCACCAGCAGCACGTTCTTGCCCTGGAATTCCAGTTCGATCGCATTCAGTTTCTGGCGCACGGATTTCTGGCGCTCATGCTGGCCGGGCATGATGAATGTGCGGCCGATATAGCGGTTCTTGATGAAACCTTCGCGATATTTCACGCCCAGGTTGTTGGCCAGCTGCAGCGCCGACGTCCGGCTGGTATCCGGAATCGGGATCACCACGTCGATGTCATGATCCGGCCACACGCGACGGATTTTTTCCGCCAGCCGCTCGCCCATGCGCAGGCGGGCCTTGTACACGGAAATGCCGTCCATGATGGAATCCGGCCGCGCCAGGTACACATGTTCGAAAATGCAGGGACGGTACACCGGATTGGACGCACACTGACGGGTGAACAGCTGCCCTTCCATGTTGATGTACACCGCCTCGCCTGGCGCCACGTCGCGGATCAGCTGGAAGCCCATGGCCTGCAGCGCCACGCTCTCCGACGCAATCATGTATTCGACGCCGCTTTCAGTTTCGCGCTCGCCGAAACAGACCGGACGGATGCCAAACGGATCGCGGAAACCGACAATGCCGTAGCCGGTGATCATGGCCACCACAGCGTAGGCACCCTTGCAGCGGCGATGCACTGCAGAAACCGCTGAAAAGATATCTTCCTCGGTGGGCACCAGTTTGCCCAGCACCTGCAGTTCGTGCGCGAAAATGTTCAGCAGCACTTCCGAATCGGAGTTGGTGTTGATGTGGCGCAGATCGGTTTTATACAGATCTTCGCCAATCTCGCCCGCATTGGTCAGGTTGCCGTTGTGGGCCAGGGTGATGCCGTAGGGAGAATTCACGTAAAACGGCTGCGCCTCGGCGGAACTGGAGGTGCCGGCAGTGGGATAGCGCACGTGGCCGATGCCCATGTTGCCCTGCAGCCGGCGCATGTGGCGGGTGCGGAACACATCGCGCACCATGCCATTGTCCTTGCGCAGGAACAGTTTGTCCTGATCACAAGTGACCATTCCGGCGGCATCCTGGCCACGGTGCTGCAGCACCGTAAGGGCGTCATACAGGGTTTGATTAACGTTGGAGCGGCCAACGATGCCGACTATTCCGCACATTCGCTATTACCTCGATCGGTCATGAACTGCGATGAACAACAATGATAGCGCAAGCAGGATCAGGTACGGCCGATGGCCATGATCCCGTTCCATGCTTTCTGCCCTACTTCCGCGGTCCAGCCTTCCACCAGCAGGAAATGGGGTATCAATTCAGACTTCTGCCACCAGGGATCGGCCGGCATCTGGGTGGTCCGCGACAACACGGACAGGCTCACAACCACCAGCAATGCGCCGCGCGCGGCACCAAACACCATGCCCAGCAGACGGTCGGTCCCCGACAGCCCGGTGGCGCTGACAAACGCCTTGGCCAGGTGTTTGATCAGGGCGCCGACGATCAGGGTGAGCACGAACAATAATATGAATGCCACCGGCTGCCGCATGGAAGGCGGATCAACCAGATCGTTGAGAAGGACGGCAAATGGCAGGCTGAACAGACGGGCAATGACAAACGCGGCAATCCAGCTGGCAAGAGAAATGGCTTCGATGGTAAACCCGCGCAGCAGACTCAGCACCATGGAAACGGCGATGGAACCGAGAATCACATAATCGGCAATAGTCATCGTGGGGAATACTGACCGGTCCGGGGAAGAGCGCGCATTCTACCAAAAAGGCGGACAAAAATCCTACGCCAATCTGTTCAGGGAATGTACTTCAAAATCAGCGCCTTGAGCTGGAATTTCTGTTCCAGCTCCAGTTTCTGCTGATCCGCCCGCTGGCGGCGGATTTCAGGGCCCACATACACCTTGAACAGACTGCCGGCGGCAACCTTCACTGGCTTCACGAACGCGGGATAACCGTTGGCCTTGAGCTTGTCCCGCAGACCATCGGCATTGGGCTGGCTGGAAAAGGCGCCCACCTGGATGATCCAGGCATCTGCCAGATCCACTGTCTGACCGGGAGGTGCGGTTTGCAGGGCCTGGTCGATTTTCTTTTCCTGCTCGATGTAGGTCGCGACCGGGGAAGTGGCTTGCGTGGACGGGGTTGCAGGAGCGGAGGTTGCGGCAACGGGGGATTGCTGCTGGGTCGCGGGGACGCTGGCCGTGGAGTTGGCAGCAGGATTGGCATCGGCGGGCATCTGGGTTGCCGCCTGCTCTTCCTGTTCCTGCTTCTGTTGGGTGACGGCGTTCACCACGGCCAGTTCCTGGGCGGCCTGCTGCTCGAGAGGCTCGATGTCCACTGCTTTCAGCGTCAGCGCGGGCTGCTCGGGGATGGCGTACTGGGTGGTGTCGATGCGCTGCTGCTGGCCGTCGAACACCAGCGGCAAAAAAATCACCGCCAGCGAGATCAGCACCAGTGCGCCTACCAGCCGTTGTTTGAGGTTTTGTTCCAAAGCGTTAGGTCCCCTTTTCTACGTTCCGAGTGCCTGTCGTCCGTGCGCGGTATTGTATTACGTCAGCGACAGTATAGAAGGAACCGAAGACCAAAATCAGGTCGTCGCGCTGTGCCGATGCAAGAAGTCGGCGACAGGCTTGCGCGGGCGACGGGGCCGTAAAAACGACCCGTCCACCCGCTGCACGCAATTCATCGGCAATAGCGTCAGCGCCCTGCCCCCGCTCGCCCCCCAGAGTCACCGGGTACCAGCAGTCCACCACCGGCAGCAGTTCCGCCAGCGTGTCCGCCAGGGCCTTGTCCCGCAGCATGCCGACGATGCAGTGCACGCGGCGGTAGCGGGCCTGTGCCAGCCGGCGGGCCAGATGGGCAGCGGCATGGGGGTTGTGGCCGACATCCAGCATCAGGTCAGGCAGGTGCTGAACGATCTGCTGGCGCCCAGCCAGACTGGCATTTTCCAGACCGTCCCGGATTGCATCGGGGGCTAGCGGGAATGGGCTTAACGCCAGTGCCTGCAGCGCGAAAGCCGCGTTGGCGATATACAGCAGTGGAACCGGCAGCGCCTCCTGCACTGCGGGTTGCCGGGTCAGGTTCAGTCCCGCAAAGCGCCAGCCGTTTTCCCGCACCTGATAATCGAAATCCCGCCCCAGCTGCAGAAACGGAATCGACAGCGCCCGCAGGGAATCCAGTACCAATGGCGGCGTATTGCGTTCGCCCAGCACCAGCGGCTTGCCGGCCCGGCCGATGCCGATTTTCTCCAGCCCGATTTTTTCGCGGGTATTGCCGAGAAAGGCTTGATGGTCCAGATCGATGGAGGTCACCACCGCCACATCCGCATCCCACACATTGACCGCGTCGAGACGGCCACCCAGCCCCACTTCCAGCACCAGCACATCGAGTTGCGCCTGCCTGAAAACCAGCAAGGCCGCGAGAGTGGTGAACTCAAAATAAGTGAGGCTGATGTCGTTGCGGGCAGACTCGATTTTTTCAAACGCGGCGATCAGCTGCTCATCCGACACCTCGGTGCCGTCAATACGCACGCGCTCGTTGAAATCGATCAGATGGGGGGACGTGTAAGTGCCGACGCGATAACCGCCGGCGCGGAGAATGGATTCCAGAAACGCAACGGTGGAGCCTTTGCCGTTGGTACCGCCCACCGTAAAGATGAATGGCAGACCGGAAAGCAGGCCCAGCGCCTGCGCCACCCGGCTCACCCGCTCCAGACCCATGTCGATGGATTTGAAATGCAGACGCTCCAGTCGTTGCAGCCACTGGTCGAGGGTCGTCAACGTCACGGTGGACGTCGCCAACCCCTGACCGGTGGCCTGCAGCGACGGGGTATCGGTCATCAGGCTGCGTTTGCCGCCGGCAACAGCTTGGCCATCAGGCGGTGCAGCGTGTCTTTCAACTGCAGGCGGTGCACGATCATGTCCAGCGCGCCATGTTCCAGCAGAAATTCACTGCGCTGGAAACCTTCCGGCAACTTCTGGCGCACGGTCTGTTCGATGACGCGGGGCCCGGCAAAACCGATCAGCGCATTGGGCTCGGCGACATTAATATCACCCAGCATCGCCAGACTGGCCGACACACCACCGTAAACCGGATCGGTCAGCACGGAAATGAACGGCAGGCGGGCTTCTTTCAGTTTTTCCAGTGCGGCACTGGTTTTCGCCATCTGCATCAGCGAGAACAGTGCTTCCTGCATGCGCGCACCGCCACTGGCGGAGAAGCACACGAATGGCGTCCGGGCTGCAATCGCCGCGTTCACACCGCGCACGAATTTCTCGCCGACGATGGAACCCATGGAGCCGCCCATGAATTCGAATTCAAAGGCAGATGCCACCACCGGATAATCATTGACCTTGCCTTTCAATACAATCAGCACGTCTTTCTCGCCGGTGCTCTTTTGCGCGGCAACCAGACGATCTTTATAACGCTTGCTGTCCTTGAATTTCAGGCGATCAACCGGCTCCAGATCCGCCGCGATTTCGCTGCGTCCATCCTGATCCAGAAACAGGTCCAGCCGGCGCCGCGCACTCAGGCGCATGTGGTGATCGCACTTGGGGCAGACATCCAGATTCTTTTCCAGCTCGGGACGATAGAGAAACGCGCCGCATTTGGCACACTTCCGCCACAGTCCTTCGGGGATGTTGGTCTTCTTGTTTGTGTTTCTCCCAACACTGGGCAGGATTTTCTCAATCCAGCTGTTACTCATAATGCCATCCTGAGTTAAGAATTATTATTGGTCCAGACCCTGCCGCAGGGATTGCATGAGCTCGGCGATGCGGGACTGCAGGGCAGGAAGGTCGTTCTGGTTTTGCGCCACCAGATTGACCAGCGCGCTGCCCACCACCACGCCATCAGCCTTTTCGCCGATCAAGCGCGCGGTTGCGGCATCCTTGATACCAAAGCCCACGGTAATGGGCAAATCCGTTAGTTTGCGAATTGTTTCCAGCTTGCGGTTCACCTCTTCCACATCCAGGTTCCCCGCCCCGGTCACACCCTTCACCGACACGTAATACAGGTAACCGCGCGCAGCCCGTGCAATTTTTTCGATACGCGGGGTTTTGGTTGTGGGCGCTATCAGGAAGATGCAGTCGATACCGACCTTGGCGAAGGCGTCGGTCAGCGGCTTGGAGGCTTCCGGCGGCAGATCGACGATGATCATGCCATCAACACCCGCGGCCCCGGCATCCTGCGCAAACTTTTCATAGCCGTAGATTTCAACCGGGTTCAGATAACCCATCAGCACGATCGGCGTGGTGGTGTTGGTTTTGCGGAATTCACGCACCATGTCCAGCACGATCAGTGTGGTAACACCGTTCGCCAGCGCGCGCTCATGTGCCAGCTGGATCACCGGGCCATCCGCCATCGGATCGGAAAACGGAATGCCGACCTCGATCAGGTCGGCGCCGTTTTCTGCCAGCACATGCAGCAGCGACACGGTGGCACCAATGGCAGGATCACCCGCCGTGATGAAGGGCACCAGTGCCTTGCGGCGGTTCTCTTTCAATGTTGCAAAGCAAGCCTTGATGCGGCTCATGTTCAAAAGCTCCTGTTCACCTTAGCCAAGGGAAATGCCATCGAGTTTGGCAACGGTGTGAATGTCTTTGTCGCCACGGCCGGACAGGTTGACGATGATGATGCTGTCCTTGGGCATGGTGGGCGCCAGCTTCTCGGCATAGGCCACCGCGTGACTGGATTCCAGTGCCGGCATGATGCCTTCCACCAGGGTCAGTTTGCGGAACGCGGCGAGGGCTTCGTCGTCGTTGATCGCCACATATTCCACACGGCCACAATCCTTCAGCCAAGAATGCTCGGGACCAACGCCGGGATAATCCAGGCCCGCCGACACCGAATGGGTGGGAATGATCTGGCCGTCCGCATCTTCCATCAGGTAGGTGCGGTTGCCGTGCAATACGCCGGGACGTCCGGCATTCAGCGGCGCCGCATGCTGGCCAGTGGCAACGCCCAGACCGCCCGCCTCCACGCCAATCATTTTCACCGACGCATCACCCAGCATCGGGTGGAACAGACCAATCGCATTGGAACCGCCGCCGACACAGGCGATCAGCGCATCCGGCAATTTGCCGGCCTGGTCCAGACACTGCTGGCGCGCCTCACGACCGATGACGCACTGGAAATCGCGCACCAGCATCGGATAAGGATGCGGTCCGGCAACAGTGCCGATGATGTAGAAGGTGTGATCGACGTTGGTCACCCAGTCGCGCAGGGCTTCGTTCATCGCGTCTTTCAGCGTCTTGGTGCCGGAGTGTACTGGGGTCACTTTCGCGCCCAGCAGTTTCATGCGGTACACATTGAGCGACTGGCGCTGGATGTCATCCCAGCCCATGAACACTTCGCACTCCAGGCCCAGACGCGCCGCCACAGTGGCAGTGGCCACGCCGTGCTGGCCGGCACCGGTCTCGGCGATCACTCGGCGTTTGCCGGTGAATTTCGCCAGCAGTGCCTGACCAATCGTGTTATTTACTTTATGGGCGCCGGTGTGGTTCAGGTCTTCCCGTTTCAGGTAGATCTGCGCACCGCCCAATTGCTTCGACCATCGTTCCGCATGATACAGGGGGGAAGGACGACCCACGTAGTGCGCCAGATCCTTGTCAAATGCCGCCTGGAATTCCGGATCTTTCGACAGCCGGCTGTAAATTTCCTCGAGTTCATCGAGGGCGGCCATCAGGGTTTCGGAAACAAACCGGCCACCGTAGGGGCCGAAATTGCCGTCCGCGTCCGGGGTATGCAGAAAATCACGCTCGTTGAGAGCCACTGTGTACTCCTTGCATGAATGCATCGATCAAAGCTGAATCTTTAATGCCCTTGGCCTGTTCCACCCCGCCGCTGACATCCACCGCCCAGGGAGAAACCTGCGCGATGGACTGGGCCACATTGGAGGGGGTCAATCCGCCCGCCAGAATCACCGGCTTTGCCAGATCACGGGGAATGCGTGACCAGTCGAAGGTCTGTCCGGTACCACCTGCTTGCCCTGCCACAAAGGTATCGAGCAGCAAGCCGCGGCTGCTGTGGTAGATACGTGCCTGCTGGTGCAGATCGACGCCATCCTGCATGCGAATGGCCTTGATGTAGGGCTTGCGGAAGCGACTGCAATAAGGCTCGGGCTCGTCGCCGTGGAACTGTAACAGATCCAGCGGCACAGTATGCATGACCGCCTCGACCCATTCCACCGGCGCATCGACAAACAGGCCCACCGTGGTCACAAACGCGGGCAGCGCGCGGACAATTTCCGCCGCTTTTACCGGCGCCACATTGCGGGGGCTGGGGCCGTAAAATACAAAGCCGATGGCGTCGGCCCCGGCGTTGGCTGCCGCCAGCGCGTCTTCAAGACGGGTGATGCCGCAGATTTTGACCCTGGTAGCCACAGGCACCTCGGAATGATCGGGGGCAGGCAGTTTAACAGACTTCAGAAGGGAACCGCAGGGGGCGAAACTGTCGCATTGCCGCCTTGTTATAGCGGCATGAAAGGGGCGTCCGGGTCGGCGGCCGGGATTTCAAAATGCTCGGGATAATGAACCCGCATGAAATACAGGCCATACGGCGCGGCAGTAGGCGCGCCCTGGGTGCGATCGCGGGATTCCAGCACGTCCTTCGCCCAGCCCGCCGGGTATTTGCCAGCACCAATGGCCATCAGCACACCGGCAATGTTGCGCACCATATGATGCAGGAAGGCGCTGGCCTGGATGTCCAGCACGATCAGGCGGCCCCGGCGATACAGATCGATTTTCTGCACGTCCTTGATGGGGGATTTGGCCTGACAACCCTGGGCACGGAAGGCGCTGAAATCGTGCTCTCCCAGCAGGAATTGCGCTGCCTGCTGCATGGGCTCCAGTTCCAGCGGACGGAAATTCCAGCACAGATGTTTCAGACCCAGCGCCGGCCGCACCGGGTGGTTGTAGATGACATATCGATAGGCGCGGGCTTTTGCGGAAAAGCGGGCATGGAATTCGTCGCTGGCGATCTTGGCCCAGCGCACCGAGATGCTATCCGGCAGGTTGGTGTTGCAGCCGAAGATCCAGCCCCGCATGTCGCGCACGGATTCGGTGTCGAAATGCACCACCTGCCCCACCCCGTGCACACCCGCGTCAGTGCGGCCGGCACAGAAAACACCAACCTCGTGGTCCGCCACTCGCGACAGCGCTTTTTCCAGTTTTTCCTGCACGGTATTCGGATCATGGCCCTGGCGCTGCCAGCCGCCAAAAGAGCTGCCGTCGTATTCGACGCCTAAGGCAATCCGCATGAGGAAGATTCTCCACTGGAACGGGGGCCGCGCCCAAAATGAAAAGAGGGCCGAAGCCCTCTTTTACTGCGCGGTCTCATTGAGGGACCGCCATGTTAAGGATGGAACCCGGCCAGTTCAAGCCTCCAGCCGGTTCAGCAGATCCCGCGCTTCCTGCTTCTGGTTGTCACTGCCTTCAATGAGCACCTCGTCAAGGATATCCTTGGCACCGTCGCGGTCACCCATGTCGATGTAGGCGCGGGCCAGATCCAGCTTGGTGGAGGTTTCATCTGCATCCGCCAGGAAATCCAGTTCGTCGCCACTGTCGATCTGATCATTGGCGGCGAATGCAGGTGTGGACTGCACGGGTGCGGGCGGTGCGGCCGGTGTCGGCTCGATGTTGAAGTCGGCACTGCGCAGAGCTGGCGCCTGCACGGTAGCGTCCGCGTCGAACGACGGTTCTTCGTGGCTGAGGAAATCACCATCCAGATCCAGTTCATCCGCCAGTTGCGCGGCTGATTTCGCGTCCAGCGATGGCTCATCCTGGCTGGTTGGGGTGAAGGCGATGGTGCGGTCGTCGTCCAGGGAAGGCGCGGCTGTGTCTGCAGGACCCGTATCGAAATCCAGGTCGAAATCCATGCTGTTGTCCACAGCTACCGGCGTTGAAGCCTCCGACGTTTCCACCTGATCGAAGTCCAGGGTGAGATCGGCATCGAAATCCAGGCCGGACGACTTGGCTACGGGCTCCTCTACCGAATCCAGCGAAAATTCGGAATCGAAATCCAGACCTTCATCCAGACTGGCAGGCGATGTTTTTGCCAGCGGCTCGGATTGTGCCACGTCAAAATCGAAATCCAGACCGGCATCATCACTGGCAGCGGCTGGCGCTGGCGCTTCGTTTTCTGCCAGATCCAGATTCAGGTCAAAATCGAGGCCACCGCCCAGATCCGCCTGCGCGGTATCGGCCGGTTCGGCAAAGCGGGCGCCGGTGTCTTCCAGATCGGCCAGATCGAAGTCCAGGCCAGCATCGGAATCCAGGTCCATCGCGGCGGACGAAGCGGGTTCGGCTTCGGCGATATCGAAGTCCATTGCTTCTTCCCCGGCGGCCGGTGACAGAAGGGTTTCATCGGCAGCAGCGGCAGAGACTGCCGCGGCGGCAGCTGGAGGCACCAGGCCCAGCCGGCCACGCAGATCGTCGGCGCGGCGCAGAGACTGCTTGTCACCAATCTCCTGCAGAGCGCGGTAGTGGGTCATGAAGGTATCGGGTTCTTTTGCATCCACGCACACTTCACACAGTTTCAGGCGAATGTCAGCACGATCCGGCTCCTTGACCGCCGCTTTCTGCAGCATTTCGATGGCCTGGGGATAGCGGCCATAGGCGATGTAAATATCGGCTTCGCCAATCACATCGGCCGTTTGCGGAACGGTTTCCTCGCGCACGGATTGCACCGCGTCCGCAACGTCGTCAACCGGTTCCTCGAAGTCCATATCGATGTCGTCAGCCACATCACTGGCACCGGATTCCGGCATCTGGAAGTCTTCCACCAGAGCATTGTCCAGGTCTTCATCGCTGGCCTTCTTGCGGCGCATGGCCATCAGGCCCGCTGCCAGCAGAAGCAGGATAGTGCCTGCACCGATACCCAGATACAGCGGATTGGAAATCAGCTGGGTCAACAGATCCTGTTCCGGTTCCGGTTTGGTCGCGGCCGGCTCGGCAGTCTGGGGCTGCTCCATAACCGCCGGCGTCTCTTCCACTACGATAGGTTCCGCGCCGGGCTCGGCCATCTCGGCACCGCCAGCAGGCTGTTCAGTAACAGTCGGATCAACTGCGGACGGTTCCTCGACCGGCATTTCGGCGTCAGGCTTGGCTGGTTCCTGATAATTGAAATCCACTTCCGGCTGGGCGGCCTCGGCTGCAGGAGGCGTTTCCTCGATTTCCGCATTCACCGGCGCCACTGCCTCGGGTGTGGCAACCGGTTCAGGAGCTACTTCAGGTTCAGGTTTGGCAACGGGCTCTGCCACTGATGGCTGTGCAGCGGCGGCTTCCGCTTCCTGCTTTTGCTGCGCTTCCATGTCGGCCAGCTTGGCCTGCAGCGCCGCGATTTGCTGATCCTTCAGTGACAGCACCTTTTCGGACGTTTTCAACTGATCCGAAAGGTCGTTCATCTTGACCTTGAGGTCTTCGTTTTCCAGTTTGAATTTATCGACGTTCTCTTCAGCCACGGCCAGCTTGCTGCGCAGTTCGCCGCCACCGGCCTCACTGCCACCCGCACCGCTGTCACCTTCACCGCCGGTGCCGGACAACAACTTCAGGCGGCCCTCGTCAGACGGCTGGCCCTGGGCTGCTTCCTGATCCAGGCTGCGACCGGTCAGATCGATCTGGCGGGCTTCAGGTGTCGCTGCCCCGCCCTTGCGCGCAGCCAGACGCTCGCGCCAGACGCGGTTCTGCTCGGCCACCATTTCAATGGCTTGACGGGAAGATACCTGACGGGCTTCGTCCGCAGACGGCGCACGCAGCACCTGACCCTTTTTCAGCAAATTGATATTGCCGTCGATGAAGGCATCCGGATTGATCTGCTGCAGCGCGATCATGGTCTGGTGGATGCTGACATCATCAGCGGGCTTCATGTCCGTGGCGATACCCCACAGACTGTCATTGGCACCGATGGTGTGGGTGCCGGCACCACCAGCGGATTCCGTAGACGGTGCGGGTGCGCTCTCAGGAACAAATTCGGGTGCGGGTGCAGCCTGGCTGGGCGCGGGCCGGCTGGCAGGCGCACTGGCAGCGGGACGTGGCGCCGGGGCAGACGCCTTGGGCTGGGTTACCGCCTGGGCGCGCTGGGCGCTGTAAATCGGCGGATCAAGGAACAGGGTGTATTCCCGCAGCAAACGACCGGCAGGCCAGTTCACTTCCACCAGGAAATTCAGGAACGGTTCCTTGACCGGCTTGCTGGAACGGACGCGAATGAAGGATTTGCCCTTTTCATTCACGGATACTTCGAATTTGAGATCAGTCAGGAAGTGCGAGCGCTCAACCCCGGCTGATTCGAAATCGCCGCTACTGGCCAACGACGGCAGTATTTCGGTACCGGTGAGCTCACGTACCTGCACCAGTTCGATCTCGGCGTCCAGCGGTTCGCTGAGGGCAGAGTTCAGCTTGATCTCGCCCAGGCCCAGCGCGTTGGCCAATCCGGGAATGAGTACTCCTACACCCAGCAATGCAGCGGCAAGTTTACGAACCATTCTCTATTCCTTTGTTTTTTCGACCACTGGACAGCGAGGACGCCATCCCATCGTATTGGCTTTGTTGTCATTTATAGGTGGGATGTGCCCGGACGGCAAAACAAGGCGAGCCCCTACATGCAACAAGCGTTTCAAGCAGGATAGTCTCTGAAATGACAGCTATCCCTAACTAATAAGGATAGCTTTCAATTCGATGTTGTCAGGCAAATTCTTGAACAATCGTGACGGGGTTAGCCCACTATTGGAGAACCTGCCTGACAAGATGAAGGCAAGTATCGATTATAAGTAGTGTTTTATCAACACTTCGGCTATTTGGACGCTATTGGTGGCCGCGCCTTTACGGACGTTGTCGGACACCACCCAAAGATCGATTCCCCGGGGGTGGGAAATGTCCTCGCGGATGCGGCTGACGAAGGTGTCGTCCTTGTCGGCGGCCTCGGTCACCGGGGTGGCATAGCCGCCCGGCTTGCGCTCGTCCAGCACGGTCACGCCCGGAGCCTTCATCAGCAGGGCACGCACTTCGTCCGCGCTGATTTTCTTGCGGGTTTCGATGTGCACTGCTTCGGAGTGGCCGAAGAACACCGGCACGCGCACGCAGGTGGGATTCACGACAATGGACTCGTCGCCCATGATCTTTTTGGTTTCCCACACCATCTTCATTTCTTCCTTGGTGTAGCCGTTTTCCTGGAAGACGTCGATATGCGGCAGCACGTTGAAGGCAATCTGCTTGGGATAGACTTCAGCAGTGACGGGCTGGCCGTTGAGGATATCGGCAGTCTGCTTGGCCAGTTCCTCGATCGCTTCTTTACCGGTGCCGGACACGGCCTGATAAGTCGCAACGTTGATACGCTCGATACCGACCGCGTCGTGGATCGGCTTCAGTGCCACCAGCATCTGGATAGTGGAGCAGTTCGGGTTGGCGATGATGCCACGGGTTTTGTATTCGGCGATTTTTTCCGGATTGACTTCCGGTACCACCAGCGGGATATCGGCGTCGTAACGGAAGTGGGAGGTGTTGTCGATCACCACGCAGCCGGCAGCGGCCGCTTTCGGCGCGAATTCTTCGGAGATGGAACCACCGGCGGAGAACAGGCCGATCTGCACTTTGGAGAAATCGAACGTGGCCAGGTTTTCCACGCGAATGTTCTGGCCCTTGAACTGCACGATCTTGCCAGCGGAACGTTCACTGGCCAGTGCATACAGTTTGCCGACCGGGAAATTGCGTTCTTCGAGAACGCGGATCATGGTGTCGCCCACTGCTCCGGTGGCGCCCACAACTGCTACATCATATGTCTTGCTCATAACGACCTGCTTACGGGTTTTGTAGTTAATTCTGGGATTTCACTTCTGTGCTTTCAGTGCATTCAAAACGGCTTCACCCATCTGGGCGGTACCGACTTTTTGCGTGCCTTCAGTGAAGATGTCGCCGGTGCGATAACCCTGATCCAGCACGGTGCTGACGGCCTGCTCGATACGGTCAGCAACTCTGCCCTGATTCAGCGAATAACGCAACATCATGGCGGCGGACAGGATGGTGGCCAGCGGGTTCGCAACGCCTTTGCCGGCGATGTCCGGCGCGGAACCGTGACAGGGTTCATACATGCCCTTGCCGGTCTTGTCCAAAGAGGCCGACGGCAGCATGCCGATGGAACCGGTCAGCATCGCGGCGGCATCCGACAATATGTCACCGAACATGTTTTCGGTGACCATCACGTCGAACTGTTTCGGCGCGCGGATCAGCTGCATGGCGGCGTTGTCGACATACATGTGGCTGAGCTGGACGTCGGGATATTCCTTGTTGAGCTTCGTCATGATTTCACGCCAGAGTTCAGTGGCTTCCAGCACGTTGGCCTTGTCCACCGAGCACAGCTTTTTATTGCGCTTGCGCGCCATTTCAAAACCGATGCGGCCGATGCGTTCGATTTCCGATTCCTTGTAGGTCAGCGTGTTGAAACCTTCTCGCTCGCCATTTTCCAGCGTGCGGATGCCGCGCGGTTTGCCGAAGTACATGCCGCCTACCAGTTCGCGCACGATCAGGATGTCCAGGCCGGCCACCAGTTCGGGCTTCAGGCTGGAGGCGCTGGCCAGTTGCGGATACAGAATCGCGGGACGCAGATTGGCAAAGAGTTCCAGCGCGGAGCGGATTCCCAGCAGACCTTTTTCCGGGCGGTTGGCGATCGGCAGCGGCTCCCATTTCGGGCCCCCAACAGCTGCCAGCAAAATGGAGTCGGCTTCTTTGGCCAGTTTCAGGGTGGCTTCCGGCAGAGGTCCGCCAGTGGCGTCGATGGCGCAGCCACCCAGCAGGGCTTGCTCCAGTTCCAGGCCCAGGTTTTCCTGGTCGTTGACGAACTGCAGCACCTTCACCGCTTCCTGCATGATCTCCGGGCCGATACCGTCGCCGGCCAGGATCAGAATTTTCTTGGTCATGAACAATCCTTTTAAACTACGTTAAATAATTTATTTAACTTGTTGAATTTATTTGATTGCATCGAACAGCCAGGGAGATTCCTGGCGGCGCTTGCTCTCGTAGATCTTGATCGCGTCGGCGTCCTGCAGGGTCAGGCCGATGTCGTCCAGGCCGTTAATCAGGCAGTGTTTGCGGAACTCGTCCACTTCGAACGGAATCTTCTCGCCGTCCGGCTTCACGATCTGCTGGTTGGCCAGATCCACGGTCAGTTTGTAGCCTTCGTTCGCCGCCACTTCATTAAACAGCTGATCAACAATTTCTTCTGACAAAACAATAGGAAGAAGACCATTCTTAAAGCTGTTATTGAAGAAAATATCGGCGAAGCTGGGGGCGATTACGGTGCGAAAGCCGAAGTCAGTCAGCGCCCAAGGGGCGTGTTCGCGGCTGGAGCCGCAGCCGAAGTTACGGCGGGCCAGCAATATCTGCGCGCCCTTGTAGCGCGGCAGGTTCAGCACGAATTCCTTGTTGAGCGGACGCTGGGAAGAATCCTGCCCCGGCTGCCCTTCGTCCAGGTAGCGCAACTCGTCAAACAGATTGGGGCCGAAGCCGGTGCGCTTGATGGATTTGAGGAACTGCTTGGGAATGATCAGGTCTGTATCGACGTTGGCGCGATCCAGCGGAGCGACGATGCCGGTGAACTGGGTGTATTTTTCCATGATCAGACCTCCTGCAAACTGCGTACATCAACGAAATGGCCGGACACCGCTGCTGCAGCGGCCATGGCCGGGCTCACCAGATGGGTGCGGCCACCGTAACCCTGCCGGCCTTCGAAATTGCGGTTGGAGGTGGACGCGCAATGCTCGCCATCGCCGAGACGGTCGGCATTCATGGCCAGGCACATGGAGCAACCGGGCTCGCGCCATTCAAAACCGGCTTCGATGAAGATCTTGTGCAGCCCTTCCGCCTCGGCTTGCTGCTTCACCAGACCGGAGCCCGGCACCACCATCGCCTGCTTCACCTTGCTCGACACTTTGCGGCCTTTGGCCACTGCGGCGGCGGCGCGCAGATCCTCGATGCGGGAGTTGGTGCAGGAGCCAATGAAGACGCGATCCGGCACCACGTCGGACATTTTCATGCCGGGTTTCAGGCCCATGTATTGATAGGCGCGCACCATGCCTTCGGCTTTCACCGGGTCTTTTTCGGCGGCGGGATCGGGCAGGGTTTCGTGGATTGCCACTACCATTTCCGGCGACGTGCCCCAGCTCACCTGCGGTTCGATATCGGCACCATTCAGTTCCACCACGGCGTCGAATTTCGCGTCGGTGTCGCTGTGCAGGGTTTTCCAGTATTGAACGGCTTTGTCCCAGTTCGCGCCTTTCGGGGCGTAGGGGCGGCCTTCAAAGTAGGCGATGGTTTTGTCGTCCACGCCCACCATGCCGGCGCGGGCGCCTGCTTCGATGGCCATGTTGCAGATGGTCATGCGGCCTTCCATCGACAGGCTGGAAATCACGTCGCCGGCGAATTCGATGGCATAGCCGGTACCGCCGGCAGTGCCGATTTTCGCAATGATCGCGAGTACGACATCTTTCGCGGTGACCCCGGCGCCCAGCTTGCCGTTCACCTTGATCAACATGGCTTTCATTTTTTTCTGGATCAGGCACTGGGTGGCCAGTACGTGCTCCACTTCCGAGGTGCCGATGCCGTGGGCCAATGCGCCGAATGCACCGTGAGTGGCGGTGTGGGAATCGCCGCAGACGATGGTCATTCCCGGCAGGGTTGCGCCCTGCTCCGGGCCTACCACGTGGACGATGCCCTGACGCAGGTCGTGCATCTTGAATTCGACGATGCCGAATTCGTCGCAGTTGTCGTCGAGAGTCTGCACCTGGATGCGGGAGACCTCGTCTTCGATCGGGCCGGAACGGTCAGTGGTGGGGACGTTGTGGTCGGGGGTCGCCAGGTTGGCGTCGAGGCGCCAGGGTTTGCGGCCGGCAAAGCGCAGGCCTTCAAACGCCTGCGGGGAGGTCACTTCGTGCAACAGGTGGCGGTCGATATAGAGCAATGCGGTGCCGTCGTCGCGCTGTTTGACAAGGTGGGCGTCCCACAACTTGTCATAGAGGGTCTTGCCTGCCATGGATGGGTCCTCTCTTGGTTGATGAAGCGAATCCTAATCCCCGGCAACCCATAAAACAAATTCATATTTTTCATGGATTGAATTACTATTGGTTATACGCTTGTTGCGCGCTCCGAATTCCGATTCAGGGTGCGGGTTTGCCATTTGGGACACGCCGTAAATACATCCCTGTAGGCTGCACAGCGGCATCCATGCCGCTGACCGTCCCAAACGGCAAACCCGCACCCTGAATCTGCCTTTGTGCCATCCTCACATTCATCGGTCTTTTCAATGGACATCGCCACCCTGCATGCCTTCACCACTATCGCCGACACCCGCTCCTTCTCGGAGGCCGCCCTGCGCCTACACCTGACACAGCCGGCCATCAGCAAGCGGATCGCCCTGCTGGAATCCAGCCTGAACTGCCAGCTGTTCGACCGCATCGGACGCCAGATTGCCCTGACCGAAGCCGGCCAGGCACTGCTGCCGCGAGCCAAGCGCATTTTGCTGGAACTGGAGGACATGCGGCGGGAGCTGTCGAATCTGAGCGGGGAAGTGAGCGGCGTGCTGAAGATCGGCACGTCCCACCATATTGGCCTGCACCGTCTGCCGCCGGTGCTGAAAAACTTCTCCCGCCTGTACCCGGACGTGACGCTGGATATCCAGTTCATCGATTCGGAAATGGCGTTCGATCGGGTGATGCATGGCGAACTGGAGCTGGGCATTGTCACCCTGCCGCCGGAGCCGCACCCTACCCTGCACACCCGCACCGTGTGGCACGATCCGCTGGCGTTCATGGTGAGCGTGGAGCATCCGCTGGCGTCGCACAAAAAAGTGGAGCTGCAGGATCTGGCGAACTACCCCGCCATTCTGCCCAGCATGGCCACCTTCACCCGCCGGATCGTGGAAAAGCTGTTTCAGGAAAAGGAGCTGAAAATCGACGTGGCGATTTCGACGAATTATCTGGAGACGATCAAGATGATGACGTCGATCGGTCTGGGTTGGACAGTGCTTCCCGCCACGATGCTGGATGCTGACGTAGTGCGCCTGCCGATCAGGAAGGTGCAGTTGAACCGGGCGCTGGGTGTGGTGTTTCACCCGGGCCATTCGCTGTCGAATGCGGCGAAGGCGATTCTGGATTTGCTGGTGTGAATCCGTCCATGGATACGTCCAAATATCTTGCCGGTTATCCCGCTGATCTGCTGGCCCAGGTTGAACCGCTGATTGCCAGTAATCAGCTGGGTGACTGGCTGTTGCGGAGGTATCCGGTGGCGCATCAGGTTCGCACGGATTCGGCGCTCTACGATTACGTCACCGATCTGAAAAAGGAATTTCTGGGCAAAGGGCTGACACTTAGCCGCGTGCAATACGACAACAAAATCCAGGTAATCAAGCATGCACTGGGGCAACATCATTTCATTGCCCGCGCCCACGGCGGCAAGCTTAAAAGTGTCAATGAAATCCGGATCGCCAGTGTGTTCAGGGTGGCGCCAGAAGCTTTCCTGAAAATGATCGTGGTGCACGAGCTGGCGCATTTTCGCGAAAAAGAACACAACAAGGCGTTCTATCAATTGTGCCGGCATATGGAAGCGGATTATCACCAGCTGGAATTTGAGTTGCGCCTGTATCTCACCTATCTCGACACCGGCGACCTGCTGTACACATGAATGATACCGTCAGCAGCAAAAGATGGTTCTACGGTATCGTCTGCGTGGTTCTGGGCACCATTCTGTTCGCCGCCAAGGGTATCGTGATCAAGCTGGCCTATGCGGAAGGCATTACGGCATCGCCGCTGCTGATGTTGCGTATGGTGTTTGCGCTGCCGTTTTATCTCGCAATTGCAATCTGGGTCAACCTGAAACAGCCTGCATCGCTGACGCGCGCGCAGCATCTGAAAATTATCGGGCTGGGGGTACTGAGCTACGGCGTGTCATCGCTGTTTGACTTCATGGGATTGCAGTACATCTCGGCAGGACTGGAGCGCGTCATCCTGTATGTGTACCCCACCCTGGTGCTGCTGATGCTGACGTTCTGGAAAAAGCAGTTGATCACGGCGCGGGACAAGATGGCGCTGGGCATCGCGTACGCGGGCATGTTGCTGGTATTCGCGCAGGACATCCGGCTCAGCAGCGACTGGCACACGACGCTGCTGGGCTCGATCTATGTGCTGATCGCTACCGTGACGTTTGCACTGTTTGTGGTGCTGGCCGGCGACACCATTCCGAAGGTAGGGGCAACCCGCTTCACCGCGTATGCGATGCTTTCTGCCTGCACCGGCGTGATCGTATTTTGTCTGCTGAAAGATGGCGCCGGCGCCGTTAAACAAACCCAGCAAGTTTACCTGCTGACCATGGTGCTGGCATTTTTCTGCACCGTCATTCCGTCCTTTCTGATGAATCGAGGGATTGCGATCGTGGGCAGCGGCAAGACCGCGATGATGGGCAGTTTCGGCCCGGTCATCACGCTGTTTCTGGGTGCCTGGCTGCTGCAGGAAGAGCTGACACTGATCCAACTGGTGGGCGCCGGGCTGGTGATTGGCGGCGTCACATTGACCGGCAGGCAGAACAGTTAAACCGACGGCCCGCGCAGCTTTACAAATCACCAAACACTTTACAGATCACCAAACACCAGCCGCAAATGCATGCGGTACTGCAGGATCTGGTTCACCAGTGGCTGATTGCTGTTGTAAATGCGTGACAGCAGAATGCCCCCTTCCACCGTGGACGTGAACATGTCCGCCAGCGTGGGCACATCCGCCGGCTGGCGTGGCGGATACTTCACCAGAATTTTTTCCAGCCGCAGGGAAATAAGCTTGCGCCAGACCAGTATGCCCTGGCGGATCAGGGCGCGGACCTCGTCGTCCAGCTGCTGGCTTTCGTAGGTGAAACTTGCCACCAGACAACCCGGGTGGGTTACCGCCATATCCGCCATCATGTCGGCGAACAGTTTCAGGAAAATCAGCAGCTGGTGCAGCGGATCTTCCGACAGCGCATCAGCCTGCTGGAACAGCGCGGTGAAAATCCGGTTGTCTTGCTCCAGATAGCGCTCCACCAGCGCCCGCGCCAGTTCCTTCTTGCCGTTGAAGTGATAGAAAAAACCGCCCTTGGTGATGGCCGCCTGCTCGAGGATGTCGTCGATCGAGGTGGCGGTAAAACCCCGTTGCAGGATCAGCGCCTCGGCCGTGGCCAGAATGCGCTCGCGGGTGGCAGCGGAACGGGTGCCCGTGCTCCTGGATTCTTCTGTCCTGGTTGTCATTTCGATTCCTGCCTGCGTGCGGTCTGCGACTTTTTACCCTGATTACTGTACCGCTGGTACGGTTTGCCGGGAATGCCTGTGAGCATATTCGGTGAATCCATCGGCGTGAAATGTTAAATGACTGTTTTTGCAGGGGAATAAATGCCGCAAAAATCAGCACTGCCGGTCCACTGCTTTTGACACCCCTACTCCCTACACTGCTCCCACTGCAACCGACACCAACCTCAGGGAGAACATCATGCACCTTCACCGCCATTCCTTGCCCCAGCTTTCCGGCCTGCCTTTCATCACCGACAGCGGGCTGGAAACCACTCTGGTTTTCCATGACGGTCTGTCGCTGCCCTGCTTCGCTTCATTTCCGCTGCTGGAAAACGAAGCCGGCCGCAAGCGTCTGCGCGATTATTTCCAGACCCACATCGACATCGCCCGCCGCTGCCGGGCCGGCTTTCTGCTGGAAGCGCCGACCTGGCGTGCCAACCGCGATTGGGGCAGCAAAATGGGTTACTCGCTGCAGCAGTTACAGGCGATCAATCGCGACGCCATTTATTTTCTGGAACAGATCCGGCTGAGCAACCCGGATGTTCCCATGGTGATCAGCGGCAACATCGGGCCCCGTGGCGACGGCTACAATCCAGCATTTTTGATGTCAGCGCAGGAAGCGCAGGAGTACCACGCCGAACAGATCGCAACCTTCGCCGATACCCGCGCCGATCTGGTGAGCGCATTCACGCTCTGCTACGCCGCCGAGGCCATTGGTATTACCCGCGCCGCGCAAGCCGCCGGCATGCCCGTGGTCATTTCCTTCACGCTGGAAACCGATGGCAAGCTGATCACCGGCCAGACGTTGCAGGACGCTATCGAGGAAGTGGACGCCGCCACCCACTCCGGCCCGGCGTACTACATGATCAACTGCGCGCACCCGACCCATTTTTCCGACACGCTGCAAGGCGAGCGCTGGCTGCAGCGCATTGTCGGCGTACGCGCCAACTCATCGCGCAAGAGCCATGCGGAGCTGGATGCGTCCACCGAACTGGATGACGGCAACCCAGTTGAACTTGGGCAGGAATACCGCGAATTGAAGGCACGCCTCACCAATCTGTCGGTGTATGGTGGCTGTTGCGGCACCGATCACCGTCATGTGGATCAGATCGGGAAACATTGTCTGGCGTAAAAGAATGGGGCTCAGCCGCGATAGGTGACGCGGCCTTGCTGCAGCTGGCGATACCAGCCGATGGTCCAGGGCTGCTGTGTCACCCGTGCCTGCGCCCAGGGTGCGATGACGTAAGTCCAGGCGGTAATCGGATGGTCGCCAGAAATACTCTTAACAGGATCGAGCGCGGCGGTGACCAGAATGCGGTGATAGAGCTCGCCTTCGTAATCATCGAACAAGATCAGTTCCGATTCGGTGAGACCTGCCAGCAACTGGCCCGTTGAGCGGGCGGCAGCATCCGGCACGATGCCGGGAAAATCCGCCCGCGCCACCAGACCGCTGCGATAGCCGTCCAGATGTGCGGGAATTCCTTCCAGTGTCCGACCGATGATCTCGTGCACCCGTTCCGGTAGTTGCAGGGTGCCGTAAACAAACAGCCGGTGTTTCGGCAGCGCTGGTTTCACCGATGCTTGCGGCATCGCCGATTGCTGCATTGGCAATTGCTGCACCGCCGGCTGCTTCACCGCACCGATCCCAGATCGATCTGATCGAAATTGTTCACGACAGGATGGGCACCAAATCCCTCTCCGATGCACTGGCGATCCAGCGCAATGGTCTTCACGCCCGCGGCAGCAGCGGCATCCAGTTCCTGCACGATATCCGACAGAAACAGGATCTGCTCGCCGGGCAGATGCAGGGCTTGCTTGATATGCTCGTAGGACGCCGCCTCGCGCTTGCCGCCGATGCGGGTATCAAAGAAGTGATCGAACAGCGGTGTGATGTCGCCGGCTTCGCTGTAACCGAACAGCAGTTTCTGCGCCGCTTCCGAGCCAGACGAATACACACTCAACTGCACGCCGGCGGCCTTCCACGCACGCAGACGCTGCGCCACTTCCGGGTACAGGTGCCCTTTCAGGCTGCCGTCTTCATAGCCAACGCGCCAGATAATGCCCTGCAGGGTTTTCAGCGGTGTGATTTTCAGATCCTGGTCGATCCAGCTCACCAGCACCTCCCCCACCCGCTCCAGCGACGCATCGGATTCGTTGATCTGTTTGCGCACGGCATCGATTTCCGCCGCCACATCCGGATCGCGGGCATGCTCGATGACGAATTGCGCGATGCGTTCCCGCGCGTAGGGAAACAGCACATCGGCCACGAAGGAAATGCTGGTGGTGGTGCCTTCAATATCGGTGACGACCGCCTTGATCACGGGAAAACTCACCGGGCCAGAACTTCGTAACGCGGGAATTCGCTGGCAATCTTGTTGCCGGTGAACTTGGCTACCCAGCCGTCCGGATTGGTGAAAATGCGGATGGCGGTGAAATTGGGGGTATCGCCCATATCGAACCAGTGTTTGGTGTCGGCCGGCACGCTGATCAGGTCGCCGGCGCAGCATTGCAGGGCCAGCACGCGCTCATTCAGGTGCAGATAGAAAATGCCGTCGCCCTTCACGAAGAAACGCACTTCGTCTTCGCTGTGCTGATGTTCGTCGAGGAATTTCTGTCGCAGCGCCAGTTTGTCAGGATGGTTGGGCGACATGTTGATAACATCCACCGATTTGTAGCCGCCTTCGGTCATCAGACGGTCGATGGCGTCGGCATAGGCATCAAGGATGTCTTCGCTGGTGGAGTCGGCGGTGATTTTCGCACCGGCTTCCCACTGCTCGAAACGTACGCCCTCGGCCTGCAGCAGGCGCGCAATTTCCTTCAGGTCGCCGGTTTCCACCAGCGGCTCGCCGGCATCCTTGTCACTGTAGATGTATAACGTGCTCATTGTTCTTGCGCTCCTCTTGAATATCTGTGCAGACAGGGCTTCAGGCCACTACCGAATCTGGACACGCCGTAAACCCTTCCCTGGGGGCTGCTCCGCGGCATCCCTGCCGCAGAGCGTCCAGATTCGGTAGTGGCCTGAAGCCCTGTCTGCATGTCTCTCATTCATTTCAGCAAAAGCATGCTCTTGTATTCGCATTCCAGCAGGAACTCCAGCGCCTCGATATGGCGGCGGGTTTCCTTCACTGTACTGCCCCAGGTGTAAAGGCCGTGGCCCGCCAGAATGAAAGCCTGACAGGATTGCACCGAATCCAGGTGCGTATCGACCTCCTGCGCCAGCGCCACCATGTCCTGGCTGTTGCCGAACACAGGCACTTTCAGTGCCACTTCATGGGTGTCGATGCCGGCGAAGGCTTTCTGCAGCTCGTAATTACGGAACACGATCTCGCCACTCCAGATGACACGACTTATCAAGGTGCCGTAAATGGAATGGGTGTGAAACACATAGCGCGCCTGGGGAAAGCGGCGGTAAATCAGGGAATGCAGCAGGGTTTCGGCCGAGGGGCGTTTGGGTGTATTCACCGGATTGCCGCTGGCATCTACCGTCATCAGGTCATCTGGCGTCAGTTCGCCCTTGCCCTTGCCGGAGACGGTAATCAGAAACTGTTCTGCATCAAGCCAGGCGGACAGGTTACCGCTGGTCGCCGGGCACCAGCGATTGCCATCAATCCAGCGGCCGGTGTCGATCAGGTCCTGCTTGAGTTGTTCCTGGTCCAAAGTAACCATCGTAGCCATTGCTCACCCTTGGGCCTGCCTGACCCGCGAAAACAGAAAGTATGCCAGCACCGCCGCGAACAGCAACAGGACAGAGGCACCATAATACGCAACCGGACCGCCGTACGCATCGACGATCCGGCCGGAAAAATAGGCACCGGCCGCATTGCCTGCACCATAACAGAACGCGCTGTAGAACGCCTGCCCCTGCCCCGATGCCTCGTTGGTGAAGAAACGGTGGATCAGGTGGATGGCCAGTGCATGGAAGATGCCGAAAGTTGCCGCGTGCCCCAGCTGGGCCAGTACGATGACAGCCGTATTGTCGGGAAAATAGCCGGTCAGCCACCAGCGCAGAGCCCCCGCCAGCAGGCAGCCTATCGCCAGCGTGCGGGCGTTGAAGTGGCTGATGATCTGGTGCATTACCAGAAACACGCCGATTTCCGACACCACACCCACCGCCCACAATCCACCGATCAGGGTTTTGCTGTAACCCTCATCCTGCAGAAAAATGGAAAAAAATGTGTAATAGGGGCCGTGGGATACCTGCATCAGAAAGCACAGCAGGAAGAACATGAACACAGTACCGTTACGCAATTGCTGCAGGAACTGAAAAAAACTGCCTCCGGACCGGCGCACCATCTGCGGCTGCGACACCAGCAGCGCCGCCAGCACAATCAGCCCCATCAGCGCGATCACCAGCACCGGCAATTGCTCCAGCGGGTGGTTTTCGAAATACCAGCCCAATCCCACCACGGACGCTATGAAACCAATGGAACCCCACAGACGAATGCGGCTGTAGCGCTGCGCATCATTGCGCAAATGTTGCAGCGTGATGACTTCAAACTGCGGCAGGATTGCGTTCCAGAAAAAGTTGAAACCCGCCATCACCAGCGCGATACCCCAGAAGCCTGGCTTGAGAAACACCCCGGCGTAGACCAGCGCGGTCAACAGCGCGCCCAGGCGGATAATGAACATGCGCCGGTTGGTGCGATCGCCAATCCAGCCCCACAGATTGGGTGCCACCAGTCGGGTGCTGACCTGAATCGCCGTGAGCGTGCCGATTTCCACCAGCGTAAAACCCAGGTGGTGCAGATACAGGCTCCAGAACGGCACCAGGGCACCGACGACGGTGAAATAGAAGAAATAAAACGACGACAGGCGCCAGTAAGGCACCTGCTGCGCGGAGATCGTCATGGAGGGGACAGGCTCGCCGGCGGACACGGTCAGTTGCATCCCTGGCAATAATTTCCGGCGTGCAAGTTCATTCCTGCGCTGGCGGCGCCAGGGCCGCGATCACCGGGGTGCCGCTGCTCACGTCCGCATTCTGGCCGCGATGCCGCAGCACGTGATCCATCAGCACCAGCGCCATCATGGCCTCGGCAATGGGTGTGGCACGCACGCCGACGCAGGGGTCGTGGCGGCCGGTGGTAACCACTTCCACCGGATTGCCGTGCACATCAATGCTCTTGCCGGGAATGCGGATGCTGGAGGTCGGCTTCAGCGCAATGTGCGCGACGATGTCCTGGCCGGAAGAAATGCCGCCCAGAATGCCGCCGGCGTTGTTGCTGAGAAAACCTAGCGGTGTGAGTTCGTCCCGGTGCTGCTCGCCCCGCTGGGTGACGCAATCGAAACCGGCGCCGATTTCCACGCCCTTCACCGCGTTGATGCTCATCAGGGCATGGGCCAGTTCCGCATCCAGCCGGTCGAAAATGGGTTCGCCCAGACCAGGCATCACGCCGGTGGCAACGACAGTAACCCTGGCGCCGATAGAACTGCCATCGCGACGCAGGTCGTCGATTAGTTGTTCCATCTGCGGCACCACATCCGGGTCGGGGCAGAAAAACGGATTCTGCTCCACTGCAGCCCAGTCGAATTTCTGTGGTTTGATATCACCGATCTGCGATACATAGCCGCGCACTTCGATGCCATAACGCTGCTTCAGGTATTTCTTGGCAATAGCACCGGCCGCCACCCGCATGGCAGTCTCGCGCGCCGAGGAACGGCCGCCACCACGATAATCACGGAAGCCGTATTTCTGCTGGTAGGTATAATCGGCGTGAGCCGGGCGGAACTTGTCCTTGATCTCGGAATAGTCTTTCGACTTCTGGTCGGTGTTCTCGATCAGCAGACCGATGCTGCAGCCGGTGGTCCTGCCTTCAAACACGCCGGACAGGATTTTCACCTGGTCGTCTTCCCGGCGCTGGGTGGTGTATTTCGAGGTGCCGGGCTTGCGGCGGTCCAGGTCGGTTTGCAGGTCGGCTTCGCTCAGTTCCAGCCCCGGCGGGCAACCGTCGACGATGCAGCCCAGCGCCAGGCCGTGGCTCTCGCCAAAGGTGGTGACAGTGAAAAGCTTGCCAAACGAATTACCGGACATAGGGTTCCTGCTGGATCGGTCTGCGGGTTTCGGCTATCAGAAGCGAAAAACGGGGCGCCATTATAACCGGCGGCGGGCGCCAGTGCGAAACGCTTTGCCAGCGCCCACTTTTAATTCCACATCAACAGATTAGAGAATTTAGTTAAAGCTGGATGTCACAGTACGAAATCCGCCTGGTGGTGATCGATCTCGTCCTTGGTCAGGATGAAGACGCCGTGGCCACCCCGCTCGAACTCGATCCAGGTGAACGGCACATCCGGGTAGGCTTCCTCCAGCGCGGGCCAGGAGTTACCCACCTCGATCACCGCGATGCCGCCCGGATTCAGGTGGCGCGACAGCTCCGGCAACATGCGGCGCACGATTTCCAGGCCATCGATGCCCGCTTCCAGGCCCATGCGCGGTTCGTGGTGGAATTCGTCCGGCAGTGCGTCCATGTCGCGCTGGTCCACATAGGGCGGATTGGACACGATGACATCGTAAGTGCGACCGTCCAGCGCTTCGAACAGGTTGGAATAGATCAGGTTCACCTGGTTCTCGACACCCAGGGCCTGCACGTTCTGCTCCGCCACGTCCAGCGCGTCTTCGCTCAGGTCCACACAGTCCACCAGCGCCTCGGGGAAGTAGCGGGCGCAGGCGATGCCGATGCAGCCGCTGCCGGTGCACAGGTCGAGGATGCTGGTGACATTGTCGCCGTCGATCCAGGGTTCGAAGTGCTGTTCGATCAGTTCGGCGATGGGGGAACGGGGGATCAGCACCCGCTGGTCCACCTTGAACGGGATGCCGGCGAACCAGCCGGTGCCGGTGAGATAGGCAGTGGGAATGCGGTCCACTACACGGCGGTTGATCTGGTGGGCAATGCGTTGTTTTTCACTGGTGAGCAGGCGCGCGTCCTGAATCCGGTTATCGATATCCCAGGGCAGATGCAGCGCGTGCAGGGTGATGGCAACCGCTTCGTCCCAGGGATCGTCGTAGCCGTGGCCCAGGGTGACTCCCTGGGCATGAAACTGCGACACGGCCCAGCGGATGAAATCGCGGATGGTCTGCAGTTCGTCGATGGCTTCGTCGAGGTTGATCAGGTCGTCGGCGGGTTCGATCGGGGTCACCATGCGGGCTTCGTCCATCAATTGGAAAACGGCGATTGTACAGACTCAATCCATGCCCGGATACCAGGCGGTATTGACCCACTCCACCCAGATCATGCCCGGCGCATCCACATCGGGGGCCAGCGGGCCAACGTCCTCCACCTGGGCCTGGACGCCGGCCACGGCCAGGGCGTCCGCCAGTTGCTGTTGCAATCCCGTCATGGCAACCGTTTCGCCGTGGCGATGGATCACCAGCACCGGCGGCAGCGTGATGGTGTCCTTCCACTCGGCCACCCGGGTCACAATGTCACTGAAATTGGCCTTGCCATCCAGTACCGGCACCCGCCCCACTACCACCCGGCCTGTCGCTTTCAGGGCGGTTTGTGCGGCGGGGGCACTCATCTCGCCGGTCGGCACGGTGAGAGTTTCCTCATGGAAATAGAGACGACGGTTGGGGCGCTCCACCAGATAGAGCACATGGTAACGGGGCGCTTCGCGGGAGCGGATCACCCACATGAACTGGGCGCGGTCGGAACCGAACAGCAGGGGTTGGGCGAAAACACCGTTGGCCCAAAGTGAACTTTCACCACAATCGCGGGCTTCGCACTCGAACAGCAGATCGGCCTTTTGCCGTTCCAGAAAGGTGAGAACCAGCTGACGGGCATCCTGCAGCGAGATGGCGCCCTCCAGCTTCCAGGTCACCACCGCCAGGTTGCCCTGCAGGCGCTCGAAATGGGATGGTGCCGCGCGCCCGGCCTTGCGATCATTCTTTACCCGGCCAAGAGGCAGCAGGTAGTGGACGTCCTGCTCGGTGCGCTCATCAACCACATTGGCCTGGGTGAATATCCGTTCCAGTGTATTAGCCGCTGCAACGGTTGCCAGAGGGGTCAGAAAAACAGTACAAAGTAAAATCTTGATAACGCGCAGCATCGAGTGCCTTTCCCAAGTGGAAACCACAACGCTAACAAAGCGTTAATGGCAGTTCAAGTCGACGCCCATCACATCAGTGCATATATAAAAAGGAAGGACCCCATGGCCCCCAAGAGCAGCTCCCACGAATCCCACAAGCGGGCCTTCATCACCGGTGCCGCCAGTGGCCTGGGCCGGGAACTGGCCCTGCGCTTTGCCCGCGCCGGCTACCGTATCTGCGTGGCCGACATTCACGAAGCCCGCGCCAACGCGGTGGTGGACGAAATCAGAGCCCTGGGCCAGGACGCCTTTTTCTACCACTGCGACGTCAGCCGCGATGAAGATCTGCAAAACGCAGTAGCCGCCATGAACGACCGCTGGGGCGGCACCGATGTTCTCATCAACAATGCCGGCGTGGCCGGCGGCGGCCCCTTCGACTGGCTGACTCTGGACGACTGGCACTGGATGATGAACATCAACTTCAATGGCGTGCTGCGCGGCTGCCATGCCTTTGTGCCGGCCATGAAGGAACAGGGCCACGGCCATATCGTGAACATCGCGTCGATGGCTGGCCTGCTCAACCCGCCCGGAATGAGCAACTATAACGTAGCCAAGGCGGCAGTGGTGTCGCTGTCGGAAACCCTGGCGCCGGAACTGCACCCGTTTGGTATCGGCGTCACCTGCGTGTGCCCTTCCTTCTTTCGCACCAATCTGGGGGAATCCCTGCGCTCGCCCGACCTGAGCACCCAGCAGACCCTCAACAAACTGGTGGACAACTCGACCGACCTGTCCGCCGCCGATATCGCCGACCGCATTTTCACGGCAGTGGTCAGCAACAAGTTCCTGCTGATCCCTCACGAAAAGGCCGTTACCGCCTGGCAACGCAAATGCGCCGATCTGGACGATCACCTGCAGGCACAACATGTGCTTGCAGAAAACCTGAAACAGCGGGCGCGGCGGAGCAACTGATACCGGCACGGGCGACCATTGCGAACCTGTGACTGGCCGTCCACACTATAATCTATTCATCAATCAAGGGCGCCGCTAAAATAGTCAGCCTTCTTCGCGACCACTGTTTTCTCAGCGCCATCCCTTTGAATCAGGCGGCATTTCGATGCCGTTTGTCACTTTTCATCCGATGTATTTAAGGACCTGGGCACACCATGAAGCTGACACTGACCGATGCCGACACCCAATCCATCCTGTCCCGGCTGGCGGATTCCAACCGCAAACACAGCAGCGTTTACCCGGGCGATTCCTCGGCCCGTCAGCAGGTGCATACCGTGTACGGTGGCGCCAACCTGTTCAAGGCCGGTGGCGCGCAGAAGCTCGGCAGCCTGGCGCTGAAAGCACTGGAAACCTACGCCCCGGATTTTTGCACCCTGGCCCGCGTGCTGGGCTTTCCCGGTGCGGAATCCCTGCCCTCCACTTCCTTTGAAATAAAAGCGCTGGCCGCCGCCATCGAAGCCGATCCCGCTGGCCTGAAAAATTCTAACCCCGCCGCCTGGACCGCCCACACCGTGTACGCGCGCGTGGTGAAAAAACTGCAAAACGAGCCGGTGGAAGACAGCCGCATTGATTTTGAAGACGGCTACGGCAACCGCCCCGACGCAGAAGAAGATGCCGACGCGGTGCGCTGCGCGGAAGAAGTTGCCAAAGGCATGGAGGAGAAGAACCTGCCGCCCTTTATCGGCATCCGCATCAAGACCTTCACCGAGGAATGCCGCAAGCGTTCCGTGCGCACCCTGGACCTGTTCCTGACCCGTCTGGCGGAACTGACCAAAGGCGCGCTGCCGGAAAACTTCGTGATCACGCTGCCGAAAGTGACCCACCCGGAACAGGTGACTGCGCTGGCGGACCTGCTCGACATCATCGAAGCCAAGTGCGGCTACGCGAAAAATTCGCTGCAACTGGAAATCATGATCGAAACCACCCAGGCGATCATCGACAGCAAGGGTTCCAATCAGGTGTTGCTGCTGGCGGAAGCCGCCCGTGGCCGCTGCCGCTCGGCGATTTTCGGTACCTACGATTACACCGCCACCTGCAACATCACCGCCGCGTTCCAGACCCACACCCACCCCGCTTCCGATTTCGCGCGCCATGTATTGCAGGTGTCACTGGCCGGCACCGGCATCACCATCTGCGACGGCGCCACCACCGTGATGCCGATTGGTCCGCACAAGGGTGAGATGACCACGCAACAGATTCTGGAAAACGCCGCCGTGGTGCATTCCGCATGGAAACTGCATTATGACAACATCCGCCACTCACTGCGCCACGCATATTACCAGGGTTGGGACTTGAACCCTGGCCAGTTGCCGATCCGCTATGCCGCGATTTATGCGTTCTTTATGGAAGGCCTGCCGGATGCGTCACGCCGCCTGGGTGCGTTCATCAACAAGGCCGCGCAAGCCACGCTGGTGGGTAACACCTTTGACGACGCCGCCACCGGGCAGGGCCTGCTGAACTTCTTCCTGCGCGGTATTTCCTGCGGCGCCATCACCGAACAGGAAGCGCTGGCCACCGGTATTACCATGGATGAGCTGCGGTCCCGTTCGTTCGTGCACATTGTGTCGAACCGCGCGCACGGCTGATATTTCATTTTCAATTTTCGGCGACTGAATGATCGCAGGATTGTTCAGCCGTTCGACCAAGGGAGACCCCCATGTCGTCAACAACGACCTCAGCAATCGAACAAGCCCGTTCCCTGATTCAGCAGGCCCAGCAGTCACTGAATGCCGCCCTGAGTTTTCTGAAACAGGAAAGCCTGGTGAATGGCCGCGTCAATGGCGACAAGCTGGATCGCAAGCAGCTGGCCTGCTATGAAGTGGCCTATTGCGAAGCGGAAATTACCGCCGCGAAAGTGATGTTGGATTACAGCCAGAAAGTGAAAGCGGAAAAAGGTGGCAACGATCTGCGCATCGAGGAGCGGCTGGCGCTGCAATATGCGGCGGAAGCGTTGCAAAACTGCCGGGGCCGTTTCAATGCGCGTCGGGCGGATTTCGGTTTTTCCCGTGAGCAGCTGCGGGCGTCGCTGGATTCGGATGCGGTGGATGCATTTATCAATCAGTATCTGTCCACCGAAGCGCTGGAAGCGGTGGGCAAGGCCGTGCTGCACAACGACGGTTTCACCGGCGAATACATGCTGGACCACGAAAAGGAAATGATGCGGGACCAGTTCCGCTCGTTTGCCAGCAATGTGGTGGCTCCGCTGGCGGAGAAGATTCATACCCACGATATGGATATTCCTGACGCGATCATCAAGCCGCTGGTGGAGCTGGGTTGTTTTGGTCTGTCGATTCCGATGCAGTATGGCGGCATTCAGCCGGATGACAGCGAAGACAATCTGGGCATGATTGTGGTGACCGAGGAATTGTCGCGCGGTTCGCTGGGTGCGGCGGGCAGTTTGATTACCCGTCCGGAGATTATGGCGCGGGCACTGTTGAAAGGTGGCACCGAGGAGCAGAAGCAGCACTGGCTGCCGAAGCTGGCGCAGGCGGAGCCGTTGAATGCGGTGGCAGTGACGGAACCAAATTTTGGGTCTGATGTGGCGTCGATGAAACTGAAAGCCACGCAGGTGGATGGCGGCTGGATTCTGGATGGCGAGAAGACCTGGTGTACGTTTGCGGGCCGTGCCGGTGTGCTGCTGACGCTGGCGCGCACCAATGCTGATCCTGCGTCGGGCCATCGTGGATTGACGATGTTTCTGGTGGAAAAGCCTTCCTTCCCGGGTCATGCGTTTGAGTACAAGCAGCCGCAGGGTGGCTCTCTGACTGGCAAGGCGATTCCGACGATCGGTTATCGCGGCATGCATTCTTTCACGGTGTTCTTCGATCATTATTTTGTGCCGGATTCTCATGTACTGGGTGGGAAGGAAGGGATTGGCAACGGTTTCTATTACACGATGGCGGGTTTTTCCGGTGGCCGGATTCAGACGGCTGCACGCGCGACCGGTGTGATGCAAGCGGCGTTTGAGAAGGCGTTGAGTTATTCGAAAGAACGCCAGGTGTTTGGCAAGCCGATTGGTGACTATCAGTTGACGCTGGTGAAGATTGCGCGCATGGCGATGTTGCTGGCGGTGTCGCGGCAGTTCACTTATCACGTGGCGCGGTTGATGGACGAAGGCAAGGGCCAGATGGAGGCGAGTCTGGTGAAGCTGTATTCCTGCAAGTCGTCGGAGTGGCTGGCGCGGGAGGCGATGCAGATTCACGGTGGTATGGGTTATGCGGAGGAGACGTCTGTGAGCCGGTATTACATTGATGCGCGGGTGCTGTCGATTTTCGAAGGTGCGGAAGAGACGCTGGCGCTGAAGGTGATTGCGAAGGCGTTGGTGGAGAATGCGGCGTAACGCTTAAGTGTTCGCGATTCTATTTTGGACGCCCTCAGGAGCGGCGCAGAGTTTCAGGAAACGCCACAAGTACATCCCTGTAGGCTCGACAGCGGCCATCCATGGCCGCTGACGTTCCTGAAACTCTGCGCCGCTCCTGAGGGCTCGTGCTAGCGACCAGTCTTCACTTCGTTAGCTGACTCCTTTTACGTGTTCAAGGATTCTTTCATGGCAATCAAATTCCCTGCGCAACAAGAACTGTCCCCTTCCAGCGAAATCGGCCTGAACAGCGTGCGTCATCCGCAGTACGGCCGCTATCTGGAAGAGTACGTGCCGGGCCAGTTGTTTGTGCATCCTCGCGGTTTCTCTTTCACCCAGTCGAACATTGATTCCTTCTCACGCACTTACATGCAGTGCAATCCGCTGTATCTGGATCTGGAATATGCCCGCGCTCACGGTTTCAGCCAGTTGCCGGCGTCGCCGCAAATGGTGTTCAACGTGGTGCTGTCGCTCGGTGTGCAGAACGATTCGGAAAAGGTGATCGCGAACCTGGGTTATTACAACGCGCAGTTCCTGACGCCGGTTTTTCCTGGCGACACCGTGCGCGCCATGACGATGGTGGTGGATCGCAAAGAGCGTGGCGCGGACAAACCCGGCATCGTCACCATTCGTACGCTGGGTATGAATCAGCGCGATGAAGTGGTGCTGCAATATGAACGCAAACTGATGGTGTCCTACCGCGGCGAGCGTCTGCCGACGATTCCGCTGTCCAGCGCCGCCCTGCCCGCTTTTCCCTGGCAGACTGAAGCCAGCGTGAAACTGCCGGAAGGTCTGGCCACTGCACTGCGCCATGTGCCGAAAAGCGTGACCGGCTGGAATACCTATGCCGAGGATTTCAAACCCGGCGACATCATTGTGCACAACAACGGCCGCACCATCAGCGATGAGCATTTCGCACTGACCTATCAGGTGGGCAACACGCATCCGCTGCATTACGACAAGCTGTACAGCTCAGCCCAGAGCGGCCCCATGAGCGGGAATCCGATTGTGTACGGTGGCCTGGTGTATGCGTGGCTGGAAGGTCTGGCCAGCCGTGATCTGAGCGAGAATTCCCTGTGGGAAATCGGCTTCACCGAGGGCTATCACACGCAGCCCGCCTTTGCCGGTGACACCGTGTTCGCACTGAGCCGCATTCTGGCGGTGAGCGATGCGCCGGGTGAATTGAAGGATCTGGCGAGCGTGTTGAGCGTGCAGTTTGTTGGCGTGAAAAATATTTCGTCGGCGAAGGCATTGGATCAGTACGGTGCCGATCTGTTCATCAAGGAAAACGACAAGAAGGATCTGGGCAAGGAGAAGATCAAGGAGAAAATCTTTGAGATCGAACGCCAGCTGCTGATCAAGAAGCGCGGCTGACAACGTGCCGAGAAACGCAACAACCCCGATTCATTGCCCTGTCATCCGACTGGAAGCGCACACATGAGCGACAAGCAAGCCCACATCATTTACGACAAGGAAGGCAAACCCTCGAAGGATGCGCCCTGGATTTTCCGCACCTACGCGGGCCATACCAACGTGCGCAAATCCAACGAGCTGTATCGCAGCAATCTGGCCAAGGGCCAGACCGGCCTGTCCATTGCCTTCGATCTGGCGACACAGTGCGGCTACAGTTCCAACGAGGACATCGCCAAGCCGGAGATCGGCAAGGTGGGCGTGCCCATCAACACGCTGGATGATTTCGCCATCCTGTTCGACCAGATCGCCATCGACGTGGTGAACACATCGATGACGATCAACGGTACGTCGATGTGGCTGCTGTCGCTGTATGTGGCACTGGCGGAAGAGCGCGGCATTGATCTGGCGAAACTACAGGGCACCACCCAGAACGATCTGATCAAGGAATTCCTGGCGCGCGGCACCTATGTATTTCCGCCGGACCAGTCGATCAAGCTGATCGTGGACATGTACGAATACTGCCTGCGCAAGATTCCGAAATGGAATCCGTCCAACGTCTGTTCCTATCACTTGCAGGAAGCAGGCGCTACGCCAGTGCAGGAGTTGGCATATTCGCTCGTCACTGCCATCACCGTGCTGGATGCGATTCGCGAGCGCAAGTGTTTCAACGAAGCGGAATTCGAGCAGTGCGTGGGCCGGGTGTCGTTCTTCGTCAACGCGGGCATGCGCTTCATTGAAGAGATGTGCAAGATGCGTGCGTTCACCGAGCTGTGGGACGAAATCTGCCAGCAGCGGTATGGCGTGAAAAATCCGAAATACCGCCTGTTCCGTTACGGCGTGCAGGTGAATTCCCTCGGCCTTACCGAAGAGCAGCCGGAAAACAATGCCTGGCGGATTCTGATTGAAGCACTGGGTGTGACACTAAGCCGCGACGCCCGCTGCCGGGCGCTGCAATTGCCGGCGTGGAATGAAGCGCTGTCGCTGCCGCGTCCGTGGGATCAGCAATGGTCGTTGCGCCTGCAACAGATACTGGCTTACGAAACGGACCTGCTGGAGTATCCGGATCTGTTCGCCGGATCGCCGGTGGTGCAATCGAAAGTGGAAGAATTGAAAGCGCAGGCCCGTGCCGAAATCCAGAAAATTCTCGATGCGGGCGGCGGCGTGGAAGCCATCAAGACCGGCTATATGAAATCGCAGCTGGTGATCTCCCAGGCCGAGCGCATGGCGAAGATCAACACCGGCGAACAGGTGGTGGTAGGAAAGAACCGCTGGATGGACGGCCTTGCGTCGCCGCTGGTAGGCGGTAACGATGGCGGTGTGTTCAAGGTCGATCCGGAATCCGCCAACGAAACGGTGCACGCGCTGGAAGAAACCATTCGCAAACGCGATGCCGCCAAAGTGAAAGCCTGCCTGGACAAGCTGCGTGAAGACGCCAAAGCCGGCCACAATTTGATGGAAGCGTCCATCGCCTGCGCCCATGCCCGCGTGTCCACCGGCGAGTGGTCCGGCGTACTGCGCGAAGTGTTCGGTGAATACCGCCCGCCCACCGGCGTGGAAGGCCAAACGCTGTCGCTGGAAAACGAAAAACTGCAGCAGGTGCGCGCCAAGGTGCAGCAGTTCATGGACCAGTTCGGTCACCGCCCGCGCATTGTCGTCGGCAAGCCCGGCCTGGATGGCCACTCCAACGGCGCCGAGATGATTTCCGTGGCTGCGCGTCATGCCGGCTTCGACGTGATTTATTTTGGCATCCGCCTGAGCGCCGTGGACATCGTGCAGTCCGCCATTGAGGAAAACGTGGATGTGATTGGCATTTCCCTGCTATCCGGCTCGCACAATGAAATCATCGCGCAGTTGATGAACGAACTGGAGCAGGAAGGCGCTCGCGACGCGATTCCAGTGGTGCTCGGCGGCATCATTCCGCAGAACGACATTCCCGGTCTGACTGCGCTGGGCATCCGGGCCGTGTTCACGCCGAAAGACTATGATCTGATGGACATCATGAACAAGATCATGGACATCGTGCTGGAACACAAGGCGCACGGCTGACCGGGCGCCTTTCTACATGCCAACATCTGTCATGCCGACACCGCTCACGCCTTTAGTGGACCAGCCGCTTGCACCCGAGCTGCTGCAACAACTGCAACAGGCCAGCGCCCTGAAAAAGTGGCCGCTGGCCAAACTCATCAGCCTGTTTGAAAACAAAAATCCCGACGCCGCGCAAATTCGCCACGACATTGCGCGTCATATCCAGCAGCACCCTCAGGATTTTCCCCGCAACGCCCGCGTGATCGGTTTTACCGGTACTCCGGGTGCGGGCAAATCCTCGCTGATTGCCGAATTGTGCCGCAAGCTGCTGACACTGAATGACCAGATTGCCATCGCCGTGTTGGCGGTTGACCCGTCCAGCCAGATCTCCGGCGGTTCGATTCTGGGCGACCGCACCCGCATGCATTACGGCAAGAAGGAAGAACGGCTTTTCTTCCGCTCGCAGGCGTCGAACCTGGAATTGGGTGGCGTGAGTGAAGCCACTTTTCAGGCCACGCGTTTGCTACGGCATCTGTTCGATCTGATCATTATCGAAACCGTGGGCATCGGCCAGAATGAAGTCGATATTCAATTTCTGACTGACCACACGTTCCTGGTGATGCAGCCGCTGGCGGGCGACCAGATCCAGTTCATGAAAAGCGGCATCATGGAAATTCCGGACAGTTTCATCGTCAACAAATGCGACGAGGAACGGCTGGCCCGCACCAGCTATCACATGCTGCGTTCGTCACTGAAGCAGGCGCGGCTGGTGGATCTGCATGCCCAGGACAATTACCAGAACGCGGCGCGGGACCAGATTTTTCTTACCAGCGCGCTCAAAGGTCTGGGCATCGACACCCTGGCCAATGCCGTGCTGAATATTCCCCAGCGCCGCACGGCGGAGCACTGCGAATCCTGTTATCTGAGAAAGGGTGTGCTGCGGCGTTACGGTGAATTCGGGCTGAAAATCCTCAAGCACGAAATGAACCTGCTGGACACCGCCACCACGTTTGAAGAAAAAGAAGTGGCCGCATTCGCGACGATCCAGCGCCACATCATTCCACGCCAATAACACCCGCCCCTCTGGTATGCCCGTTGCAATTACCCTGCAAGGGGCCCGCTTTCCTGTCGGACTTCCCACAAAACACGTCTTATGGCGCAACTCTCGCCGGGGGCGTTGTCGCACATCCAACAAACGGGGCTGACGTCATGAGCAAGATCGGCATTTTTTTCGGCACGGAAACCGGCACCACCCGCCTGATCGCCAAGAAGCTGCACAAGCTGCTGGGGGACGACATTGCCGACAAGCCGGTAAACGTCAACCGCATCACGCCGGCGGACATGCTGCAGTACGACGCGCTGATTCTCGGCACACCCAGCTATGGGGTTGGCGAGATTCCGGGCCTCAGCGCCGGCTGCCTGGAGCGCAACTGGGAGGAATTCCTGGCACAACTGCAGAACCCGGATTTCTCCGGCAAGCGCATTGCATTTTTTGGGCTGGGCGCGCAGGAACGCTATGCGGATCGCTTTGCCAGTTCGCTCATGGCGCTGTACCAGGTGTTCAAGGGATTCGGCGCCGATATCGTAGGCGACTGGAGCACCGAAGGTTACACCTTCCAGCATTCCGCCTCGGTGGTGGACGGGCGTTTCGTCGGGCTGGTGATCGATCATCGCACCCAGGGAATGCTGACGGACGAACGCCTGAAAATCTGGGCGGAGCAGATCAGGCCCCTACTCAGCACAAAGCGCGCATCGGCGGCCTGACGCGCGGGCCCACCAACAGTCCGCCCGGTACGCCGCTTTCGCGACCGACTAAATGGCTTCAGACAGCGGCGGTACAAACGTGGCAAAGCCGTGCCACAAACCACGCCTGTCACTTTTTGCACGCCCGATGTCAACGCTGTGACTTATCGCGAGCGGCATTTTCAGGCATGCTGGCCCCGTCAACTTCCGCGCGAGCGCCAGACCATGCCGACAACCGTGAAAGACCTGCCCTTCCGCCTGCTGCTGGAGCACCGGGACACCATCAGCGCCATGGCCCTGGGCGGCCTGCGTTCCGTCCTGCCATTCAAGCCCAAGCAAACTGCGCCGACACCCGTGCACCGCACCGTGAACCCGCCCTCCACCGAGCTGCTGCAGGTTTATCGCGACTGGTGCCAGGCCGCCATCCGCCAGGGCATCCCGCCGCATTTTGTCTGCGCCAAGATCAGCATGCCGGTGGTAGCGGAACTCACCGCGCAGTCGCCCTACCCGCTGCTGAGCGTGCTGAATCAGGGCGTGCGTTTGCAACTGCATCAACCATTGCCAGAGGGCGAACCCATCGAATTGCGGGGCGAACTGGTGGACGCCAGCGACGACGGTTTCCGGGCGCGCATTCATTCCCGCGTGCAGGTGGGCACACCCTCAGCACCCAATGCCATCACCATCGACTCGATTGCCGCCGTCATGCTGAAGAAACGCCCCGGTGGCGAAGCCGACAAAAAACGCGCGGAACCCGATTACGTCACCATCGATCACTGGCAGGCGCAGTGGAATGAAGGCCAGACTTTCTTCTGGCTCACCGGCGATTTCAATCCGATTCACACTGTGCCGGCGCTGGCGAAACGCACACGCTTCAAAGGCTGCATCATGCACGGCTACGGCGCCTTCGCTCAGGTATACGAGGCGCTGCAGCGCAGCGGTGCGCGCTTCCAGGATATCGAAGCGCGTTTTGTGCGGCCGCTGCCGCTGCCCAGCGGGCCGCTGCTGATCCAGCGGGCGCAAACACCGGATGAGGATGGCCAGATTGCCTTTCGCCTGCTGGACGAAACCGGCACCCTGTACCAGGCCGGCCGCTACCTTCCTGCAGCAGAGGCGCGCCCATGATGCAAATTCCCCGCGAAAACTGGCCTGTACTGGTGGCCGCCGCGCGCACGCCCTTTCTGGAAAGTGCCGGCGCCTATTCGGAATTGATGAGTTATGAACTGGGCGCGTGCGCACTGCGTGGCCTGATGGAGCGCGCTGCACTCGATCCGCAGCTGATTGAACTGGTGGTGATGGGCACGGTGCTGCACGAAATCAACACCACCAATGTCGCGCGGGAAGCCATGTTGAGTGCAGGCTTGCCGCCGTCGATTCCCGCGTACACCGTGGCCATGGCGGGAATTTCCCCCAGCGTCGGCGTGATGAACATCTGCAGTGAAATCGCCCTGGGCCGGATGCAGTTCGGTATCGCTGGCGGCACGGAAAATTTTTCCGACGTGCCGATCCGGCTGTCGCAGAAAATCCGCCGTACCCTGATGAAAGTGCGACAGAGCCGCGACAGCCGCGAGCGCGTGAAGTTACTGGCGCAGCTGCGTCCGTGGGATTTGAAACTGGATCTGCCCATGAGTGCGGATTACACCACCGGGCTCAGCATGGGATCGGCCTGTGAAGCCATGGTCCGCACCTTTGGCGCCAGCCGGGCCGACAGCGACGCCTTCACCGCCCACAGCCATACTGCCGCAGCCGCCGCCACACAAGCCGGCCACTACCGCGCGCAAATCGTGCCCGTCAAAACGCACAGCGCCAACGTGACCGACGACAACAGCGTCCGCCCCGACACCAGCGTGGAAAAACTGGCGCGGCTGAAGCCGGTATTCGACAAGCAAAACGGTGTGATCACCGCCGGCAACGCATCGCGTTTTACCGACGGCGCAGGCGCAGTGCTGCTGGGCGCGCTCGGACAGGTGCAAGCCCGGGGCCTGCAACCACTGGCCATCGTGCGGGATTATATTCTGGCCGGCGTAAACAAACTGGAAACCGAAATGCTGCTGGGCCCGGCACTGACGATTCCCAAACTGCTGGCGCGCAACAGATTGTCATTTGACGATATTGGCGTGTGGGAAATCCACGAGGCATTTGCCACCCAGGTGCTGATCAACCGCAACTGCATGGCGTCACCGGATTTTATCCGGCAACGCTTCGGTGCCAGCACGCCTTGTGGCGAAATTCCGCTGGAAAAACTCAATGCCTGGGGCGGCTCGCTGGCACTGGGCAATCCGTTTGCCGCCACGGGCGTGCGTCTGCTGCACACGGCAGCACAGCGGATGCAGGCGGAAAACCAGCGCTATGCCGTGGTGGCCACTTGTGCCGGCGGCGGACTGGGCGCGGCACTATTGCTGGAAACGCCCGCGTCCATCTGAAGCATTATCCGCTCAGGATTCCTTGAAATCGATTTCCACCGTCTCATGGTCCGACGCGCCATAACGCGGCATGGGCATGCACACGTTGTCCGCCGCCATTGAACTGATGGCGAAGTCGATCACCTTGTTGCTGGCGGGGCGGGTTGCGTCCTTTGTAGCCGTCAGGTAGCACAGTGCGTCCGGGTGCGAAATGGTTTTCATGGCGCTGGGCGTCTGGTTGTAATCCCCGATAATGATCTTGTGGCGATGGGGATGGGCGTGGCAGAAATGGGTGAAGGCATTGGCGATGTAGGCTTTGCCGCCAGCATGAATGTTCCCGATCGCCCAGTAGGTTTTATACACAGCCCAGAACAGCGGCCGGGGCGGACAAAAAGGATCATCGATGATCTCCTGCACCCGCAACATCTCCAGCTGAGAATCGCTGAAAATCGCCAGCGAACAGCGCACGTTGCCGCCGGGACTGGTGCGCACCCAGGGCACCCAGTAGGTGAAATAGCCGGTGTCATTGAAAATATTCAGAACATGTACCTTGTTGCAGGCATCATCGATATTCGCTGTGGGAATGCCGCCCAGATTGCCCGCCTCCTGCACCACCATGATGTTGGGTTTTCTGCTGTTCAGGCGGTTCTCGATACCGGGCTTACTCAGCCCCTGGCTGTTCCATGTCAGTACGCGCATGCGGTCCTCGAAGTGCGGAGTGAGTCTGCTGTTCAATCGGATTGCAGATCCTTGCATGATCAGGATGCGTCGGCAAGTGACACGGCCGCAATGCGTGTCTGAATACAGGACCGGTCCCAGATCAGCACACTCCGTTTTCAGTGGCCGTGGTTGTAAAACCCTCCTTGCTCAACGCAACATTTCCGGACAAAAACGGATCCCGCAGGAACGCTTCGATTTCATCAATCCGCTGCGCGGCGTCACGGTATCCCAGCTGCACCAGTTCCCGCGTGAATGCGGAATCAAACAGCAGAAAGCTGGTGAGGTCAGCACTTTGCGCGTCCGGCGTGCCCAGGCCCTCCATCAGATAACGCACGCTTTTCGGCATGCGATGTTCCAGTGTCTTGGCGATGATCGCAATGTCGGCCGACGGCGAGATCACCAGCGGCGTCACAATGCGCATCGGTTCGTGATCGGGAACGGCATCACCCAACGGCGAGGCCACCAGCGACGCCAGCTTTTCGTGCTCGGTGACAAAGGAATTCATCCGCTTCAAATGATCCAGATCGGCATCGAGATGATCCAGAAAAATCGCATTCATCAGGGTTCCGCAAATCTGCGACAGCGGCGGCCGCTTCAGGTCGCTGGAAAAATCCTCCGCCGACGACCACTCCGACCGCAGCAGGCTGTCCGCCGATTCCTGGCAGCGCACGCCCACCGCCAACAGCCGTTCAGCGCCCAAACGGATGGCCGGGCTCAGCGGCGTCACCAGCCGCATGGCACCGTCACCAAAATAGGCGGTGGATTTGCCGCACGGAAGTTCAACCGGTGGAAACACAATCGGAATCGCCGCCGACGCCAATATATGCTGCACGGAAATTTCCGCACTCAGCGCCACGCGCCGGCTCTTGTTCCACAACGGGTGTCCCGGCTTGCCTTCAATAAAGGTGAACGCGCGGCCGGAGTGGTAACCGGTGGTGGTGATGGCCAGCGCGTACAGCCCGCCCTCGCGCACCGAACGACGGATGCCCGCCAATGAAAGATTCTGGCTGAGAAAACCGTACAGCGGCGACGAATCCACCAGCGCACTGACCCTGCCCGCCCCCGTCAATCCACCCAGCGAAAAATCCAGCGCCAGGCGCCCGACATTTTGCAGCAGCGACAGCGTGTCGGTCCGGTACACGTCGCTGGCTTGCAGGTTGGACCAGAGTTTTACCAGCAGTTTGGCGGAAGCGCTGAAATCGCCGTGTTGTGACGCGATGGCGGCACCATTGATGGCACCGGCGGACGCACCGGTGATGATGGAAAATGGGGCAGCGCTGTTGGCATAGACGGGCAGTTCACTGATCCGCTTCATGACACCGGCCTGGTAGGCGCCGCGCGCGCCTCCAGCGGTCAGAACCAGCGCGGTCATGGGCTGGTGGACGGATGCGTTGATGGGCAGCATGCGGATTTCCCTCGGCATATTTGCCAGTAAGTGTGCAGAATATGTGCCACGCGTACCGCAGAGTCACCCGGTCGGGAAAACCACTCTGTTGTGGCTCCAAACCCGATATTTCATTGCCGGGAGCAGCAACACCGGACTCCAAAAAAGTGCCCTTTGATCCGCCCTGTCAGTTTTTCACTCGTCAGGAAGAAGGCGCGCACCAAATCGAGTCAGCGGCGCGACAGTACACCGCCAAATGTCGGCTAAACTTTCTGGACTGAAAGAACGGAGCGACACATATGAGGGAGTCAGGGGCAGATTCGAAGGTGAAGCGCTGGGTGGGCGCCACCTTGGTGATCTGTCTCTGCATTACGGGACTGGCGACCTGGCAAACGGATCGCCACAACCAGCAAGCCATCGATGCCGCCGTGACAACCGCAGCGGCCAAGGCCGCCAACGCCGTTACCGACCGCCTGCGCCTGTACGAGCATGGCCTGCGTGGCGCCCGCGGTGTAATCCTCGCCCTGGACGAACAGGGCATCAGCCGCCAGCGCTTTCAGCGCTACATCCAGGCCCGCGAAATCCATCGGGGGTTCCCAGGCGCACGGGGCTTCGGCTTTATCCGCCGGGTGGAACGGTTGGGCGTCCCGGGGTTTGTACGCCAGGCACGCGAAGATGACTGGCCCGGATTCTCCATCCGCGAACTCTCGCCCCATTCCGGCGAACGCTATGTCATCCAGTACATCGAGCCGGTGGAACGGAATTCACAGGCCGTGGGGCTGGACATCGCCTCCGAAACCAACCGCCGTGAAGCCGCATTCACCGCATTGCGCACGGGCGAAGCCAAACTGACCGGGCCCATCACGCTGGTGCAGGTTACCGGCGCGCCGTCCCAGTCCTTTCTTTTCCTGTTGCCGATTTACCGCACTGTCGCCACACCCGCCAGCCCCGAGGAGCGGCTTGCTGCCTGCATGGGATGGAGCTACGCGCCGCTGCTGATGAGTGAAGTGCTGGCGGATCTGCCGCTGGACAACCAGCAGGCCCATCTTGAAATCAGCGACACAACCCATCCCGGCAAGGAAGAGCTGTTTTACACCAGCCCGACGCCCCAGGGTAATCCCTCCAGCCTGAACAGCCATCGGCTGCAGCTCGACGTGTACGGCCGTCAGTGGCAGTTTACATTCTCCGCCTATCCGGCTTTTATCCGGCAGCTGCATCTGATCGCGCCGGACTGGATTTTGTGGAGCGGAATCCTGCTCAGCCTGCTGATGGCAACGCTGGTGGGCACGGTACGCCTCAATCACGAACGCCAGCGCCTGCTGTTTGCCGGACAAGCCCGCATGGCCGCCATCGTGGAGAGTTCCGCCGACGGCATCATCGGCAAATCCCTCGAAGGCACCATCCTGTCCTGGAACCGGGGCGCCGGGCAGATTTTCGGTTACAGCGCCAATGAAGCCATCGGCACTTCGATCAGCTCGCTGCTGGTGCCCGATGAACTGAAAGACGAAGAAGCCGCCATTCTGAAAAAAATTGCCCGTGGCGAGCAGGTGCTGAATGTCAAAACCCGGCGCCGGCACCGCGATGGTCATCTGGTGGATGTGTCCATCACCGTATCGCCGCTGCTGGGTCCGCGCGACACGGTCGTCGGTGCATCCACCACCGTGCGCGACATCTCCGAGCAGCAGGCCGCCGAAGCCCGCATCCACGAACTCAATGCGAATCTAGAAGCCCAGGTGCAATTGCGCACGGCGGAACTGAACCAGCTCAACCTGCTGCTGAGCAGCGTTTTGCGCGCCGCAACCGAGGTTTCGATCATCGCCACCGGGCTGGATGGCAAAATCCGTCTGTTCAACCGCGGCGCCGAACGCATCCTGGGATATGCGGCTGACGACATCGTGGGACAGTCCACCACCGAACGCTTCTTTATCCCAGAAGAACTGGCGGCCCGCAGCCGGGAACTGTCACTGGAAACCGGCAGGCCGATCGAAGGCCGTCAGGCGCTGATCTGGAAACCGGAAAACGAGGGCGCGGAAAGCCGGGAATGGACCCTGCAACGCCGGGATGGAAGCCGCTTCATCGCCAGTGTGCTGATCACTGCCATGCGCGACAGCGACGGCCAGTTGACCGGTTTCCTGGGCATTGCCTTCGATATCACCCGGCAGAAAAACGCGGAACGGGAACTGGCCAGCAGCCTGGCCACCACACAGGCTATTCTGGATACCGCGCCCAATCCGATCATCACCGTCGACGACCATGGCCGGGTGCTGTCGTTCAACCCCGCCGGTGAACGGGTTTTCGGTTACCGCCAGACCGAGATCGTGGGCCATAACGTACGTCAGCTGATGCCGGAGTCCAGCCGCCCGGCCAGCGTCAATCTGTTTGAGCACTACCGTCGCGACGGCAACACGCCCGTGGTCGATCCCGGTCGTGAAGTGCTGGCCCGTCACAAGGACGGCACCGTCTTCCCCATTCATCTGGCCGTGGGCACCATGACCGTCGCCGGCACGCGCCGGTTCGTCGGCCTCATCACCGATCTTACCGAGCAACATCAACAGAGAATGGCATTACTGGCGGCACGCGATCAGCTGATGATGGCGGCGAACGTTGCCAAACTGGGCATCTGGAGCTGGACGCTGGCAAACAATTCACTGCAGTGGAACGACCGGATGTTCGAACTGTATGACTACCCGCTGGCACTGCGCGAATCCGGACTGAACTACACGCACTGGCGTCAGCGCCTGCATCCCGATGATGTCGTCGCAAATGACGAGAGCCTGACCGCCGCCCTGGAAGGTCGCGGCAATTACGACATCATCTTCCGCATCACGCTGCCCGATGGCCGCATCCGTTTTCTGCAGACAGCCGCCTACATCGAGCGCGATGAAAACAACCAGCCGGTGAAAGTAACCGGCATCAACCTGGACATCACGGCCCAGCGCGAACTGGAAACCCGCCTGCTGCACGCCAAGACTCAGGCCGACCTGGCCAGCGCCGCCAAGTCATCTTTCCTCGCCAACATGAGCCACGAAATCCGCACGCCGATGAACGCGGTGCTGGGCCTGCTGCAACTGGTGCGCCAGACCGAGCTGAACCTGCGGCAGCAGGATTATGTCGACAAGGCACTGAGCTCCGGCCGGGCGCTGCTCAGCCTGCTCAACGATATCCTGGACTATTCCAAGATCGAGGCCGGCAAGCTGGAACTGGACCTGCATCCGCTCGAACTGGATACGCTGCTGTGTGAACTGGGGGATGTGCTGTCCGGCAACCAGGGCAAGAAGGATATTGAAATACTGTTCGCGATCGACCCGAATCTGCCGTCAGTGTTGGTGGGCGACAAGCTGCGCCTGCTGCAGGTGATGATCAACCTCGCCGGCAATGCGTTCAAGTTTACCCAGCAGGGGCAAATCGTCATCGGTGTCGAGGAACTGCAGCGTTCAAACGGTTCGATCCTGCTGCGGTTCTCGGTGACAGATACCGGCATCGGCATCAATCCAGAGCAATTGCAGCGCATTTTCCAGAGCTTCACCCAAGCCGAAGCCTCCACTGCGCGCCGCTTCGGCGGCAGCGGCCTGGGCCTCGTCATCAGCAAGCGCCTGATAGACCTCATGCACGGCACGCTGGAAGTCACCAGTGAGCCCGGCAAGGGCAGTCGCTTCTGGTTTGACGTGCCCTTGAGCGTGGCGAATTTCACTCCCATCAAGGAAAGCTGTCCCACCGCCGACGTTCCCCTGCATGTATTGATCGTGGACGACAACCCGGTTGCAGCGGAATTGATGACGGCCACCGCGCAGGCACTGGGCTGGCGTACCCAGACCGTTTTCAACGGTGCCGATGCACTGGTGCGCGTCGAAACAGCGGCCCGCCACAACGACCGGTTTGATGTGGTGCTGATGGACTGGCGCATGCCCGATATGGACGGCCTCGACGCCGCGCAACAGATCCGGCGCAGCAGCACAACCACCAGCTCGCCGCTGGTGATCATGGTCAGCGCCTACGGTCGCGAAATATTGGCGTCCGAGCAACAGAATGCCGATGCGCCCTTTGCGGATTTCCTCACCAAACCAGTGACACCCCGCCAGCTGGCGAACACAGTGATGCAGGTGCTGACGGGGAAATCCGCAACCCAGACACCCGGTTCCGCGCCCAAGCCACGCCTCCAGCGCCTGCACGACATGCGACTGCTGGTGGTCGATGACAACACGATCAACCGCCAGGTGGTGGCCGAATTGCTGCAAGGTGAAGGCGCCAGCGTGACGCTGGCAGAAGGTGGCGCTGATGGCGTCGCCGCAGTGCAGGCCTCGCCGGACGCCTTCGATGCCGTCATCATGGACATGCAGATGCCCGACGTGGATGGTATCGAAGCCACCCGCCGCATCCGTGCCGATGCGCGCTTCAGCCGACTGCCGATCATGGCGATGACCGCCAACGCCTCCAACGCTGACCGGGACGCGTGCCTCGCGGCCGGCATGAACGAACACGTGGGCAAACCCATCGATCTTGAACAGACCGTGGCGACATTGCTGAAACTGACAGGCCGGCGCGCCACCCAGTCAGGCGCGCTGTCCGCCACACCCGCCGAGACCAAAGCCGCGCTGGTGGAACCCCTGGCGACAACATTGTCACGCCTGGGCGGCAAGCGCGCACTCTACACCCGCATGCTGACCATCTTCGAGCCGGAAGAAAACACCCTGATCGACGAACTCTGCGGGAAAATCGGACGTCACGATGTAGCCGGCAGCGCAGCCACCCTGCATGCCATCAAGGGCAGCGCCGGCACACTGGGCGCCATCGCGCTGGCGCAGAAAGCCGCTGCACTGGAACACCAGTTGAAAGCGGGTGACGCAGCCGCAGTTGAATCAGTGATGTCGCCGCTGACGGTGCAAACACTCAGGCAACTGCTGACGGAATCTGTCCGCGCACTGCACGCAGCGCTGGCGCAGAGTTCGCCGGAAACCAGCGCAGAAAAGCCGGCCGAGGCAACAGGCCTGATCGACTCAATCCCGCGCGCCAAAATCCTGATAGTGGACGATCAACCGGTCAACGTCCGCGTCCTGCATGAATTGTTCCGCGACGAATATGAACTGCACACGGCCACCAGCGGTGAGCAGGCACTGGCGTTGTGCGCCAGCCAGATGCCGGATCTGGTACTGCTGGATGTGATGATGCCGGGCATGGATGGACATGAAGTATGCCGCCAGTTGAAGGCGGATCCGCTGACCAGCGCGATCCCCGTCATTTTCATCACCGGACAGGTCGACGAGGCGGAAGAGATCATGGCGCTGGAACTGGGTGCCGTGGACTTCATCACCAAGCCCATCAACGCGGTGGTGGTCATGGCCCGGGTGAAAACCCACATTGCCCTGAAACGACAAGGCGATCAGCTGCGCTCAAGCGCATTGCTGGACAGCCTCACCCACGTTGGCAACCGGCGCAAATTCGACGCCGACCTGCAATTACTCTGGCGCCAGTGCGGCCGGGACAAAACACCGCTGTCACTGATTCTGATCGACGTGGATTTTTTCAAAAAATACAACGACCGCTACGGCCATGTATTGGGAGATGCCTGCCTGGTGGTGGTGGCGCGGGCTCTGAAGCAGGCCATCCAGCGCCCCTTTGATTCACTGGCGCGCTACGGCGGCGAGGAATTCGCCTGTCTGCTGCCGATGACGGATCTGGCCGGCGCAACGGCCATCGCTCAGTCGATGCAGGCACTGGTGCGCAGCCTGAACATCGAACACCTCGACTCGACGACGGCACCCGTAGTCACCATCAGCTTGGGCGTTGCAACGCTGATACCCGCCACCGACACCACGCCCGAACAATTGACTGAACTGGCGGACCAACAACTGTACGCGGCCAAAACGGCAGGACGCGGACAGGTATGTTCCGCCACTCGCTGAGAGCGCCCTTCCGCCCCGCTACGCCGCCAAAAATGCGTTTATCGCCTCTGCCACCGGCGCAAACGTCTCCGCTTCCAGATGCAAATGGTGATTGCCGTCCAGCAGCACCTGCTGGCACCCCGGAATTTTATCGGCGCGGTTCTGCAGCGTTTTTTCCGTGGCAAAAAAACTGTGGCGACCGCGCACCAGCAACACGGGCATGGTGAGTTTCTGCAAATAGGCGGTCACCATATCTTCCGTCAGCCGGATCGCCGACGACATTTTCAGACGCGGATCAGAGCGCCAGGTAAAACCTTCGCCCGCCGGCATCAGCCCGCGATTGCAGATATGGGTGGAAGCATCAACGCTGATCACGCCAATGGCATGGGCGCGGGTGTGAATCGCATCGTCGCGGGTTTCATACACCGGCTTGCGTTTGGCGCTGGTTTTCTTCATGTCCTCCACCGCCTTGCGCAGCACCCTGGGTGCATCTTCCGCCGGATTGGTATTGCTGCCGATGCCCTCGATCAGAACCAGTTTGCTCACCCGCTCGGGAAAACTGCCGGCGGTGAACGTGGCAATGCCGGCGCCCATCGAGTGGCCCATCAGAATGAACTGCTGCAACCCCAGCGCATCCGCCAGGCCAATCACATCGTCCACATTATCAATCGTGTGGTAACGCACACCCTCGGGCCTGTGACCGCTGTAACCGTGGCCGGCAAAATCCAGCGCAATCACGCGGTGATTTTTCAGCGCCGGCGCCAACCGGTCGTACGACGCCGCATTGTCCAGCCAGCCGTGCAGCGCAATGATCGCCGGCAGTTCCGGATCGCCCCACTGCCTGGCCGCCAGCTCCATTCCGTTCACCTGCACACGGATTTCCTCGGTAATCATGGCTGGCACTCCCGGACAAATTGATGAATGAGTTCAGCCGCCACATCCGGCTGCTGCAATGGATACATGTGCTCGCCGGGAATCTGTTCCAGCGGAATCTTGAAATGCTGCGCAAACGGCACCACCATGTCTGCACGGCTGGCATCGCTGCGATCGGCATACACCAGTTTCATCGGCAACTGCGGCGGCCGTTTGCAGGATTTCAGGTTGTCCGACGTGTTGCGGAAAATCTCCACTTCAACATCCACGCGGAAACGCAGTTTCACCTGATCGCCCTCGCTCTGCTCGATGGACGCATTGCAGAAGGATTCAAAACAGTCCGGATGGAACTGGAACAGGCGCTTCGACGCGAAATACTCGATGGCATTGGCGCGGTTGGGCCAGATCTGTTTGCGATTTTTGGATTTGGCGGCGGGCGTCACGTCGTCGGCCTTGCCCACCAGCTTCAGCAATTTGAACATCATGGCCATGCGACCCCACATCAGCGGCGGGTCCAGCATCAGCACGCCACGGAACAGCTCCGGGCGTTTGCAAGCGGCAATAAACGTGACGACTGCCCCCATCGAATGACCCACGCCCAGCACCGGCTCTTTGGCGTTGCGCTGCAGAAAGTCGATCAGCTCGTCCGCCAGATAGCGCCAGTTGTGGGTGCAGGGAAACGTCGGATTGTGGCCGAACATCGGCAGAGCAATCACCGAGTGGGGTTGCAGGCGGTCAAATATCGGCTGGTAGGCCGCCGCAGGCACACCGTTGGCGTGGGCAAAATGAACAAGCATGATGGCGTCTTCCCCATGGTTAACTGGTCGTAAAGCCAGACAGGTGCTGATGATAACCGGTCAGGGGCTTACTGGCTGCACCCGGTAGCCGGCTTTGCGCAACAGTTGCAGCAACCCCTGCTCCCCCGGCAGATGCAGTGCACCCACCGCAATCAGGTTACCGGATTTGTTCAGGTGCACCTGCAACCGTTCAAACATGCGCTGGTTGCGGCGCTCAACTATTTCCGTCATCAGCCGTTCCATCACCGGGCTGTGCACGTTGAGCGTCTGGCTCTGGGCGAAAGCATGAATGGCATCGATGTCACCGGCCCGGTAGAGTTCCTTCATGCGCGCCAGATTGCGGTCGAAATCCGCCTGCTGCTGCAGGCTCAGATGCAGGAATTCGATCTGTTCCTGCAGCGTGAGACGGTCGAACAGATCCAGCTGCTCATCGATGGTTTCCAGGGAATGCACCTGCTTGCCCGCGTTCTGAAAACGGTATTGCAGGCTGACGTCCAGCACGGGTTCCAGCGAAGGCACCGGGAAATTCAGCATCAATCCCACTGCCCAGGGTTTCAGGCGCTGCAGGCTGGCGGGCGCCATGCCCCGCTGTTTCATCACAGCACTGATCTGACTGTACAGATCGCTGCCCACCAGCTGGCGCAAAGTGGATTCCTGCAGCGTCGTGCGATCAGCAATGACCTGCAGCGATTGCGCTCCCTGCTTCACTTCCAGCAGCAGCACATCCGCCTGACTGACAACCCGGTCCACATGGGCCGGCAGTTTCACGATATCCCGGTCCGCCACATGGATGGTGCCAAAAATATGATTATGCTTCCCTTCCTTTTCGATCTGCCACAGCAGGCTGGCGGATGCGAGCGGCGCCAGCAACAGCGCATACAGGCATGCCAACCACGTCAGCGTTGATCGAGTGAAGTGCAAGATGTTCATAAGCCACAACACTCCGGGGAACAAACTGCCTGCTCATTCCCACTGTACTTTTTCCGATGATTCGTACCAGTTCTCGATGCGGTCCTCGTAACGGGATTCCAGTACATTGCGTTTGATTTTCAGTGTGGGGGTCATTATTCCATTTTCAATCGTCCAGTCTCCCCGGGTCACCACGATGGTCTTGATTTTTTCATGCGGATCCAGCTTTGCATTCACTTTCTGGTACAGCTCCAGCAGTTCGGCGTGAATGACGTCGCGGCTGGCGCCGGCACGCAGCGCATTGCTATCGTTTTCCGACAGCGACACCAGCGCCATCGGCTGTGGCATGCCGTTGCCCACCACGCAACACTGCTCCACATGGGCGTCCGCCAGCAGTTTCGCTTCGATGGGGAACGGCGCCACGTACTTGCCCTTGCTGGTCTTGAAGATCTCCTTCATGCGCCCGGTGATGCGCAGGCTGCCATCGGCTTCGATCGCGCCCACGTCACCGGTATGCAGGAAGCCTTCTTCGTCGAGGGCTTCGGCGGTTTTGCCCGGTTCCTTGTAATAGCCCACCATGGTGGTAGGCGCGCGCACCAGTATTTCGCCGCCTTCCCCCAGCTTCACATCCACCGACGGATTGGGCTGCCCCACGTAACCGGGCCGGCCGCGTCCCTGCCGGGTGGTGTGGGAATAACCGAAGTTTTCCGTCATGCCGTAGACCTCGATAATCTCGATGCCCAGCTCTTTGTACCAGCCCAGCAGGCTGTTGGATATGGGTGCGGCGCCGCTCATGCTGAGCCGGGCCTGATCCAGCCCCAGGCCGTGACGGATTTTTTTCTTGATGTAGCCGGACAGGCCGGGCACGCGAAACAGCAGGCGCAGTTTTTTCTCGGGAAATTTTGCAAACACGCCCGACTGGAACTTGGACCAGATGCGCGGCACCGCAAAAAACAGGGTCGGTCGCGCCCGTTGCAGATCATGGGCGAAGGTGTCGAGGGATTCGGCAAAGTACACGTGGAAACCCTGGTACAGCTGAATCATCTCGATACAGGCACGCTCGGCCACATGCGACAGCGGCAGATACGACAGCATGCGGTCGCGGCTGGAGATTTCATAAATATCCGATGCCAGCGAGGCGCAGGAGGCAATGCTGTTGAACGTATGCATCACGCCCTTGGGCATGCCGGTAGTGCCGGAGGTGTAGATGATGGTAGCCAGTTCACCGTGGCTGCGGGACGGGTTTTCCGTCAACGGCGCCTGTTGTGCCACCAGCGCATCCCAGCCGGGAAAATCCGTGGGCGGGCTGAGGGGATAACTGATGCAGTGGATGTTACTGTCCACGCCGGATTTCATGCTGTCCCAACCGTCCAGCTTGCCCACGAACAGGATTTTTGATTCGCTGTGCTGCAGGATCTGGCGCACCGAATCCGCCGTCAGGGTCGGGTACAGCGGCACCGATACACCACCGGCCATCCAGATCGCCAGATCCGACAGAATCCACCAGGCGCAGTTCTTGGAGAGGATGGCAATGCGTTCGCCGGGCTTCACGCCGAGCGTTTTGAGATAGGCCGCCATCGAACGCACCTGACGGCCAGCCTCGGCCCAGGTCATGTCCTTGATCACGCCGTTGCCCATAGGCTGGGTGAAACAGATTTTGGCGGGGTGGTTTTTTTCCCAGAAGTAAAACCGCTCCAGCGGCAGGGGAATGCCAGTGTTGGCAGCACCGCTCGGACGTGATTTCAAAGGGGCGGTCACCGTCATGTTCACCTCGCATCGTCACTTGTTTTAGTTGTTATCAGCACGCGCAATCGAAGTGAATATGACGAATGATTCCAGTAAACGCAAGCCAGGCGCCTGGCCCCTGCAGGACAATCAGCGCGGGTGCTGCAGCCACTGCAGTTGTGCCTGTCCCGCTCCTATGCAAGGGCAGGACAGCAGGGCCACCGAACCCGTGCCCATCATCTGCCCCGCCGATACGCTGCCTTCCAGCAGCACGCCCAGCAGGGAACCCACCAGCGGCTGGTGGCTGACCATCAACAACGGATCGGCCTGGTACTGCTCGATTTTTTTCAATGCCTCGAACGGATCGTTGTCGGGCGTGATGCCATCCACGGTTTCCAGCGGCACGATACCAAGGCCATCGCACAGGATGCGTGCGGTCTGTTGGGCCCGCAGGTAGGGGCTGGCAATCACCCGCACCGGCGGCTTCAGCCGGATATGGTCCAGCATGCGTACCACCTGCTGCCGCCCCAGATCACTCAGGGGGCGGTCCGCATCGGTGCGCGCATATTGCACGGCATCGCCGTGACGCATGATATAAAGCTGCATGCAGGCTTGCTCCCTTATGCCTTTGCCTTCTTGAACGACGCCAGTTTGTCCGGGCCCGGCAGCACGAACTCCACATCGGAATTCTGCTCCCCCAGCATCAGGCGCTTGATCACGTCCTTCAGCTGCTTGCCCTCGAAGATGATTTCATGCAAACCGTGCACCAGCGGCATGTAAACTTCCAGCTCCACTGACTGCTTCTTCACCAGGCGAATGGTATTGACGCCCTCGGCAGTGCCGCCCAGATTCGCCAGGATATCGTCCAGCGGTTTGCCCTGGCCCAGGCCGAAACCCACCTGGAAATTGCGGCTCAACGGCGACGTGCAGGTAACGAACAGATCGCCCACGCCGGCCAGACCGAGAAAGGTCATGGGATTACCACCCAGTTTGGCGGCGAAACGGCTCATTTCCGCCAGGCTGCGGGTAATCAGCATGGCCTTGGTGTTCTCGCCCATGCCCAGCGCCGACGCCATGCCAGATGCAATGGCATAAATGTTTTTCAGCGCGCCCGCCAGTTCCACGCCGAACACGTCGTTATTGGCGTACACACGAAAATAATTGCACGACAGCACGTCCTGCACCCGCGTGCGCACGTCTTCATGCTCGCTGGCGATGACGGTGCCGGTCAGCACGCGCTGCGCCACTTCCTTCGCCAGATTGGGGCCGCTGAGCACACCGATCTTGCCGCAGGGACTTTCCTGTTCCAGGATCTGGCTCATCATCAGAAAGCCGTCTTCCTCGATACCCTTGGTGGTGCTTACCAGGATGTGACCGGGGTGCAGAAACGGGCGCGCCTGCTGCAACACAGCTCGAAATGCCTTGCTGGGAATCGCAACGAAAATGATCGTGGTGTCCTGCACCGCCTCGCGCAGATCGGTGGTGGGCAGGATGGAAGAATTGAGTTTTTTACCCGGCAGATAGCGGGTGTTTTCGTGCTGGGTGCGGATGGATTCGACGATGTCCTGATCCCGCATCCACAGGGTAACGCTGTGCCCGTTGTCGGCGACGATATTGGCAATGGCCGTGCCGAAACTTCCCCCACCCAGTACCGCAATTTTTTCAGCCGGTATCGACATACAACTCCCTGGCAGTATTTTTTTGTTGAATCGGGCGCCCGCGCCGTCTTACTTCAGCCAGCGTTTCAGGCCGAATTCAGTCACCAGGAAATCCCGCGTGCCAGCCGGCCCGCTCAGATCCAGCTTGATCGGCCCCTGATTGGATTCCACGATCAGTTGCAGGCGCAAAAAAGAATTCACCACCCGTTCGATTTCGATCATTTGCGCCAATGGTTTGATGACCTGGCTTTCGCGACCGAAATTCAGAGTGTAACCCTCGTCATGAACTTGCACCGATTTAAGGGAATCCAGCACCACGGCCAGAATCGGTTCACGCAGTTCCAGTGCAGTTTCCCGGCTCAAAGGATACTTGATCGATATTTCAACCACACGCCCCTCCTGAGATGTCCCCGCTGAGTGAACTCATTCTAGCAGGTAGCCCGGCTGAATAAACGCATTGAAATGACATAAAAAAGGCGCCCTTAAAGCGGCGCCTTTTATAGCCTTTTGGAACTGTCAGTGCAGGGTTTCCAGCAGCAGCGCATTGATACGCTTGACGTAAGCGGAAGGGTCTTCCAGCGCACGGCCTTCCGACAGGGCCGCCTGATCAAACACGATCATGGCCAGGTCGCCAAAGCGGTCATCCTGCAGTTCGCCATTGAGGCGCTCCATCAGCGGATGGGCAGGATTGATCTCCAGGGTGGGTTTGGTGTCCGGCATTTTCTGGCCGGCGGCCTCCATGATCTGGCGCATCTGGATGCCCATATCGTAAGCGCCTACTACCAGACAGGCCGGGGAATCGGTCAACCGGTGCGACACCTTCACTTCCGAGACACGGGATTCCAGCGCGGTCTTCAGCCGCTTCACCAGCTCCTCGGAGGACTTCTCCACTGCTTCCTGCTGCTTCTTGTCTTCCTCGGTTTCGATGGCGCCCAGGTCCAGGTCACCCTTGGCGATATTGATGAAGGACTTGCCCTTGTAATCAAACAGCTGGCCCATCATCCATTCGTCGACGCGGTCGTACATCAGCACCACTTCAATGCCCTTCTTGCGGAAAATTTCCAGGTGCGGGCTGTTGGCGGCGGCGTTGTAGTTTTCCGCGGTGATGTAATAGATCTTGTCCTGGCCTTCCTTCATGCGGCCAATGTAGTCGTCCAGACCCACGGTCTGTTCGCTGGTGCCAGACAGGGTGGAGGCGAAGCGCAACAGTCCGAGGATTTTTTCCCGGTTGGCGTAATCTTCCGCCGGGCCTTCCTTCAGTACCTGACCAAACTGTTTCCAGAATTCCTTGTACTCATCCCCTTCGCTGCCGGCCAGCTTGGCGAGCATTTCCAGCGAACGCTTGGTGAGGGCGCCCTTCATGTTTTCCACGGTCTGGTTCGACTGCAGGATCTCGCGCGACACGTTCAGCGGCAGATCAGCGGAATCCAGTACGCCCTTCATGAAGCGCAGGTACATCGGCATGAACTGGTCGGCGTCGTCCATGATGAACACGCGCTGCACGTACAGTTTCAGGCCACGGGTGCCTTCGCGCTGGTACAGGTCGAACGGCGCACGCTTGGGCACATACAGCAGCGAGGTGTATTCCTGCTTGCCCTCCACCCGGTTGTGGCTCCAGCTCAGCGGTTCCTCGAAATCGTGCGAGATATGCTTGTAGAATTCCTTGTACTCTTCGTCGGTAATTTCGTTGCGCGACCGGGTCCAAAGCGCGGTGGCCTTGTTGATCACCTCGAACGCCGGCGCCTGCGGTTCCTTCTCTTTTTCCTCGTCGCTGCGGTGATCTTCCTTCAGCATTTCGATCGGCAGCGAAATGTGATCGGAATATTTTTTCACGATGCTGCGCAGACGCCAGCCATCGGCAAACTCTTGCTCGCCTTCGCGCAGGTGCAGGACGATGGTAGTGCCACGGGCGGGACGCTCCACCTGACCCACGGAAAACTCGCCCTCGCCTTTCGATTTCCAGTGCACACCGTTTTCCGCCGGCTCGCCGGCCTTGCGGGTGAACACTTCCACTTCATCCGCTACCACAAAGGCGGAATAGAAGCCGACGCCGAACTGGCCGATCAGGCGGGAATCCCGTTTCTGGTCGCCGGTGAGGTTTTTCAGAAATTCGCTGGTGCCGGATTTGGCGATCGTGCCCAGGTGGCTGATCACTTCCTCACGGTTCATGCCGATGCCGTTGTCGGTCAGGCTGATGGTGTTCTTGTCTTTGTCGAATTCCAGGCGGATCTTCAGGTCGCCATCGCCTTCCATGATGTCGCCGTCGGACAGGCTCAGAAAGCGCAGTTTGTCGGCGGCGTCAGAGGCGTTGGAAATCAGTTCCCGCAGGAAGATTTCCTTGTTGCTGTACAGCGAGTGGATCATCAGGTGCAGCAGTTGTTTGACTTCGGCCTGAAAGCCCAGGGTTTCTTGTTTGGCTTCGACGGTCATGGCGGTGTGACTCTCCGTTACGGTTTGACAGGTAATGCGGTTTTGAATGACGCGAGATTATGCGGGCGTGGCCCTGTGCCGCTGATATTGGGATGGCCCCTGGCAAATCAAGGGTATGAGGGGAAATTTACGGAGGAATTTCAGCGGGACTGGCGGATACGCACCTCGCGCACTTCCCGCCGCTTCACCAGCATGCCCAGGGAACCGCCGTCCATGGGTGCCGCCAGGGTGATGTTGTACTGGTCCACCTCGCTGACGGTGCCTTCGCGCTGCTTGCCGTCGTGGGTGAGGATCACCACATCACGACCGACAATGCGGTCCATGTCCTCGGGGCCGACGCTGATCAGGCGCTCCCGCACCGGTACGCGACCAATGGCCCCCGGCGGGTTCTGGCGCAGGGTGCGCAGGGCCGAGATCAGGTCCAGTTCCGGCGCGGTTTCCACCACCCAGCCGTCGCTGCCCTTGATCAGCCCGAAGCGCACCTTGCGCTCACTGCCATCCGCCATGCGCACGCTGGCTTCCGTGCGGGCAGTCGCATTGTCCAGCGCCACCTGAAAGAAGGTGTCGCGGAAACCCGTCACCCGTTCCAGCTTGTTGCCCAGGGTGTTGATCAGGTACTGCTCCACCACATATTCAATGGTGGCATTGGAATCGAAGTGGCGGTCCACCGCGTCGTCATCCAGGCGCAGGTCGCGGGTGTAGGCGCGGAAATCCCCCGCCACGAAACTGCGGTCGGCATCCGGCAGGCGCAACTTGATGTAGCCGGTGTGGACCAGATCGTCGCCGGTGGTGAGCATCAGCTCCAGCCAGAAGCCGTGCTCCATCAGTTCCACCTTGGGCGCCATGTCCGGCATCTGGCGGCGGGTGATCAGCACGGGCGGATTGTCGGTGGATTCCGGCGTGTATTGCAGCAGGTTCTCGCCCGGACGCAGCTCGAGATCCGGCAGCGGAATCGACACTTCCAGCGTGGACAACAGGGATTCGTCGGACTTGAAGCGCAGGGTGCCATTGAGGAAGGTGGTACGCACGAACTTCACCGGCTCACCCTGCAAGCGCCCGGTGGTGGCACCCATGTTCTTTTGCAGGAACGGGGCAATGTCGTGTTCGGACACAAAATGCTGGGACTGGATCTTCAGTGGTTTGGGGGCATAAGCCGGCGCCAGCCAGTCCCGCAGCGGTGCCAGCCGGGAATTGTCAAACCAGTCCGGATTCGCCCGCACCCAGAGCACGCACACCAGCAGGAACATCAGTAGGCTGGTGAAATGGATCAGCGCCAGGGTGCGGCGGCGGGTCCAGAACACCGCGTAAAAGAAGACCGCGCTGGGCGGAATCAGCAACCCCGCCATGCCCCAGCCGGCCGACGCCCGGAAGGCCGCTGCCAGAAAAGCCAGGGTGCACAGGCCAAAGAAGCCGACGCCCGCCAGGAAGAGCATGTTTTCCATCATCATATCGGAATCCCTAGTGTCACAGGGTAATAGCGCCTTGCTGTTGTTAGACCCACCCGATCCAGTATAGAAGACGCTGTCAGCTCAGCAGCAAATGGGCGCGGGCGCTGGCCACCGGTTCATTCTTGCTGGTCTGCCACACCAGCACCGACACGTTCGCCAGCCGCCGTCCCATGCGCAGAATGCGGCATTCTGCAAAGCTGTCGCGGAAGTGGCCCGCGCTCAGGTAATCCAGCGACAGGTCCACCACCTTGGGAAAGTGCGGCTCCTCCATCGCCATGATCACCTGCAGGATGGCGGAGTGCTCGATGAAACCGCCCAGCACACCGCCATGGATCGCCGGCAGGGTGGGATTGCCGATGTTGTCCCGCAGTGCCGGCAGGGTGAAAATCACCTCGTCGCCGGTCTTGATGCAGCCGATGCCCAGCAGTTTCGCGTAGGGCACGGCACTCACCAGCGCGGAATAATCGTCGGCGGCGCGGCACTGGGCCAGGGTGTCTTTCAGGCTCATGCTTCGCCCTCCTGTTTGGGGGTGTTGTTGCTCCAGGGCGTCTTGTTCAGGCCCATGCGGGTGAAGTTGGCAACGCAGTGGGCAATGGGCCTGTTGCGATCCTCGTGAAAGGCGATGCCTCGGGTGAAGACTACTTGCCGCGTCTTGCGATAGGCTTCGACGAAGGCGAACACGTCCTTGCCCGGTTCCGCCGGCCGCATGTAATCGATGCGCAGGTCGATGGTAGGCGTGATGTCGAATTCCGGTGCCAGCGCCACCGCCACGGCCAGACCGCAGGCCTGGTCCATCAGGCTGGTAATGGCGCCACCGTGAATCACGCCGGTTTCCGGGTTGCCGACGATCTTGTCCGAATACGGCAACCGCACCAGAACCCCTTCCGGCGACACCTGTTTCAGCTCCATCCCCAGCACCATGCTGTGGCGCACCTCTTTCAGATACCGGCGCAGCATGCGCTCCAGATCGAAGGGTGGTTTTGCTTGAGTATTCTCTGTTTTGTCGGTGGACACGGATGTTCTCCTCTGTGCAAACGGTCAGGCGTTGTAGGTGCGCACCAGCGCCTGCAATACGTTGGATTTGAATTCGCGCCGGTACAGCACACCCACCACCCAGGTGGTGGCCAATGCGAAAAACCAGGGATTCAGAAACCAGATCAGAAACGCCAGACCAAAATAGTAGGAACGCAGACCCAGGTTGAAGGCCAGCGCCGCCCGGGAGATCACCTGGGCCGATTCCTCGGCGAAGCTGTCGGGGTTGACGCGTTCACGGCTGCCATTGCCGGGCGCCATGCCGATCACAACGGAGGCAAATCCGTACTGCCGCAACGACCAGGTGAACTTGAAAAACGCGTACACAAAAATACCGGTGAGCAGGATGAGTTTCACTTCCCAGGCGGCGGCCGGAGCATCGACCGCAAACGGCAATTCGGCGGCAATGGAAATGGCCTTGTCGGTGGCGCTGAGCACCGTGAACACACCGGCCAGAATGATCAGGGTGGACGACGCGAAGAAAGCCACATTGCGCTCCAGATTCGCCAGCAGCGCGGCGTCTGCCACCCGGTTGTCACGGGCGAGCATTTCACTCATCCAGCGTTTGCGCTGCCGGTGCAGGATGCTCGACAGGCAATCCCGCTGCTTTGCCTTGCGTTCGGCATAACTGGTGTAACCGGCCCAGCACAGCATGAACCAGCTCACGGCAAGCCAGTCGGCAAGGGAAAGACCCAACAAAATTTCCTGATGCAGCACCATGAGCCATAATCTTCAAACGCAGAATTTTGCAATAATAGCAGACATTTAGCGCCACTTGACCAGGATTTGCCCGTGCCCGCACCGCCTACCCGTCTCGCCACTGCCGTCACCTTTGCCATTCTCACGACCATGGCCGGGACACTGGCGGCAGCGGCGGCAAAATATCTGTCGGATTATGTGAGCACCGGGCTGATCGTGTTCGTGCAATACGCGGTGTGCCTGATCACGCTGATTCCCTGGATGCGCCAGGCCGGCGTTTCCGGCATGAAGACGCGACACCTGTGGCCCCACCTCATTCGTGGCCTGTCGGGCTGGCTTTGCTTCTACAGCTATTTTGTCGCGGTGAAACATATCCCGCTGGTGGAGGCGGCGCTGCTGCGCAATACCGCGCCCTTGTGTGTGCCCTTCATTGTGTACTTCCTGCATCGCAGCGGATTTACCCTCGCCAAAACCATCGGTGCACTGACGGGCTTTGCCGGCGTGATCCTGATTCTGCATCCTGAAGGAACCGTGGTGAGCCTGTGGCACGGCGTGGGTTTTCTGTCGGGGGTGACACTGGCGCTGTCGATGGTCTACACGCGGGAACTGGCGTCGGACGAGCCGGCCAACCGCATCCTGTTTTACTACTTCGTGATTTCCACCGTATTGAGCGCGCCTCTGGCGGTGGTGGGCCTGAAGCCGTTTCCACTGCATATCGTGCCCATGCTGGGCTTCGTCGGCATCTCCATCTTCATCACCATGAAGTTCTACACCATCGCCTACTCCGCCGCCCCTACCAACACACTGGCGCCGTTTTCCTATTTCGGTGTGATATTTGCGGGCCTGCTGGGCTGGCTGTTCTGGGACCAGATGCCGGACAGCCGCAGCCTGATCGGCATGGGAATCGTGGTGGCGGGTGGCGTGATCACGCTGCTGGCACGGGACAAGCTGGCACAGGACAAATCGACCCCAGCCCCGGGTTAATCCGGCCAGATCAACGTTTGTGGTTGTGACCTCTCTCCAGCTTGTGGTACCATAGTTCCAATATTTTGCAACAACCCATTTCACAATAACAACAAGCTGGTTCGAGCCACCGCCATTATGGATCTGTATTTCCGCTACAAATCTGCATTTTCTGGCCTGTCGCAGCCCTTTGCCTGGGTGGACATGGAGCAACTGGACCACAACATCGCTCTCCACCTGAAGCGCGCGCGCAGCATGCCGATCCGGATCGCGTCGAAATCGATCCGCAGCGTGGCGATCCTGCGTTACCTGCTCAATGCCAGCGCGCAGATGCAGGGCATCATGTGCTATCACCCGGCGGAGGCTGCCTGGCTGGCCAGCCTGGGTTTCGACGATCTGCTTGTGGCCTATCCGAGCCTGGACACACACGGATTAAATGCGGCACTGGATCAGGCGGCACAAGGCAAAACGATTTATTTCATGGTGGATTTACCCGCCCATGCGCAGGCGATTTCCGATCTGGCGCGGCAAAAAAATGTCACCGCCCTGCTCTGCCTGGATCTCGATATGTCGATCCAGTACCCGTTTCTGTATTTTGGCGTGCACCGCTCCGCCGTGCGCAATGCCGAGGATGCCGTGGCCCTGTATAAAAAAATTCGCGCCATGCCGAATGTGGAACTGCGTGGTGTGATGGGCTACGAGGCGCAGATTGCCGGCCTGGGCGACAAGGTGCCAGATCAGAAACTGAAAAACACCGCGATCAAAATGCTGAAGCAGAATGCAATTCCGAAAATCGAATCGCGTCGTACCAGTACGGTGCTGGCATTGCGCGCGGCAGGCGCCGATATCCAACTGGTCAACGGCGGTGGCACTGGCAGCGTGGAATCCACCATTGCCGAACCTTCCGTCACCGAGGTCACCGTGGGCAGCGGCTTCTACTGCTCCCATTTGTTCGACAATTACGAAGCGTTCAGTGCGCGACCCGCTGCAGGATTTTCGTTGCAGGTCACACGACATCCCCGCACCCACATTCTGACCTGCAACGGCGGTGGTTATGTGGCGTCGGGCACGGCGGAAAAACTGAAACTGCCCAAGCCTTACCTGCCCACCGGCATGACGCTGGATGCCAACGAAGGTGCGGGCGAAGTGCAAACCCCCGTTCATTTTCACGGCCCGGGCCTTCACACCGGTGATCCGGTTTTTTTCCGTCATGCGAAAGCAGGCGAATTGTGCGAGCGTTTCAATACGCTTTATTTGTTGCGGGGCACGGCAATCGAGGAACGGGTCTGCACCTACCGCGGTGATGGCCAGGTTTTCATGTAAACGGTGTTCAGGTAAACAGGGATTTTTATTGCAATGAAACGAATGCACGATTACATCATCGTCGGCTCCGGTGCTTCCGGCAGCGTGCTGGCGCATTATCTGACGCAGGCCGGCGCCGACGTGCTGATGCTGGAGGCCGGCAAGCGTTTTACCGCCGCCACCTTCCCGCAAAACGAAATGGACGCCAATGCCCAGCTGATGTGGAACGGCGGCATGGACATGAGCCGCGACGCCGCTACGCTGTTTATCCGTGGCAAGGTATTGGGTGGCGGCACCATCATCAACCAGTGCCTGCTGGATCGCTTCGACGATGTGGCGCTGGACGACTGGCGCACCGCCGCCGGCATCGACTTTTTCCGCAACCGCGACATGGAACGCCACTACGACGCGGTGGAGTCCAACCTGTCGCTGCACTACATGGAAAAAGCTGACTGGAACCGCAACGCGGAACTGTATGTGGAAGGCTTTGAAAAGCTGGGGCTGGAATGGGCGCCGCTGCGTCGCGGCCAGAGCGACTGCGGCAAGGGCAACGACTGCATTGTCTGCCTGGGCGGCTGCCCGCGCAAATCCAAGCAAAGCATGCTGGAAACCTTTCTGCCGAAGGCGGAAAAAAACGGCCTGAAAATCCTGTCTGAATTTGAAGTGGCGGAAGTGGTGCACGGCCAGCAGTTTGTCACCTTGCAGGGGCGACACCAGGGACATCCTCATTCGCTGTACGGCCGTCAAGTGATTCTCGCTGCCGGCGCGCTGGGCACCACGCAATTGTTGCTGAAAGCCGGCGTACAAAAACGCCTGCCAGCGCTGGGGCGGAATTTCCACTGCCATCCCCAATGGATGACAGTTGGTTTCTTCGACGAGCCGGTGGATTCCCACAAGGGTGCATTCCAGTCAGTAAAATCGACTGATCCGCGCTTCCGCGATTGGGGTTTCAAACTGGAAAACGTATTCGCCGGCCCTATCGCCATGAGCCTGCTGAAACCCGGCTACGGCTTCGAGCACCAGCGTTTCATGCAGCGTTACCGCAACATGGCCTGCATTGAAGTGGCGGTGCGGGATCAGGCGGCGGGCACCCTTGCACTGAGCAACAAGGGGCGACTGGTGATCGACAAGCCGCTGTCCGACGGTGACCGCCAGCGCGCCAATCGCGGCAACCAGATCGTGCATGACATTTTCAGTACGCTGGGCGCCCGTGAAATCATGACCTCGCCGATCCAGATCGCACTGCATCTGATGGGCGGCTGCAGCATTGGCACCCGTGCCAGCGATTCCGTGGTGAACGAACAGTTCCAGGTGCACGGTCTGCCACGTCTGCGCATTGCGGATTCGTCGATTTTCCCCAACGCGCCAGGCATCAATCCGTCACTGTCGATCATGGCGCTGTCGCACCGGGCGGCAGAAACATTATTGGCGGAAGCGGGCATTGCGCCCAGTACCTCCACCACTCGCAAACAGGAGCAACAGGCATGAAGCTGGGCGCATCCGAACTGTTCACCGTCCGCCAGCTGAATGGCCTGCAACGGGTGGGCGATCTGCTGGTTCCTGCCAATGGCAAATTCCCTGCCTTTTCATCCACCGGCTGCATCGAGCGTATCGACGATCTGATGGGCACCGCGCATCCCGACGACGTGCGTGATCTGGGTTATCTGCTGCTGGCACTGAATTATCTGCCGCTGTTTGTCATTCGCCTGCTGCTGGATCTCACCAACAGAACCGAACAGATGCCTGCATTCATCGCGCCGCTGTTCCGCCAGTTGAATATTGGGCTGAAGGGCGTGGTGTTCAGCCTGTATTACTCCGGCTACCAGCGCGTCACCTATAGCGGCACCAATACGCTCGACGTCATCGATTACCATGTTCACTGTGCACCGGACCAGGCGCACTGAGGCCACTATCCATGTCTACATCAACCCGAAAATCAAAAACAGCGCCGGATGATTTCGTCGCCATGCTGGAAACCAGTGAAGCAGACACCAAACAGATTTTTGCCGACGCCGCCAAGGCAGCGGAACGCCTGCGCAAAACCACGCTGGCCACCCGGCTGGAAGCGGTGAAAAAACTGGTCGATCACATCACCCGCAACAAGGAAGAGATCATCGATGTGATCACGCGGGAAACCCGCAAGAGCCGCTCCGACGCACTGATTTCAGAACTGCTGGGTGTGCTGGACAATTGCGAATGGCTGCTGCACAACGCCAAAAAAATCCTGGCGGACAAAAAGGTGTCCACGCCGATCACCCTACTGGGGAAAAAGTCGCGCATCTATCATGAACCGCTCGGCACCGTGCTGGTGATCGCGCCCTGGAACTATCCGTTCCATATCGGGTTGACCTCGATTCTCGCCGCTTATGTCTGTGGCAACGCAGTGGTGTTCAAACCGTCGGAAATAACGCCCATGCAGGGGCTGTTTGAAAAGCTGTTCAACGTCGATCCGTTACTGGAGCAAAGTGTATTCATTGCCTACGGCACCGGCGTCACCGCCCAGCGCCTGATCGACCAGCACCCGGCGAAAATTTTCTTCACCGGCAGCGCCCGCACCGGTAAAAAAATCCTCGCACAGGCCGCCGACAAACTGATTCCGGTGGACCTGGAACTGGGCGGCAAGGATCAGGCGATCATTTTTGACGACGTGAATATCCAGCGCGCGGCAAAAGGCGTGTTGTGGGGCGCACTCACCAACGCGGGACAATCCTGCAGTTCGGTGGAACGCATCTACGTGCAGGACGGCATTTACGACCAGTTCGTGCAAACCCTGCAAACCGAAATTCGCAAACTGGTGGTCAACGCCGGCGACACCGGTAACGCCGACATGGGTGGCATGACGGTGGATTTCCAGCTCGATATCGTGCGCAAACAGGTGGACGACGCCCGCGCCAAAGGTGCCCGCATTCTCACTGGCGGCGATCTGCTGTGCGACAACGAACTGTTTTATATGCCCACCCTGCTCACCCATGTGGACGACAGCATGTTGGTGATGCAGCAGGAAACCTTCGGCCCGCTGCTGCCTGTACTGCGTTTCAGCAGCGAAGACGAAGTGATCCAGCTGTCCAACGCCACCGAATTCGGCCTGTCCGCCAGTGTTTGGTCGAAGGATGCCGCGCGGGCAGAACGGGTGGCACGCCAGCTGGAGTGCGGCGCCGTGTCCATCAACAACGTCATGCTCACCGAGGGCAACCCCGGCCTGCCCTTCGGCGGCACCAAGGCCAGCGGTTACGGCCGCCAGAAAGGCGCCGAGGGTCTGCTGGGCTACACCCGCTCGAAATCGGTTTTGATCGACGGCGACAGCGCCAAGATCGAACCCAACTGGTACCCCTACACCCAGCAAAAATACAATCTTTTCAGCCAGTTGATCGACGCCCTGTTCACCGCCAGCCCCTGGCGACTGCTGAAAGCGGCCCTGATCGGCATGAAACTGGAGGCGGAAGCGAAGAAAGAGCGCTGAGGCTAGCGGAGCGAAAGTCGCCCCGAATGGAACCAATATTTGATTTTTTCCCATTCGGGGCAATATACTGGACAGGCCATCACCCTGGAGGCCGCCATGATTTCCGCCAATGCCGTTCCCCACACCCAGCTCAACGACCGCGAAGACCGCCTCAGCGCCGCCGCCCTGCTCAACTTTTTCGGCATCACCGATGAATGGGGCCTGACCTCGAAGGAACAGATGGTGCTGCTGGGCAACCCGGCCAAAACAACCTTTTACCGCATGAAGGACTACGCCGATGGCAAGGCGGAAAAACCCGTGCGCCTGAGCCAGGACACCCTGGAACGGGTCTCCTACATCATGGGCATCTACAAAGCCATCAACATCCTGCTGCCCACCAACCGGCGCGCGGCGGAATGGATCAAGCTGCCCAACACCGCCGGCCTGTTCGGCGGGCAAAGCGCGCTGGATAAAATGCTGCAGGGCCGCGTCAGCGACCTGTGCGACGTGCGCCGCTACCTCGACGCCGAGCGGGGCCACTGATGGCTGCCATTCTCAGGGACGAGCCGCTGCAGGAAGTCTGGCTCGACGGCCCGCAATACCGCATCATTCCCACCCGCTTTCCGCCCATCAATTTTTTCGAGCGCTACACGCCGCCGGAACTGATGGAGGCTGCGTTTGAAATCGAATCCATGACTAACGAACGCCTGCGGGAAGAAGCCGGCGAACTCCATCGCGTTGCGCCCGAGGATCGCGTGTCCGGCCCCGGCGCCGGCACCGTCATGGCCGCCTTCACCCACACCGGTAACCCCAGCCGTTTCACCAATGGCGGCTTCGGTATTTATTACTGCGCCCGCGAACTGGAAACCGCCATTCGCGAAACCGTGTTTCATCGCGAACGCTTCCTCGGCGCCACCCAGCAGACTGCCTGCGAAATCGAAATGCGAGTATTCAAGGGCACGCTGGAAAAGCCATTGCTCGACGTGCGCGGCGCCGAATTTTCCCACCTGCTGAACCCCGATCCCAACGCCTATGCCGCGTCGCAAGCGTTTGGAAATGAAATCAGGCAAAGCAATGCGTGGGGGCTGGTGTATCCGTCGGTGCGCAACGCGCAGGGGCAATGTGTCGCCGCATTTCGCCCGCCAGCGGTATCGCTGCCGGTGCAGAGCAAACTGCTGGCGTATCACTGGAACGGCAAACGGATTTGTCGCGTGTATGAGAAGAAGGAAATTCTGCTGGAGCTGGATCACGAGCAGGAGGAAGGCAACGTCTTCCTCCTGTAGTGCACTTCAAATAGCAACATAAAGAAGGCCCGACTGAACAGTTGAAGATGGACGCTCTGCGGCAGGGATGCCGCGGAGCAGCCCCCAGGGATGGGTTCACGGCGTGTCCAGATTCAACTGTTCAGTCGGGCCTTATTTATGTACGCCACATCAATCAATTCGCTCCAGCTTCACCGGCAACTTGTCCCCCGGCACCGGCAGCGACGTCATGTCGATCGGCATCTTGTAATCCTTCGGCACACTCCAGCGGTAGTGCAGCAGAATCTGGTGCAGCACCGCCTTCACCTGCAGATCCGCAAAATGCAGGCCGATGCACATATGGGCGCCGCCACCGAAGGGCACATAGGCGTAGGGATGCACCTTGTCCTCCCGGCGCGCTTCGCTGAAACGCTCCGGATCAAAGTGGGTTGGGTTCGGCCAGAACTCCGGCATGAAATGCGTGAAGTAAGGCGACACCGTGATCATGGAACCTTTCGGAATCAGGTATCCCTTGTACACCACATCCTTCACCGTCTTGCGCGGAATCGACGGCACCGGCGCGCACAGCCGCAGCGCTTCCTTCATCACCAGCGTCATGCCTTCCATTGCATCCAGATCGTCGTAATCCAGCTGTTCCTTGCCCAGGGCCCGGCTTTCCGCCCGCAGCCGCTCCTGCCACTCCGGATGCTTGGCCAGATGATAGAACATGGTACAGAGCGTAATGGTGGTGGTGTCGTGAGCCGCCATCATCAGGAACACCATGTGGTTCACCACGTCGTCGTCGGAAAAGCGCTGGCCGTCTTCGGTTTCAGCCCGGCACAGCTGGCTGAACAGATCATTGGCTTCGCTCTTGCGCTTTTCGGCTACCCGGGCGTGGAAAAATTTCTCCAGCACCTTGCGTCCGTCCAGACCCTTCTTCCAGCGGCTGCCCGGCAACGCGAAACGGATCGGCGACGAACCCGCCCGCACCGTGTCCACAAACGCCTTGTTGATCGAGTCCGCCTCGCGCCCCAGCTTCTCGCCCATGAACACCTCGGTCGCCAGGTCCAGCGTCAGGTTCTTGATGTGGGTGAGAATGTGGAACTGCGACGCCGGCTGCCAGCGGCGGATGCCCCGCGCGATGGGCTCGTTCATGCTTTTCAGGTATTCCACCAGCACCGGTTTCTTGAACGCGTTCTGCATGATGCGGCGGTGGTGGCGGTGCTCTTCGAAATCCAGCAGCATGATGCCGCGATGGAAAAACTTGCCGATGAAAAAATCCCAGCCCTGGTTGTTGGAGAACAGGTCGCCACGATTCTGGAACACAAACTGGTTGGCGTCCGGCCCCGACATGCCCACCATGCGAATGCCCAGCACGTTGGACCAGGAAATATCGCCATACTGATCGTAACGCTTGCGGGCGAAACCCATGGGATCCAGCATGCTGTGAATGGTATAGCCCACCACGGGCAACCCCGCGTCGCCGGGAAGATCCTTGTACTGCACGCCCTGTTCCGCCACGCCAATGACTTCAGCCTGAGTCGCCATGATCGCCTCCGTTGTTCTCATCATTATGGTTGATCGTCCGCATTCCGGCCTCAGAATGACCAGGCGGTCCTGATAGCTGTACAGAATAGGCAGGGGCTTTCTACAATACAACCCTGTATGTTTTGCCTAGGAGTATTAGAAATGGCACAGGTCAACCAGCAGGACTGGATCTCCGCCGGGCTCAATCAGCTGCGCAGCGAGGGGCCGATGGCCATCTCCGGCGAGAAGCTAGCCCGCAGGCTCGACGTTACCCGCGGCTCCTTCTACCACCACTTCCGCAGCATGGACGACTATGTGGAAAAGCTGATGGATGAATGGGAAAGTGCCCACACGCACAACCCGCTACAACAGGTACACGCCAGCGCCAAGAATGCGGCGGCGGAGATGGCGCTGCTGCTGGAGGCGGCCTGGAATGCGGATGGAGATCTGGAAATTGCCGTGCGTCAGTGGGCCTTCAGTAACGACCGGGTGCGGCTGCGGGTGGAACGGGTGGACGCCACCCGCCTCCAACACCTGCGCCATCTATACGGTGAGCTGGTGGGCGACCCCGAGAAAGGTAGCAAATTCGGCCTCATCGCCTACTACGGCCTGCTTGGGGCCATGCATGCCTGGCCCCGACACGGGCGAGACGAACTGCGTCGGATCATCCTGGAGATCCAGGCCCTTTTACTGACCGAACTGTGAACCATGCACACAAACTCAGGTGCAACCTAACCTGTTGTAACTTTTGCAAAATTTGGAATGCCCATTACACTGTACTGACCACTGGTATATCTATGCCGATACGGCGTCGGACGCAATCGGAAGCAGGAAAACGGACACGACCTGAATGAAACAGCCGGGCCCTCACAAGCAGTATTGGCTCCGATGCGTAATTGCATTGTGGGCTCTGCTGTTTTCGGGGCTCCAGCAGGCCAACGTGCCCGGCGAATACGACGTCAAGATCGTCTACCTGTACAACTTCACCAAGTTCGTGAGCTGGCCCGATTCCGCCTTTGCCAGCCAGGATGCGCCCCTGAACATCTGTATTCTGGGGGAACTGCCGTCGCCGGACGTCACCAACAGCCTGCAGGACAAGAAATCCCGCAACCGCAACATTTCCGTCACGTTGCTGCCACGCCAGTACAACAACGAACAGTGCCACATCCTGTTCATCACCAAATCCGTCGACTATGCCCTGTCGCGCAAGATCGTGCGGGAAATCACTTCGCCCACCCTGTTAGTGGGCGAAACCGCAGGCTTCGCCAAGAACCACGGCATCATCGGCTTTGTGCTGGATGACCGCCACCGGGTCAGGATCGAAGTCAACCTGATCAATGCCAGGCAACAAAACATCAACATTCGGGCGCAGCTGCTGGAAATTGCGCGCAAGGTTTACCGGGATGAGGAGGATACGTGATGTTCAGCATGCGTAAACTTTCTCTTCGTTTTAAGACAGTCATGATTGCTATGGCGACAAGTACGCTTGCCCTGGCCATCTCGGGTATTTTCTTCTCCCTGTATGATTACCGACTGGCAAAAATTAAAACCGAAGAAGAGTTCAGCGTCATCGCCAAAATACTGGCGGATCGCAGCACTGCGGCACTGGAATTTGCCGACGAGGAGCAGGCGAGGGAAAACCTCAATGCACTGCAGGCGCGAACCAGCGTGGTGCTGGGCTGTCTGTACACCGAAGATGACAAGCTGTTTGCGTCGTTCAACCGCCCGTCCTATTCGCAACTGGATTGCCCGGGTGAACTGATCAGTGCCAGCGAGCAGTCGGACGATCAGTATCTTGCCGTCACGCAGGTAGTGACACTGGATGAGGCCCGGATCGGCACCCTGTATCTGCTGGCCGACATGGGTGACCTGAAGGAAACCATGTTCCTGCACCTGATCACCAGTTTATTCATTATCTCGTTTTCCCTGTTCATCACGTTCCTGCTGGCAGTGCGATTGCAATCCTTCGTGACGATTCCCATTCGCCGCCTGCAGGACACGGTGATCAAGATCCGCCAGTCCGACAATTATTCACTGCGGGCCACAAAAACCACCGAGGACGAACTGGGCGATCTGGTGGATGCCTTCAACGGCATGGTGGCAAAAATCGAGCGCGACAATATCGCGCTGCGGGAAAGTGAAGACCGCTTCCGCACGCTCACCGCTTCATCACCGGTAGGCGTGTTCCAGACCGACGAAGAAGGCCAGTACATGTACGTCAACACGCGCTGGCGCGAAATCACCAACATCTACGACATTCATCTGACGCAGGAAGCCTGGGTCAAGAGCCTGCACCCGGAAGAACGCTTCAACGTGCTGAACAAATGGAAGGAAGCCGTGAGCCAAGGCGCCGAATTCCGGCTGGAATACCGCCTGCTGCAGGACGATGGCACCGAAGTGAACGTGATCTGCCACGCCAAACCGCTGCATGACAGTGGCGGCCTGGTTACCGGTTACCTGGGCAGCCTGTCGGACATATCAGAACTGAAATCGGTGCAGAATCAGCTGGAACAACTGGCGCTGTACGATCCGCTGACCAAGCTGGCCAATCGCCACCTGTTCCGCAACCGACTGGAAAAGGCCATCAGGAATTGCGGCCGCACCCAGGCCAAGCTGGCAATTCTGTTCCTGGATATCGACCACTTCAAGAAAATCAACGACACCATGGGCCACGACCAGGGCGATGAATTGCTGCGCGCCATTGCCCATCGTCTGCGCTTCTGCACCCGCCCCGGCGACACCGTGGCGCGTATGGGCGGTGACGAATTCACGATTCTGGTACCGGAAATCCAGCATGTGAACGAAGCCGACGCGATCGCGCGCAAAGTGCTGGATGTGCTGAAAGTGCCGATCCGCCTCACCGGCGTGGAAGTCATCATCACCACAAGCATCGGCATCACCATCGGCCTGGATGACGCCGACGACGCCAACACGCTGCTGAAAAACGCCGACCTGGCGATGTACCGCGCCAAGGCCCACGGCCGCGACAATTACCAGTTCTTCTCCAACGAAATGAACGTGGAGCTGACCCGGCAACTGGCGCTGGAAGGTGAACTGCGGCAGGCGCTGCAGCAAAACCAGTTCCAACTGTATTTCCAGCCGCAGATGGATCTGAAAGAAAATCGCCTGACCGGTTACGAAGCGCTGCTGCGCTGGGTGCATCCGCAGAAAGGTTTCATTCCACCGTCGGAATTCATTCCGGTGGCGGAGGATTCCGGCCTGATTCTGCCCATCGGCGAATGGGTGTTGCGCACTGCCTGCGAACACATTCGCCTGTTCCGCGAGCAGGGGCTGTTGCCCGAGAACGGCCATATCGCGGTGAACCTGTCGCCGCGCCAGTTCCACGATCCCAATCTGCTCACGGTGATCCGCGATCTGCTGCAAACCACCGGCATCCAAAGTCGCGAGCTGGAAATCGAAATCACCGAAAGTCTGCTGATGGATAACGTGGAAAGCACCATCATCACGCTGAACGAACTGAAGGATCTGGGTATCATCCTGGCGATCGACGATTTCGGTACCGGCTATTCATCGCTGAATTATCTGAAACGGTTACCGATTCACATCCTGAAAGTGGACCGCTCGTTCGTCATGGATATTCCCCACGACGCAGACGACATGGAAATCACGGCGGCGGTGATCGCGATGGCGCACAAGCTGGGCCTGAAGGTAGTGGCCGAAGGTGTGGAACTGGCGGAACAGGCCGAGTTCCTGAAGGAAAACAACTGCGACTACGTGCAGGGCTATTACTACGGCAAGCCCATGCCCGTGTCCGCACTCTATGAAGGCGTGAAAAACCTGCAGTTGGGACATCGGGGCAACTGAAAAATCAGCGCCCCGTCCGGCTGTGTGCCCGCCGCTGCATCAAAGCGATGTCAGCAGTTTGCGCACCCAGCTCTTGTCTTTGTCGTGTTCCCGCAACGTCAGCATCTCGCCAATCAGATCCTGAATCGAAAACGCCACCTGATCACGCAGATCGAACAGCGCATCCTCGTCATTTTCGCGGCCACGATAGGCCGACACATCGATTTCATCGCCAATGGCAAAATAAAACCGCTCGGGCCGTGGCAATGCCGTCAGACCCAGACCACGAGGAATCGGCATCAGAATGTCGCCACCGCGCAGAAAACTGTTCTTGTCCAGCAGTCCGGCTTTTTTCATCAGCTTGCCCACGGGCGACTGCACGATGTCGTCGGCGTCCAGCAGGATGTCATAGGCATCGTCCGGCCCCACCGCCGCAAATGGCAGAATGTTGTAACCATTGGCGATGGCCATGGCGCAGAAACCGGTGCGACGCTTCCAGGTCAGCTGGTACTGCTCACCCTTGCGCTTGCTGACTTCGCGGGCACCGCCGGGAAACACCATCACGTGCTCGCCGCGCTGCATCAGTTCGGTACAGTTTTCCCGCGTGCCTTCCACGCCGCCGATGCGGTCCAGCATGTTGCGCCAGCCGGGAAAATCATAATGGGCGTGATCCGCCAGCGTTCGAATCAGAACACCCTGCTCGCGATACACCTGCGCGATCAGCAGCGGCACATCCAGCACGCCAAAAATGGTGTGGTTGCCCACCAGCAACGTGGGTCTGGTGGGGTCAATCTTGTCCAGTCCGAAAAAGCGCGGGCTGAAGTAGAAGCGCAGCGGCGCGGTGAAACGCCACATCTGCTCGGCCGTCATCAGGTCGGTGTCGAACGGACGGTGTTGATAGCTCATGAGTTCCCTCGTGGAAAATGCCTCGGTGGTCGATACCCTGGACATGACAGGGATCGTGGCATGAAATCCTGTGTGTTTACTGTGCCGTGTCCGCCCCGGTAAACCATTGGCAGACGCGACGTGAAAACGGTATACAAGGCCATTTCCGTCACCACAAGACGGGTGGCCAGACGAAAAAACCCGGCCGGGACATGCCGCAGCCGGGTTTTTGGATCATGACCAACGCCGGATTATTTCCAGCCAGTCACTTCCTTCACAGCCAGACCCAGTTCGGACGGGTTGCGAACGGTTTTAACACCAGCCGCTTCCAGCGCCGCGAATTTGTCAGCTGCAGTACCTTTGCCGCCCGCGATGATCGCACCGGCGTGGCCCATGCGCTTGCCAGCAGGAGCGGTAACGCCCGCGATGTAGGACACAACCGGCTTGGTCACGTTGGCTTTGATGAACGCCGCTGCTTCTTCTTCCGCGCTGCCACCGATCTCGCCCACCATGATGATGGCTTCGGTCTGGGAATCGTTTTGCAGCAATTCCAGCGCGTCGATAAAGGTGGTGCCGGGGATCGGGTCGCCGCCGATGCCGATACAGGTGCTCTGGCCAAAGCCCAGCGCTGTAGTCTGGTTCACCGCTTCATACGTCAGGGTGCCGGAGCGGGAAACGATGCCCACGCGGCCTGGCTTGTGAATGTGACCCGGCATGATGCCGATCTTGCACTCGCCCGGAGTGATCACGCCAGGGCAGTTGGGGCCGATCAGGCGCACACCCTTGCGTACCACGTATTCCTTCACGAACAGCATGTCCAGGGCAGGAATGCCCTCGGTGATGCAGACGATCAGGGGGATGCCGGCGTCAGCCGCTTCCAGGATCGAGTCCTTGCAGAACGCGGCAGGAACGTAGATCACAGTGGCATCGGCGCCAGTTTCTTTGACGGCGTCAGCAACGGTGTTGAAGACAGGCAGGTTCAGGTGCTTCGTGCCGCCCTTGCCCGGGGTCACGCCGCCGACCATTTTCGTGCCGTACTCGATCGCCTGGGTGCTGTGCAGGGTGCCCTGGGCGCCAGTGAAGCCCTGGCAGATGACTTTGGTGTTCTTGTTGATTAAAACGCTCATTATTTGCCCCTCACTGCTGCAACCACTTTCTCAGCAGCATCGTTGAATCCGGTTGCTGCGATGATGTTCAGACCGCTTTCCGCCAGTTTCTTCGCGCCCAGCTCGGCGTTGTTGCCTTCCAGACGCACGACGACCGGCACCTTCACGCCCACTTCTGCCACAGCGCCCATGACGCCGTCCGCAATCAGGTCGCAACGGACGATACCGCCGAAGATGTTCACCAGCACCGCTTTCACGCTTTCATCCGACAGGATGATCTTGAACGCCTCGGTAACGCGCTCTTTGGTTGCGCCGCCGCCCACGTCCAGGAAGTTGGCGGGCAGGCCGCCCTTCAGCTTGATCAGGTCCATGGTGGCCATGGCCAGACCGGCGCCGTTCACCATGCAGCCGATGTTGCCTTCCAGAGCCACGTAGTTCAGATCCCACTCGGCAGCGCGACGCTCGCGCTCGTCTTCCTGGGTCGGATCGTACATGGCCTGCAGGTCCGGATGACGGTGCAGAGCGTTGCCGTCCAGAACCAGTTTGGCGTCCAGGCAGTGCAGGTTGCCTTCGGTGGTGATCACCAGCGGGTTGACTTCGATCATCGACACGTCTTTCTCGATGAACATTTTGGCCAGGCCCAGGAAGATCTTGGTGAACTGCTTCACCTGCTCCGGGTTCAGGCCCAGTGCGTAGCCCAGATCGCGGCCCTGGTAAGGCTGTGCGCCTACCAGCGGATCGATAGTGGCTTTCAGGATTTTTTCCGGAGTGTTGTGGGCAACGGTTTCGATTTCCACGCCACCTTCGGTGGACGCCATGAACACCACGCGACGGCTGGCACGATCCAGCACGGCGCCCAGGTACAGTTCCTTGGCGATGTCGGTGCAGGATTCCACCAGAATCTTGCTGACGGGTTGACCCTTTGCGTCGGTCTGGTAGGTCACCAGGTTGGTGCCCAGCAGTTTCTTGGCGAAATCGATGATTTCGTCCTTCGATTTAACCAGTTTGACGCCCCCTGCCTTGCCACGCCCCCCGGCGTGCACCTGCGCCTTGACGACCCAGCGGCTGCCGCCGATGACGTCAGCTGCCTGCGCCGCTTCGTTAGGAGTGCTGGCCGCTACGCCCTGGGAAACCGGCAGGCCGTACTGCGCGAACAGTTGCTTGGCTTGATACTCATGTAAGTTCATTGGCTCACCATCGATCTGACTTTGTGTGGAAACTCCACGTTGAAGAATGTCGCCGCTCTTGTGGAACAGCGTCATATTCGCGTCACGGGATAAGGCACCGCCGTCTCGCCGACAGCCACGCCGAATCGGGCAACCGCATTCAATACCGGGCAGTCACTGCCCGGATTGAAAAAGCCAGATTGCAGTTGAGTCCACAATCCGGCTCGATTCGTTAAAACAGGTTACTTCTTGCGTTTGCGCTTGGCGGAGTGAATGGCCTTGCCATCCACATCCAGACAGGCTTCATGGAACACTTCCGACAGACCCGGGTGCGCGAACACCATCATCTGCAGGTCTTCAGCGCTGGCGCCGAATTCCATGGCGATCACCGCCTGCATGATGATTTCCGACGCCTGCGGACCGACGATATGCACGCCCAGCACGCGATCGGTTTTTTCATCTGCCACCACTTTCACGAAGCCGGTGGTTTCGTTGGCCGCAGCAGCGCGACCGTTGGCAGCGAAAGCGAAGGTGCCGACTTTGTATTCCTCACCGGCAGCCTTGACCTGTTCTTCCGTCTTGCCAACCCAGGCCACTTCCGGATGCGTATAAACCACGGACGGGATGCAATCGTAATTCACGGCGGCATGGTGGCCACCGATGATTTCCGCCACCATCACTCCTTCTTCAGTCGCCTTGTGCGCCAGCGCGGGGCCACGCACGATGTCGCCGATGGCGTACACGCCGGGCACGTCGGTTGCGCAGTTATCCTTGACGAAGATAAAGCCGCGCTCATCCAGATTCACACCGCTGTCGGTAGTGAACAGATCGGCGGTAAAGGGACGGCGTCCCACTGCGACGATCAGCTTGTCCACCACCAGCTTCTGTTCGCCATTGGCGTCGGTGAATTCGATAGTCACTTCATTGTTGGCCACAGAAGTGCCGGTAACGCGGGCGGCCAGACGGATATCCAGGCCCTGCTTCTGCAGGCTCTTCAACAATTCCTTGCCTACCTGGCGATCCACCATGGGCAGGAAGGTGTCCATGGCTTCCAGCACGACGACCTGCGAACCCAGGCGATTCCAAACGCTGCCGAGTTCCAGGCCGATGATACCGGCGCCAATCACGCCCAGGCGTTTCGGCACAGCCTGGAATTCCAGTGCGCCGGCGTTGTCCACCACCACGCCATCCACCAGCGGTGCCATCGGCAGTTTGATCGGCGCGGAGCCGCTGGCCAGAATCACGTTGGCGGCCTGCAGGGTTTCGGTGCTGCCGTCATGGGCAGTGAATTCCACCTGCTTGCCTGCCAGCAATTTGCCACGGCCCTGCAACCAGGTGACACCGTTGGCCTTCAGCAGCATGGCAACGCCATCGGTCTGCTTGCGCACGATGTCGTCCTTGCGCTTGATCATGGCGCCCACGTTCATCGATACACCCGTGGTTTCGATGCCGTGCACGGCGAAATCCTGCTGCGCTTCGTGGAATTTCCAGGTGGAATCCAGCAGCGCTTTGGACGGAATGCAGCCCACGTTGGCGCAGGTACCGCCCAGCGCCGGTTTGCCTTCCTTGTTGATGTACATATCGATGCAGGCCACGTTCATGCCCAGGTGCGCAGCCTTGATCGCTGCCGCATAACCACCGGGGCCGCCGCCGATTACAACCACATCAAACGATTTTGCCATGTCGGTTTCCTATTTCTTTCCGTGTGCATTGCGGGTGGCGACCAGGGCCACCCGGTGTGGAGGTCGATCAGAGTTCCAGCAACAGACGTGCCGGATCTTCCACCAGTTCCTTCAGGGTCACCAGGAACTGCACTGCTTCCTTGCCGTCGATCAGGCGGTGATCGTAGGACAGCGCCAGATACATCATCGGCAGAATCACCACCTGGCCATTCACGGCCATCGGGCGATCCTGGATCTTGTGCATGCCCAGAATGGCAGTCTGGGGCGGGTTCAGGATCGGCGTGGACCACAGGGAACCGAACACACCGCCGTTGGAAATGGTGAAGGTACCACCGGTCATGTCTTCCAGCGACAGTTTGCCAGCCTGGGCCTTCTGACCGTATTCCACGATTTTGCTTTCGATCTCGGCAAAGCCCATCTTGTCGACGTCACGCATGATAGGTACAACCAGACCGCGATCACTGGAGACCGCCACGCCGATATCGTAATAGCCGTGGTAGACGATGTCGTTACCGTCAATGGAAGCGTTGACAGAAGGATACTTGCGCAGGGCCTCAGTAGCCGCGCGCACGAAGAAAGACATGAAGCCCAGGCGGGTTCCATGGGCCTTTTCGAACACATCCTTGTAATTCTTGCGCATGTCCATGACCGGCTTCATGTTCACTTCGTTGAAGGTGGTCAGCATGGCGGCGTTGTGCTGGGCAGCGACCAGACGCTCGGCCACGCGGGCGCGCAGACGGGTCATCGGCACACGGCGCTCTTCACGGTCGCCGGCTACGAAGGGAACCGCAGCGGCGGGAGCAGGCTTGGCAGCTTCGGTCTTCACCTGCGGCTTGGCTTCTTCCTTCGCCACAGTGGTACCACCTTTCAGGTGGGCCAGCACATCTTCCTTGGTAATACGGCCGCCCTTGCCAGTGCCCTTGATCTGGGCCGGGTCGAGATTGTTTTCTGCGATCAGCTTGCGCACTGCCGGGCCCCAGCTATCTTCAACCTGGGCATCGGCCGCAGCCGCTTCAGCCTTGGGTGCGACCGCTTCGGCCGCCTTGGCCGGTGCTGCAGCAACCTTGGCGCCGGCCGGTTCCAGCATGGCAATCAGTTCCTGGCTCAGCACGGTGTCGCCTTCGCCTTTGAGCACTTTGCTCAACACACCATCATGGGGCGCCACCACTTCCAGCACCACCTTGTCGGTTTCAATATCGACCAGCAATTCGTCACGGGACACGGAGTCTCCGGGCTTCTTGTGCCAGGTTGCGACCGTGCCATCGGCAACCGCTTCAGGGAACTGGGGAGCTTTGATTTCGGTGGTCATCTGGTTTCCTTTTCGTCTTGTTCGTTCGTCTTGTTCGCTACGGACGTGATCTATTCACAATGGATGCTTAAAACTGGAACGCCTGCTCAACCAGACGCGCCTGTTCCTCGGTGTGCCGCGACATGTAGCCAGCGGCCGGTGCGGCAGAACCCTCGCGGCCTGCGTAATTCAGGTACAGCGACGGGTTGTGCTTGAGCACCACGTGACGCATGTGGTGTTGACTGCAATACCAGGCGCCCTGGTTCATGGGCTCTTCCTGACACCAGACCACCGATTTCACATTGGGATACTGCGCAAACAGCTTGCCCAACTCTTCCTCGGGGAACGGATACAGCTGCTCGATACGCAGAATGACCGTGTCCTTGATATCGCGCTGTTCGCGGTATTCGAACAGATCGTAGTACACCTTGCCGCTGCACAGGATAATCCGCTTGATCGCATTCGGGTCATGTTGCGACTCGTCCGCCAGTGCCACCTGGAAATGGCCATTGGCCAGCTGCTCCAGTGAAGACTTGGCCAGCTTGTGGCGCAGCAGGCTCTTGGGCGACATCACGATGAGCGGCTTGCGCAATGGCCGGATGGCCTGGCGCCGCAGCATGTGAAACACCTGCGCCGGCGTGGACGGCACGCACACCTGCATATTGTGTTCCGCACACAGTTGCAGGAAACGCTCCAGGCGGGCGGAAGAGTGTTCCGGACCCTGCCCTTCATAACCGTGCGGCAGCAGCATGGTCAGACCACACAGGCGCTGCCACTTGTGCTCGCCGGACGAAATGAACTGGTCGATGACCACCTGAGCGCCGTTGGCAAAATCGCCGAACTGCGCTTCCCAGATCACCAGCCCTTTCGGATCGGTGGTGGCGTAGCCGTATTCAAAGCCCAGCACCGCTTCCTCGGACAGCAACGAGTCGTACAAGTCGAACTGGGTGCCGTCGGCGCACACGGTCTTCAGCGGCACATGAGTGCCCCGCTGCTTCTGGTTATGCACCACCGCGTGCCGGTGCGAGAACGTACCGCGCCCCACATCCTGGCCAGTAATGCGCACCGGGTAACCCTGGGCCAGCATCGTGGCATAGGCCATGGTCTCGGCGAAGCCCCAATCGATGGCCAGCGCACCGGCAGCCATCTTGCGGCGGTCTTCCCAGATCTTGTCCACCTGACGCTGCAGCACCAAGCCGTCGGGAACGCGATCCATCTTGTGGGCCAGTTCCTGGATCAGCTTCACATCAACGCCGGTATCAAAATACGCGGAATAGGCATGGCCGATGTACGGCGTCCAGTCCACGAACAGGGTCTTGTTGGGCTCTTTTACGAGGGATTTCACCACATGCTCGCCGTTATCCAGCGCGCGGCGGTAATCTTCCATCATGGAATCGTTTTCCGCCTGCGTCAGCACACCTTCGGTGACCAGACGCTCGGAATAGATTTCACGAGGATTCTTTTTCTTGCGGATCACGGAATACATGATCGGCTGGGTGATGGCCGGCTCGTCCGCTTCATTGTGACCACGGGCGCGGTAGCAGATAAGGTCAATGACGACGTCTTTCTTGAACTGCTGGCGGAAGTCGATGGCCATCTGCGTGACAAACAGCACTGCTTCCGGATCATCGCCGTTCACATGGAAAATCGGCGCCTGCACCATCTTCGCCACGTCGGTGCAGTATTCGGTGGAACGCGCATCACGACGGTTGCTGGTGGTAAAGCCAACCTGGTTATTGATGATGATGTGCACGGTGCCGCCGGTGCGATAACCACGGGTCTGCGACATCTGGAAAGTTTCCATCACCACGCCCTGGCCGGCGAAAGCAGCATCGCCATGCACCAGCAGCGGAACGACCAAATCACCCTTCTTGTCACCACGACGATCCTGGCGCGCCCGCACGGAACCTTCCACCACTGGCGACACGATTTCCAGGTGCGACGGATTGAACGCCAGTGCCAGGTGCAGCTCACCGCCCGGCGTCATCACGTTGGACGAGAAGCCCTGGTGATATTTCACGTCGCCAGAGCCCGATTCGTTGTGCTTGTGCTTGCCTTCGAATTCGCTGAACAGTTCACCCGGGTTCTTGCCCAGAATGTTCACCAGCATGTTCAGACGGCCCCGGTGGGCCATGCCGATCACCAGTTCCTTGGCGCCGTAGCTGCCAGCGCGCTGGATGATTTCATCGACGCAGGGAATCAGGCTCTCGCCGCCCTCCAGACCAAAACGCTTGGTGCCGGGATACTTGGTGGCCAGTAATTTTTCCAGACCTTCCGCCGCAATCAGCCGCTCCAGCAAGTGGATTTTCACATCGCGGCTGTAATTGGGATGGGAGCGCACGCTCTCCATCCGCTGCTGAATCCAGCGCTTCTCGGCGGTATCCACGATATGCATGTATTCGACGCCGATGCTGGTGCAATAGGTGCGCTCCAGAGCCTCGACGATTTCGCGGAGAGTGGCTTCTTCCTTACCGATGAAAACATTACCGGTCTGGAAAGTGGTATCCAGATCTGCGGCAGACAGGCCATGGTGAGTCAACTCGAGATCCGGGACTGATTCGCGCTCCATCAAACCCAGCGGATCAAGACTGGCTTTCTGGTGACCACGCACGCGGAAGCCGGTGATCAGCTGCAGAACCTTGACCTGTTTTTTCTCATGCTCGGATGAAACGCTGCTGACAACCAGCGGTTGCGCGCGATTCCGATTCTTGGCGAGGTAGAGGAAATGTTCCCGGACGGTCGAGTGGGGAATGTCTTGCTCGGTGCCATTTACGCGGGGGAGTTTATCGAAGTGGTCGCGCCACTGCTCCGGCACCGAATTCGGGTCCTTCAGATAGGACTCGTACAACTCTTCGATATAGGCGGCATTCGCCCCGAACAAATGGGACGTACTCCACTGCCGATACATCAAACCTTCATCCATTGCAGATCACCGTGTCGAATCGGGACACTATCTGCAAGACGCGAATCAGCAACAGACACGTTCAAACATGTTAGGATTGCGACAAGCCGGTTAGGCCAACAACGCTTCCAGATAGTTCGGTTTTACCGATAGCCCTTTGGTTATAAACAGACTCACAACCGCTTTTTGAGCGGGGGAGTAAACCAACAGCGCACGTCCCAACATTAGTTATTGGACGGCCCTGTCATTCCCAACATCAAGTGTAGCGTCTTTGCAAAACGCCGCCCAAAGGGAACGCTTGGGCGGCAAGACGCCAGAATTATAGTGATTTTTCCTTTGCTGACAAGCTTTTAAGTTCCCTGCTGCAACAGCAGCGAACGGATGTGGCCGATAGCCTTGGTGGGGTTCAGGCCTTTCGGACAGACGCTCACGCAATTCATGATGCCACGGCAACGGAACAGGCTGAACGGATCGTCCAGCGCAGACAGACGTTCCTGCGTCATGGTGTCACGGCTGTCGGCAATGAAGCGGTACGCCTGCAACAAACCAGCCGGTCCGATGAACTTGTCCGGGTTCCACCAGAACGACGGGCAGGAGGTCGAACAGCAGGCGCACAGAATGCACTCGTACAGACCATCCAGCTTGTCGCGCTCCGCCGGCGTCTGCAGACGCTCGATGGCCGGTGCGGGTGTGTTGTTCACAACATAGGGCTTGATCTTCTCGTACTGGTTGTAGAACAGGGTCATGTCCACCACCAGATCGCGAATCACCGGCAGACCCGGCAGCGGGCGCAGGATCAGCTTGCCCTTGCCTTTGGTCGCCTGGGACACCGGCGTGATGCACGCCAGGCCGTTCTTGCCGTTGATGTTCATGCCGTCAGAACCGCACACGCCTTCACGGCAGGAGCGGCGATAAGCCAGCGAATCGTCCTTTTCCTTCACCAGGGCCAGAACGTCCAGCACCATCAGATCCTTGCCGCCGGTATCGACCTGGTAATCCTTCATGTAAGGTTCGGCGTCGGTATCCGGGTTGTAGCGATAAATACTAACCTGCAACATGTCGAATCACCTTAGTACGTTCTGATCTTGGGCTTGAAGGTCGGAACCTGCTTGGGAGCAAAGTTGACTTCACGCTTGCCGACGCGCTTGTCGGTCGGGAAATAGATGGAGTGCACCAGCCAGTTCTCGTCATCGCGATCCGGGAAGTCGTAACGGCAGTGAGCGCCACGGCTCTCTTTACGCGCTTCCGCCGCGATAGCAGTCGCTTCCGCCACTTCCAGCAGGTTGTCCAGTTCCAGCGCCTCGATGCGGGCGGTGTTGTAGGATTTGCTCTTGTCCGTCAGGTGCGACTTGCCGATGCGCTCGCGCAGCTCGGCCAGTTTGGTTACGCCCTGCTGCATCAGATCGCCTTTGCGGAATACACCGAAGTTGTTCTGCATGTTGGTCTGCAGCTCTTTGCGCAGGGAGGCAACGCTCTCGCCGGACTTGCTGTTGTCCAGACGGTTGATGCGGCTGAACGCACGCTCCAGGTCAGACTCGCTGGTGTCGCGATGATCGATGCCTTCTTTCAGGGCCTTCTCGATGAAGATGCCCGCCGCACGACCAAACACCACCAGATCCAGCAGCGAGTTGCCACCCAGACGGTTGGCGCCATGTACGGATACGCAGGCCACTTCGCCCACCGCATACAGACCGGGGATAATCTTGTCGACGCCATCGGCGCCCTGGGTAATCGCCTGGCCGTTGATGTTGGTGGGAATGCCACCCATCATGTAATGGCAGGTCGGCACCACCGGAATCGGCTCTTTCACCGGGTCCGCGTGAGCGAAGGTGATCGACAGTTCGCAGATACCGGGCAGGCGCTTGTGCAGCACTTCCTCACCCAGGTGATCCAGCTTCAGGTAAACGTGATCCCCTTCCGGACCGCAACCGCGGCCATCCAGGATTTCCTGCATCATGGAACGTGCAACCACGTCGCGGCCGGCCAGATCCTTCGCGTTGGGCGCATAACGCTCCATGAAACGCTCGCCGTCCTTGTTCACCAGATAACCGCCTTCACCGCGGCAGCCCTCAGTGACCAGAACGCCCGCGCCGGCAATACCGGTCGGGTGGAACTGCCACATTTCGATATCCTGCACCGGGAAGCCGGCTCGCAGGGCCATGCCCACGCCGTCGCCGGAGTTGATCAGGGCATTGGTGGTGGAGGAATAAATGCGCCCTGCTCCACCGGTGGCAAATACAGTAGCTTTGGATTTGAAGTAAACCGATTCGCCGGTTTCGATGTCGATGGCAATAACGCCGGTCACCGCGCCGTCCTGGTTGGTCACCAGATCAGCTGCATACCATTCGTTATAGAAGTTGGTGTTGAAACGGACGTTCTGCTGATACAGGGTATGCAACAGGGCGTGGCCGGTACGGTCCGCAGCTGCGCAGGTGCGTGCCGCCTGACCGCCTTCACCGTAATTCTTGGACTGGCCACCGAACGGACGCTGATAAATGCGGCCTTCGTCAGTACGGGAGAACGGCAGACCCATGTGTTCCAGCTCGAACACCACCTGGGGGCCGACACTGCACATGTACTCAATGGCGTCCTGATCACCGATATAGTCAGATCCCTTTACGGTGTCGTACATGTGCCAGCGCCAGTCGTCATTGGGATCGGAACTGGCAATCGCGCAGGTAATACCACCCTGTGCAGAAACAGTATGGGAACGGGTCGGGAAGACTTTGGAGATGAGCGCCGTTTTCTGTCCAGACTGGGCCAGCTGCAACGCAGCGCGCATACCGGCGCCACCGCCACCCACGATCACCGCATCAAACGTCAAGGTACGAATGTTCGACATGTTTTAGATTCCCCACAAAATCTGGACGCCCCAGATCACATACACGATCGTCACCAGCACGAAACCAGCCTGAAACGCAATCCGCAACGGAGTCGCGATGGCACCCAGCTGGCGGGTGGTAATATAGTCGGTAGACACAACCCACAGGCCAACCCAGGCGTGAGCCCCCATGGAAATCAGCGCAAGCAGGGAAAATACGCGCATATAAGTGCTGCTCATAAAGGCATGCCACTGCGCATAGGTGAGATCGGGGGTAGAAATCAGAAAGCCCATCATGCAGAGGAAATACACACCCAGCACAACGGCTGTCGCACGCTGGATCACCCAGTCATAAAGACCGTTCTTACCCAGACTTGTAACGCTGGTTACCATACCCATACCCCCGCCAATACAATCAGTGCCGCCGAAATCACCATTACGCTGATGGCCATCACCTTGGCCCCTTCCAGCGTTTCGAAATAGCCCAGATCCATTAGCAGATGGCGCACACCCGCAACAAAGTGGTAGATGAATCCGGCCAGAATCAGCCATAGGATCAATTTGGGAATGAAACCGCCCAGGCACTCCTTCAGGGCATTGAAACTTTCTTCGCTTTCAAGCGATGCACCCAGGCCCCAGATCAGGAACGCCATACCGATGAAAATGGCAATCCCGGCGATCCGGTGCGTAATGGACGCAAGGGCAGGCAACGGAAACTTAATGGTAGTAATATCCAGGTTTACAGGTCGCTGACTCTTCACGGCATTAACCAGTTTACAAAGGCTCCGGACGGAGCGTTGAAGGAAGCTGTAACAGGGCGAACAAGCGGCATCTATATAGGCGCCCAATGGAACTGCCTAAATATCATCCCCTCCTCTCATTCGGGGCGGAAGTATAGTCCCATCAAAAGCGAAATACAAACAGCTCATAACGACTTGGCGTGGAATTACAAGCAGTTATGACCATTTTCGGGCACTGCGTCATAACCGTGCACTATAATGGAAAAATCGCTGAAAACAGGCCGTCAGAGGGATGGTTTTTGGGCACTGCAGCCTGAAATAATTTGACAAACATTCGGGGAGTGATTAGTTTTGGCCCCCACTTTGGCTTGGGCAACAAGCACTTGAGCCAAAGCATCTGACACGGATTACGGCTGGCCCCCGGCACCTGCTGACTGGCCCGGCTGATTCGGCTCAAATTCAACAGAGGCGCAGGCTCCTCGCGATACAACTTATCCGTTCGATCACGGGATCAAGGCGCAAAAATTGCTTTGAATGTCTGCCAACGAGCACAGGAGAGCATTATGACTGAGAAATCCGCTCAGTTAACCCTAGGTCAAAAGACGCTGGATCTGCCCATCTACTCCGGCACCATCGGTCCAGACGTCATTGATGTCGGCAAACTTACCAGCGCAGGCGTTTTCACTTACGACCCCGGATTTGTTTCCACTGCTTCATGCGAATCCAAGATTACCTATATTGATGGTGACGCGGGTATCCTGCTCCATCGCGGCTATCCGATCGAACAACTGGCCGAACGCTCCGACTATCTCGAAACCTGTTTCCTGCTGCTCTACGGAGAGCTGCCCAACCCGGCGGAAAAAGCCAAGTTCGAAAGCACCATCCGCAACCACACCATGGTGCACGAGCAGTTGCGCACCTTCTACCAGGGCTTCCGCCGCGACGCGCATCCGATGGCCATCATGTGTGGCGTGGTCGGTGCACTGTCAGCGTTTTATCACGACTCGCTGGAAATTTCGGACGAGCGTCACCGCGAAGTGGCTGCATTCCGCCTGATTGCGAAAATGCCGACCCTGGCCGCCATGTGCTACAAGTATTCCCTCGGCCAGCCGTTCATGTTTCCACGCAACGATCTGAACTACGCCGAAAACTTCCTGCACATGATGTTCGCGGTACCCTGCGCCGAGTACAAGGTGAACCCGGTGCTGGCGAAGGCGATGGACAAGATTTTCATCCTGCACGCCGATCACGAACAGAACGCGTCGACGTCGACTGTGCGTCTGGCGGGCTCTTCTGGCGCCAACCCGTTCGCATGTATCGCGGCCGGCATCGCTGCACTGTGGGGGCCCGCACACGGCGGCGCCAACGAAGCCGTGCTGAACATGCTGGATGAGATCGGCGACATTGCCAACATCGAGAAATTCATCGCCCGCGCGAAGGACAAGAACGACAACTTCAAGCTGATGGGTTTCGGCCACCGCGTGTACAAGAACTTCGATCCACGCGCCAAGGTAATGAAGGAAACCTGCGACGAGGTACTGGGCGCTCTGGGCATCAACGACCCGAAGCTGGAACTGGCCATGCGCCTGGAAGAAATCGCCCGTTCCGACCCCTACTTTATCGAAAAGAAACTGTACCCGAACGTGGACTTCTATTCCGGAATCATCTTGAAGGCCATCGGTATTCCCACCAGCATGTTCACCGTGATTTTTGCACTGGCACGGACCGTTGGCTGGGTTGCACACTGGCACGAAATGATCAGCGGCTCCTACCGCATCGGTCGTCCGCGTCAGCTGTACACCGGTTCCCCCCAGCGCGATTTCGTGCCCATCGGAAAGCGCTGAGCGACGTTCAAAAAAAGGCTGCCCCGGCAGCCTTTTTTCATTCCAGGCTTTCATAACCAGGATTTCATTTTCAGTTTAGCCAGACCGCTCTCTGCTGGAGGCCACCATGAAAATCGCGTTTATTGGACTGGGCGTCATGGGATTCCCGATGGCGGGACATTTGCAAAACGCCGGGCACGCCGTCACTGTTTTCAATCGCAGTCGCGACAAGGCCGAACGCTGGCTGGCAAGCAATCCTGTCGGAGCTATTGCCGACTCCCCTGCCGCTGCTGCGCGCGATGCAGATCTGATACTCACCTGCGTCGGGAACGATGATGACCTGCGCAGTGTTGTGCTGGGTCCGAACGGCGTTATCAAATCAGCCAGACCCAGTTGCATTGTCGTGGATCACACCACTGCTTCCGCAAAGATTGCGCGCGAGCTGCACTCGGCTCTGGCGGAAAAGGGAATTGATTTTATCGATGCGCCGGTCTCTGGTGGCCAGCAAGGTGCCATCAACGGACAACTCACCATCATGTGCGGCGGTGACACAGAGCCCTTTGCAAAAGTGCGCGATGTCATTGGCGTTTATGCACGGCAGGTGACGCTGATGGGACCTGCCGGCTGCGGACAGCTCACCAAGATGGTCAATCAGATCTGCATTGCGGGGTTAGTCCAGAGTTTGGCAGAAGGCGTGCAATTCGCACTGAAAGCGGGGCTGGATGCGGAAATGGTGTTCGATGTCATTGGCAAGGGTGCAGCACAGTCATGGCAGATGGTGAACCGTCACAAGACCATGATCGACGGGCAGTTTGAACACGGCTTTGCCGTGGACTGGATGCGGAAGGATCTGGCCATCTGCCTGGAGGAAGCGCGACTGAATGGATCACATCTGCCGGTTGCCGCGCTGGTGGATCAGTTTTATTCGGAAGTGCAGGCCATGGGTGGGGGGCGGTGGGATACGTCGAGTTTGTTGGCGCGGTTGCGCAACCACCCGGACTAGCACCCACCCAACACAAAACCGCAACTGTTGTTAATTGTATAACGTGCGGGGCTCTGCATTCGCACCGTAGCGACCGCATGAATGTTCATTCCGTCCTGCGGCGTATAGTCATTTAAATTATTCTCATCGTCACCCGAAAACAGGCGGACATTCATGAAGGGGATGCGGCTGTTGAATCGGTAAGTCAATTTGATCCGCAGAATGTTCGCATCCTGGATACTGGCACCGTCGCATAACAGCCCCGTGGGACGATATTGCAAGCCAAAATTGGGAATCTCGCAGTTTGCTTGTGCGCAAGTAGCATCCGATGACGCCACACCACAATCAGCAAACATGGTTGCAGTCGGATTCAGCACTTCGATCGTGAAATCGGCCGGATTGATTGGGTTTTCTAATGCTCCACCAATACGCGATGGCGCCATGCGGACAACAGCCTCAGTGAGCATGGACTGCAGATTAATGTTAGTAACAGAGCCCACACGGGCCGCCATCAGCGCCGCATATTCAAGATTGACCTTCGCCTGATAGACCAGCCCCAAGTGGATAATACCCAGCCCCATCACCAGCATCACCGGAAACACCAGTATTGTCTCGATCATCGACACACCGGACTGGCTTTTTCTTGTTTTTATTTTCATGGCAACCTACCTGCGCCGTTATGTCATCAGCGCCAGAATAATGGTTTTGTCATCCTGCCCACCCCTTTGCTCACTCTCAGCTACCAGAGCGCGGGCCTTTTCAGCCAGCGGCAGGGGCGACGACACGATATTCATCATGGATTCCGTATCCAGCAAATCGGAAATTCCATCCGTCATCAACAACAGAAGATCACCTTTCTGGCAATCATGATGGCTCACATCCACCTGCAGATTCGGCTTGATACCCACTGCATTGGTCACTACCTGCTTCAACACATTGGGCGCCTTCTGGATCTGCCGGGTATGGTCGCGGCTCAATTGCACCATCTCACCATCCCGCAATCGGTACAGCCGGCTGTCGCCCACATTGAAACAGATTAACCGTGAACCGAATTGCCAGCCCGCAACGACCGTTGAGGCCATACCTTTGAGATTTTGTTCCTGAGCAGTACGGTGAATGCGGTCGTTTGCCTTGCACATGGATTGCACAACAGCATTTTCTGATACCGCTCCGTCCCGAAAGGTTTCATACACAGTATTAACCACCATACGGGAAGCAAGATCACCGGACGGACCACCTCCAACACCATCAGCCACAACGAACAAACCAAGGTGCGGAAATGAAAGACATGCGTCTTCATTGACCTCCGATTTGTTGCCTTTCTGGCTGAACGCTACGGTTAGCATGATTATTTTTTCAGCGCACCGGCAATTTCGTCCAGGGAACCAGATTGCTCCGTCTGCCTGCCGCCGCTATTGAATTTATCGATGTCCCCAAGCAAGGTGGTGACATTGCTGAGATCCTGATCCTTCCCGGCCAGTGCCGCGAAGTACTTATAGTGATTCTGTGCTTGCATCAGCCGTATGGAAGCCAAGTTGTAATGCGCCTTTCCGTTGCGGGGATTCACCTTGATGGCGCGCTCAAAATAATCGGCAGCTGCATCATACTGTCCTTTCTTGAAGGAAAGGGTGCCCATCCGGTAGAGCGCGTTTTCGTCCTCTGGCATCAACTCCAGAATGGACTTGAACTCCACCTCGGCCTGATCCAACTGGCCAGCCTTGTAGTGCTGCTCCCCAGCTTCATAGTGCAGCTTCAGCTTCCGATTGAGATCCTTCATGGCCGCCTGTGTTTTTGCCTGGTCTGATATCTCATCCTCCAGGCTCTTGTAACCCAGAGAAGCACATCCCGAAAGTAGCAGCCCGATAACCAGCACCCAAACCAGACGCATCACGCGCCCCATTTCTCATACCAGGCGAGCTTGGCGCTGGCCTTGGTGTTGTATTCAGTGCCCGGAGGCAGCAGCTCCGTTACCTCTTGCCAAAGACCCCGCGCTTTGCTCGTGTTCACGTACTCCAGACGCAATGCCTGGCGGTACAACTGCATCGCTTTGTTATTGGCATTATCGATGGCAATTTTGGCCGCCACACTGTCTCCCAGTTCCAGCGCCTTTTGCCAGTGACGATAGGCTGCATGGTGATCGCCCTTGCGGGACGCATCATTGCCCAACGCGACATACTCATCTACCACTCTGGTGGAAATGGAGCGCGTATACGCACTTTTTTTGCCCGCATACAGGGAAGATTCCTTGTTCATGAAAGCTGTCCACTGCTGGAACGCCGCTTCCTTGTCACCACGGCTGAACGCGGCCTGGCCATTGTTGTACTGGCCAAACAGAGAGGAGAAATTATTGTAGGTATTGCGAACTTCCTTGCGTACAGGCTCGCTGATGCGCGCATCATCCATTAGCGGCTTAAGCACATTCAGAGCTGCATCTGCCTGCCCCTGAAAATAGAGGGCATCCGCATTGGAAAGGGCATCCTGCGCCTTGCGGGTCGCATCACCCTGAGGTGCTGCCTTGGTCGTCTGGGCCGGCTTGACGGCGGCAGTAGTGGCAACAGGCTTGCTAACTGCCGGTTTGGCCGCAACTGGCTTGGGAGCGGCAACCGCCTTAGGGGCCGGTGGCTCTACCGCTGACTCAGCATAGGAGACTGAAGCGTCTGGCACAGACGCAGCACTAGCGGCTGACGACGCAATACTGGGTGGTGGCGCGATGGAGGGCGGCGGAGCCACAGAATCATCCACTGCAGCGCCTGCTGTCACTGGAGCGCTCTGGGCAGGGGCTGCAACTTTTGGCTCAGCCGCATCAGGAGTGACAGACGGCTGCGGTCGGGTCGATGCCGGCGCGCTGGCAGTAGCGGCAGACTCAGCATTGGACGGGGCAACATTGGATGGAAGAATAGCAGCGCGCCCCGCCTGGTTGTTCTGCAGGAGATACTGATATCCCGCAAAAGCGACCATGCCGACAGTGGCCACGACCAAAACGCTCGTAATTGCTCTTTTGAACGGACCAGGACCGAAGGTCTCATCTCCATGGGTCTGTGGCGCGGCTTTCTTTGAAAAAAGGCTTTTCTTGCTCTTTTCCTCAGCCGGCTTGCTGCCCGCATTGGCCGAGCTGGCGCCACCAGAACGGAAAGTCAGAGCAACATCGCCGAGTTTTATCGCGTCATTTTCTTCCAAAATGACGCGAGCTACCTTATATCCGTTTACCTTGAGACCGTTCAGGCTTTCAAGATCATTAACGACAAAACGGCCAGCCTGGAAGATGATTTCGGAATGACGACGGGAAACGCCTTTGCCCTGCAAAACCAGATCGCATTCGGAGCCACGACCGATGACAAAAGGGAATGTGGTAATGGGATAAGTCTCACCCCGCTCGTCTATCAACGAGGCAATGGCATTTTCGCCATCGATATCGGCATAAACTTCAGTCCGATCTGAATCCCAATTGGCTTCATTGACCGGCGTGGCACCAGCCGCCGACTCCAGACCATGCTTCTTCAGATCCAGTACCGGAGTGGATTCGACAACAAAATTTTCAGGGCCGTCTTTCATTCAGGTATCCCATGCTCTGGTCACGACCAGGACTGACTTGCGGTTCTTGTAAGAGTTGTTTTTTTGGCCGTTTATCAAGCCATTTAATCAAAATTCAAATAGTCGTCCAAGTTAATTCCTGTTCGCATCCGGTTACCTTCTGCAATCTCCAGGACCTTGAATGTACCTCTGGGAGCAGACCTAAGCCTGTTTGGCGGAACCGCGTCGGCATACCCTAACACCTTGTTTTGCCGGTCCAGAAATACGACATCAATTGTAAAACGCATGCCTAATGTGTGGATGCCGGAACAAGGTACCAGCAACAATCCTTCATCATCCCCCAAAAAGCTGTGCGCCAACAGCCCAATCAGCCGTCGCCAGAAGCTATCCGCCAAATGAACCCGGACAAGCGTGGAGGAAACGGAGGCATCAGTACGACGGATACTCAGTGCTAAGCCGGCTTGATAACTCATCAGGAAACCAGCAGGCGCAGCAAGGCTTCAGGCAGCATATTACTTTCCGCCAGCTTCACCATCATGATGAAACCGACCAGCATGAACACGATGGGGAACAGGAACAGCATCATTGGCAACAACATCTTGACCGGTGCCTTGTTGGCCATAGCTTCCGCTTCGTTGAAGCGCTCTGACCGACGCTGCTCGGCCTGCACGGTGAGAACATCGACGATCTCGCCACCGGTTTCTTCCGCCTGATTAATGGCCGCCACGAAATTATGCACCGAGTTGATGTTCATCCTTGCGGCCAGATCGAGCAGCGCGTCACGACGGATTTTCCCGGCCCGGATTTCCCGCAACAACTTGCCAAACTCGTCCTTGACGGGCCCATTGGGCAGACTGGAAATTGCCTGCCCAAGCGATGTCGAATAGTTCAGGCCCGCACGCATCGACAACACCAGCAAGTCCAGCAAAAACGGAAATTCCTTGGCTACGCGCCGCCGCCGGTAGCCAATTTTATCCCGCAGCCAAATATCCGGATAAACAAATCCAACGATCGGCAACAACACCAGAAAAGCCGAAACTTCCGTACCCAAACCGCCATTGGCTTCATTGGCCTTGTACAGAATGAACGACAGGAGTCCGGCAAAAATCGCACATACAATTTTCAATGTCAGAAACTCTTCCGCCATGATGGCGTAGTTCACGCCGCCCGCGCTGAGTCGCGTCTGGGTGTTCGCATGTGATTTGTCTGACATGAGGTTACGCACCTCACCCGAAAAAAGGCGAATGATGGGTTTGAACAGTTTGAAAATTAACGGCGGCGGATCACGCCATTCCTCGGACTCTTTTGGACGCGTGCGCAAAAACAACCGCAGCAGGGAAAACGCACCCAATGCAGCGCCAACCGCCATCAAAAGGGCCGGAAAATTCGACAGCAAAAACGAAGTCAGAGCGCCCATATCAAATATCAACCGTGACGATTTTCTTGATCATGATATAGGCCAGAGTTGCCATAACAATCATAATCCCCAGCCAGATCAAGCCAAGCCGGCTGGTAAAGAGCATCGACATTGCAGCGGGTTCAATCTTGTAAAACACATAGCCGATAAAAACCGGAAACATGGTTGCCAGAACGCCCTGCGCCTGCCCCATTGAGGTCAGCGCATTGATTTTACCTTCCACTTTTGATTTTTCGCGCAAGGTTTTAGAAAGGGTTTCCAGCGTGTCGGCCAGATTGCCGCCCACCGCGCGGGAAATCTTGATCGCGGAATTCATCAGAATGATTTCCTGGCGATCGATACGTTTCGCCATTTCATCCAGGGATTCATTCAAATCAGTGCCCACCCGATACTCCACCAGCACCTGCGCAAATTCGAGAGACAGCGGCTGCGGCTGGTTCTTGACGATCTGCTGAACCGATTTCACAAGGTTAAGGCCCGAGCGCAACGCGGATGACATGGCAGACAAGGCATCCGGCAACTGCTGAACGAACATGCTGGAGCGTCTTTTCTTCATCACGCGCAAGACGACGGTTGGCATGATCAACAATGCCGATACCACCATCAGGGAAAAAACCACATTGGTAAGCCAATACACCAGAGGCCCGACCACCATGACAGCCAATACGGTGACCGTGAACACCTGGGAAGGCTCCATCATGACAACCACATCACGCAAGCCTTTATCAACCTGGGTATAAAAGGTTTTCCGGTACAGCGCAAAAATCTGCTGCCCTATCTGCACCGCCACGTAGGCCAGACAGAAAAACGCCAGTGACAGGGAAACAAAAATCAAGGGCTGAGCGTTGCTCTGCGCCCACTGCACTATAGGTTGCCAATTCAATTCCATTGCGCCTCCGACTTCTCCGGCCCCGTATTGAAGAGTGAGAAATCAACGTCAACTCCCTGTTCCTTGGCCTCCAGCAGAAAGCGTGGAATATAACCACTCGCAACATATTCGCCAGAAATGCGTCCCTTGGCATCATAACCCTTGCGCACAAACTCGAAGATCGGCTCCAGATGAATCTTATCGCCATCGAATTCCGACACTTCCATGATGTGCGTTATTTTGCGCGTCCCGTCTGCGAGACGACTCTGCTGCACCAGAATATCCACAGCAGACGCAATCTGTTCACGAATTGCCCGGGAAGGCAAATCGACGCCCGCCATCATGACCATGACCTCCAGGCGACCCAGAAAATCAGAGGGCGAATTCGCGTGACCCGTCGTAAGCGAGCCATCATGGCCGGTGTTCATGGCCTGCAACATATCCAGGGCCTCGCCACCACGACACTCACCGACGACGATCCGGTCAGGCCGCATCCGCAGTGCGTTGATAACCAGGTCACGAATGGCAACCCTGCCTTTGCCTTCGGCGTTGGCCGGCCGACTTTCCAGTGACACCACATGCGGCTGGTTGAGCTTGAGTTCAGCCGCATCTTCGATCGTCACAATCCGATCGTCCTCACCGATGAAATTCGACAGTATATTGAGCAGCGTGGTTTTTCCTGAACCGGTACCACCCGAAATCACAATATTTTTCTTCAGCTCGACCGTACGCTTCAAAAACATCGCCATTTGCGGCGAGATGGACCCATATCTCACCAAGTCACTCATGTACAGATTTTTCTTGGCGAATTTCCGGATGGTGATGGTAGGGCCATTCAAGGCCAGTGGCGGGATGATGGCATTGACACGGGAGCCATCCAGCAGGCGCGCGTCCACCATCGGTGAACTTTCATCGATCCGCCTGCCCAGCGGGGCCACGATCCGGTCGATAATGGCCAGCAACGATTGCGTACTGGTAAACCGGTGTTCGGAAAGTACGATTTTGCCGTCCTTTTCCACATAAATCTGGTCAGGCCCGTTAACCATCACTTCCGTGATACTGTCATCCGACAACAGTGGCTCCAACGCGCCCAATCCAACAGCTTCCGCCACTACCTGGCGTTGCAGCTCGGTCCGGCTAATACCATCAGGAATGAAGTCAACGTGGTCACGGATAATATCCCGGGTTGCCTTTTCAGCTTCTTCACGCAGCTCAGCGGCATCCATTTCCTGTAAATTGGCCCGCTTACGCAGGTCCAGATAATCCAGAATCAACGAATGCACCCGGCGCTTCAACGTGACGAGCGCTTCACTTTCCTGACGCACTGTAGACTTGACTGGTCGACGGTCCACACCATCCAGCGACTGCATGGTGCCGCCAGCAACAGCCAGCACGACCAGTTTAAGCTCACCAAAATTGATAACGGATGTAGGACTGATATTGAGGGTAGCCGAGATGCGCTCTCCATTACACCAGGTCCCGTTGGTACTACCCAGATCCGTCAGAGTTGCGCCAAGTGACGACACATCCAGTCGGGCATGATTGCGGGACACATGATTGTCATTCAAAATCACATCGCTTTTGTCGCCCTTTCCAAGCACATAACTACCAGGACCGAACTCAAACAGAGTCCGGTTTTCATGCTTGTCGACGATTTCGAATTTAATCATTGGCAGGATTCTCCAGCACCGGCATTAATCAAAAATGCTGAATTTCATATCCTCGGTGGCTTCCTTGTTCAACTGGCGCGAGTACTCCAACATGTCCTGATTGCGCTTGCTGTCAGGATCGATCATGTAAGGTGTCACAAAGATAACCAGCTCGGTCGATTTTTCCTGGAAGGCGCGCGATTTGAACAATTCACCCAGAATCGGGATGGAACCCAGACCAGGTACCTTGCCTACAGACTTGCTGTCCTCTGATTGCAACATACCGGATATGACCATGGTCTGGCCTGCCTGCACGTTCATTTCCATATCGGTTTTACGCGATGTGAAGCCAGGGATACCCAACACTTCGACGCTGTAATCCACAGCACTCACTTCGACATTGATTTTCGTTGCGATAAAACCGTCCGGATCTGCTACCGGTGAAAAGTCCAGAATCACACCGACCTGCTTGAATTCAACTGTCAACTCACCGTCAGCACCACGAATCGGAATGGGGATTTCACCACCGGCCAGAAATTTCGCCTTGGATCCGCTTTTGGTAACCAGCTTCGGCTGGGCCAGCACCCGCGCAACGCCCTTGGTTTGCAGAAGGTTGATGGTGGAACCGATCTCGGTCGCCGGATCGAGTTCACCGGCTGGAGTGCCTTCCTTGTTGCCGAAACCAAACCAGGAATTGATTTTTTCGAAATTGGTCACGCCATGCACGGGCCCGACCAACTCATAGAAAGGGCCAGGGGCAGTTGCATCCCAGGCGATACCCACGTCCAGCAAATCATCGCGCCGCACTTCGACAACCTGAACATCCAGCAGGATCATGGCCTGCATGCTGACCTTCGGCGTCATTACATTGAAAACGATCGTGCCGCTCTTCAGCTCCTTCTCCATTTTCTTTTTCATGTCTTCAATGATAGGGATATCCTGCTCGCGCAAAACACGACCCTCAATGAACACCACACCATTCTCTTCCCGTGCATTAACCCCTTCAACATCTGCCAGAACGATGTTGGCCACTTCAAGAATCTGCACCCACGAGTTGTCGGTGACCTTCAGCAAATAGCGCTTCTGCTGACCAGAGCCCGACCAGATACGCAGATCTGTCACGCCGGCCTTAAGGCCCGTCAACAGGATTTCATCAGGACCAGTGGCCTGGGCATTTGCTATATCAGGATGACCGATAGAGACCCGGGTAACACCGGGATAGGGCATCAGGCGAGTCTGGCCCTGGATAATGTTGACCGTGCTTTCATATTCTTCTTCGGCTTGCAGCGAAACAGCCGCTAACAGCGAGAACATTAGCGAAAACGTCAGTACGGCCAACCTTCCATAGAGAGCTGATTTCATACTACAGGATTCCTGTTGTTATTATTTTCAAAGGTTAAAATTGCTGAAGAATCAGGAGCGCTTGCCACCTTTGATCAGCTCAAAGCCCCATTCACTTTTCTTGGGTGCCGGCGGAGGTGGTTCAGGCTTGGGTGCCTGGGGAACATCGACCAGATTATCGATGGTTACGTAATCGTTGAAGCGGTCATTGCCATCTTCCGGCTTACGCAACAACACGGTAATCTCACCCACGGTCTGAGCATGGATAAGTCGCGTTGCAATCAGAGGTGACACGCCCAACGTGATTTCTCCGTATCGCCCCTTCTGCTTTTCCGGTACGCCGTCATCCAGATCAGTTCCTGTGGCAATGACACGCAGATCCTGCGCCAGCGGAACCGTGCGCTTGAGGTCGCCATCCTGAACAGTAATCATCAGATCAATAAAATCGCCGGGCCCCAAAAAGCCGGAAAATGTATCCAGGCTGGAAACCGGGATTGAAATCGCACGCTCGCCGTCCTTCAGCAAGCTCGCCAACCCAGCCACCTTGACCTGACTTACGTTGATGGTGAGGATGGGATTGCCTTTCTTGACCGCATGCACAACCTGGCGGCCTTCTATCGTAGAAAACCGATTGGGGGAAAGCCCATCTGCTGGAACAAAAATTTTGGGAATCTGACGAACCGAAGCATTGGCTGTACTGACGACGTCGCCAACAGCGAGATCTTTTGAAGCAACGACAACCGGCACCGTTTCGCGCTCGGCATCAAAGCCGGATTTATAGGTTTTGATTTCCTGATTGATATAGTTCTTCGACAAGTACCAACCCGTGGCACCCGCAACTGCAGCACAAACAAGCAGGATAATGGTAGTTTTATTATTCGACTTCATCGCAAATACATCCGCCACTAGGGTTGATAGATTTCAGTGGTGAAACGATTTTGCCGATCATTCAGGGTTTTCACGAGGAAAGGAGACTCTGACGGCATCGGGCCAACCTGCGCCAAGTTGCCGTTGTTAGGCTCCCTGTCATGGTCCAACCAGTTTCCTGATCCACCCACAAAGGCATACCAAAGGGGTATCATCATGAAAATTGCGACGATCACGTATTCTATGGTGACAGAGCCAGTCTGTCTTTGAATGGCGGATTTCATATTATTATTGTATATGCCTGATAGGTTTATCTACTTCAACCAGTGTATTAAAAGCTGTGTTGACTGACTGTTGTTATGTTGTAAGGCCTTCGCCGTCAACTGTAACAGTTCACCACCACGCTGAAAACTCATCACTGCAGAATTGCGTTGATCGCCACTCGCAGTAACAAGCTGCCATCCTTGTGATCCCAGCTCACGCTTATAAAAATCAGCAACATAGGATACATCAACCCGCGCCTCCAGTGACACGGTTTCCTCGCGCTTTCCCAGGTCCAGGGATTCCACCTTGCTGTAAACTTTCGCTCGCGGAGGCAGGGGCAACTGAGTTTTTTTGGAGCTTTTATAATTCAGCGGAGTGGGGGTAACCACTGCCTTGCCCTGAACCATCCCACGGGATTCCTCATACTGGATAGTGTAATAAAAACCATCCAGCTCATAACCCAGAATCGTTCTTGCGCCAAAGGAACGCTCACTTTGCTTACCATGTCCTTTAGCTTTCCACAGGGACCGGTAAAACTGGGCAACCTCTTCGGGCTTGCCGCGATAAGTAAACATCTTGATAGACGTTGGAATTCCGTTCACTGCCATATGCTGGCCAACCCAATACCATTCGGCCTTTGGCATGATCTCGATCGAGGGCAGATTGACTGTCAGTGGATCCTGGGAAAAAGCGGAAACATGCGGAGAAACCAGCCAAAAGACCAGCAGCAAAAGTGCCTGAGCATACTGCGATAGCTTCACAACAACTACGGCCGGTATTCTTCAAGTGCACCAGATGGCAGATTGAGCGATTGCTCAGGATCAACCATGTCGAGCGACGCCCTTCTTCCAGCGGGATTGGTGAACAGATTGTCTCCTATCTCATCGAACCCCAAGTTGGAGATCAACGAGGAGAGCCCGGACGTATTTTGCCAGAAATTCTGGAACCTGCGGGAAATGGAGTTCATGCCTGACACCCGGTCATGAAACATCTCATCATTTGCGGAAGTCCAACCATCAGCCACCAAGGCCGAGGATGAGCTAATGTAATATCGAGACGTTTTGGCCACCTCGTCCACCGGCGGTGCAGTAGTCGAATCAGGATCCCTTTCATAATGCCAGGCATCTACAGGACGGGTGGGCTGCAAAATTGACAAATCCGATGAAATCGGAATGGACAGCTTCGCCGTCTGCAAGGTATTCAACTGAAACGCGTTAGCCGGATCATCAAGCCCACCCTTGTCTGCCAGCCAGGCACTGGCATTTTGTTTGAGTCGGGTGGCACTCTCGAACGAGTCAACGTCCGTGGCAACACCCGAGGCAAGATCACCTGAGATAAGATCAACCATGCTGGTTCTGGTTTTGAAATCCATCCAACCCGCCGCAACAGAGGTCTGTCCCGAGCCAAAGCCCTGATTTTCACCCAGAATGAAGCGTTGTTCGACTTCGTTCGCAAGCTCCTCGTCACTTTTCAAATCCTGTGCTGAGTAGGCGGTACGCTCCCACGCCATATAGCGACTGGCTTTATGAGCTGTCGTCTGCACTAACAGCATATTGGCCAGCGTCGGAATGAACAGTAACACCGGGACAAAAAACGCCAGCGACACCAGAAACTCTGCAATCGATTGCCCTTTGCTCTTATGCTGCTTCATAAATGCACTCAACGCACAATACGCGCTTGCCAGAAAGGGTTGAACAGGTTTGGTTTTTCGTTCTGCGGCACGCCAGACGCATCTGCGGGTAGAGACTTGAAACCATAAGCGCAGTTGCCATTTACTTCCACACAGGCTGGACGTTCGAAGAACACCTCAGCCTGCGCCACCGCAAACACGGTATCATCGCAAATACTTTCCTCTTCAAAACTGTGCAAATTGTTGTGCCAGCCTTCGATTTCCAGGCCGTCTTTATCGACACCGATGTTGTCACCACAGGCAGACTGCGACACAAATGCGGTAATACGCGGCATGGTGTAGGAAGGATTCAGATAGGTATAACGTTGCACGCCGGCGTAGCGGCCACCTGCCAACGCATCGCAACGGACCGGTTTTCCATCGCCACACAATCCCCATGCACTGAATGTGGCAATCAAGCCAGAATCAATAGCCCTTCCCGCTTCTTCACTGACGTCCGCAATGTTGCCCTCAACCGACACATTGATTAACCCTGCACGAAACCGGTCTTCATCTGCAGTCCAGTTGAGCTGGCCCGACGCAGCATCGAATTCAATATCGGTACTACCGCTGCGCGTGGCACCGACCAAGCCACCTAACCACCTATAACTCGTATTTCTATCGCGAATCCAGCTCGCGTTCTCCATAGTGGAATACGTGGTTCGCAACATATCCTGCATGGCACCATTGTCCGTCATCGGAGAATCCGCAGTTCCTGGACCCGCAACGCCGCCACCACCTCCAGCCACCAGAGAATCACAGAATACATCTACCTGATTCGACGCTCCCACTTCGTCCGCAGATGCCTGCCCGGGCATAACAAACAGCATCATTTTGCAAAAATCCGTGCTCATGTCGGAGGCCGCAAGCGCCAGCTGCTGAATTTCAGGGGAACCGTTTTCTGCGAAATAGCCCAATGTATCGTCATGATTCAAATTGATGGGTGCAGTCGGCCGGGCTTGATAATTTTCCAACACCTGCTGCATAGCAACTTCCACCACGGGTTTGGACTGCCCCTCCTGCGGGAAGGCGAATTCGCTAAAGGCTTGCTGTTGCATGGAGGAATAGAACGCATTATTCGCATCAATCGTAAGCGCGTAAACGCCGACCACTCCATCCGAAAACTGTTTTATGTAGTCCAGCACTTCACCCAGTGTGTCGGCAGTGTTATTGATAAGATCACTGAGGCCGGGAAATAGAAAATTAAGAAGGGAAACCAAAAAACCGCCGAGACCGCTCGTAAGAAGGTCCAGAAAGTTTTGCCCCACTGCCGTCACAAGATCAACTTCCATCTGATAACTGAACATGTGGCCGACGGAGACTTCATTGGCGATCATGGCGCGGTTGGTATAGGCCATGAAGTTGAGCTGACGTGCGGTAATCTGGGCGCCGGAATAGGCAGCAGCATCTGCCGCATTGACCAGATTTATTTTCTGGTTGACGGCGCGACCTGAATTGAAGACGAAGAAGAGCATGAGGCTTGCCGCTAGTACTAGCGCCAAGGCCATTATGAGGGACTGACCTGAATGGTACCGTTTCTGTTTAAATTCTTTCAGGGTAACCATACAAAACACTATTGTTATTGTTGTTAGTGTTTAAACGATGGAACCGGGAGATGCCAAACATCTCCCGGTTCCATACATAGGCACAACTGTTCGATTACTGCTCCAGACGGGTGTTCTGGCCGTCGTAGTTGCTCAGGCTGGTTTCTTCAGCAGCAGCAGTGGTCGCAGCACCCGCATCAGCAGCTGCAGCTGCGATATCCGCGGTTCCGGTGGAACCACCCAATTCTTGCGCCATACCAGCCACCTGGTTACGGATGGTGCCACCCATGAAGCCCATTACAGCAATACCAGCAACCGCCAGCAGGCCCACGATGATCAGGTACTCGGACATGCCTTGTCCGCGGATGGTTTTGGAATTCAGTTTGCGAGAGTGTTTGAAAGATTTCATAGGTTTAGCCCCGTACTATTTGTTTTTGGAGTGTGCTTTTTTTCGTTGTTCTCTGGTAGTCCAGATCTCAAGATCATATTCGACTTCGATCAAAATTTAAACCGTAGACGAATAGCCTTGACCCATATACTTGCATAGAGAACGCCCAAGTCAATACTTGCCTGACAGATTGATAACTCTTTTCCGACGAACGATTACAGATGAAAGGACAGACGTCGGGAAACTGTCACTTATTGCTCTATAATTGAATTAAAAATGAACTATTTACATACGGTACGCTAGACTTGTTAGCATACAATTAGTGTGTAAAATGACGGCACATTGAACGATAACAATAAAATACCCCCGGTTTTCAGTAAGGGCGACCCCAATCTATGAACCTGACCTGGCTGTTTTCATGGCGCTCCAAAAAGCAGCAGCCCTCGCCTGGCCCGACAGACTCAGCCAAACCCGCTCCGCCGGCCAAAAACGAAGCCAAGAGCCCAACATCCACTACCGCCAGCAAACCTGTCGTCAAGACTCAGGGTCCGTTTGAGGTTCAACTGAATATCGGTCGTTACCGGATGGAGCCCTTCACCGAGGGCGGTATCTGCGTGGTGATGAAGGGCATCCCGCTGGAACAGGGCAAGCCCAAACTCGCAGTAAAAATGGTGCGGGAACAATGGCTTAACCATCAGGCGGTGCGGCGGCAGTTTACCAACGAAAGCCAGATAGTGCGTGAACTGCACCATCCCCAGCTGCCCAAGTACCGGTCGCGGGGTCTGATCGACGGCAAGGCATACTATGCCTATGAATTCATTGAGGGATTCCAGCTGATAAACCTGTCCCAGGAACAGCAGCGCTTCCCGCCTTCGCTGGTCAAGGAGATTGCCCGGGACATCGTGCGCCAATTGCTGGAACAGTTGCACTTTCTTCACAGCAGCCTGAAACCGGTTATCCATGGCGACATCAGTTCCGAGAACATTCTGATCGACACGCGGCAGAAAATTTATCTGGTGGATTTCGGCTGCTCTCATTTCCAGAAGCAGGCCAGCAAGGAAGCCTACCAGTGGCTGGCGAAGCCCTCGTTCATCTCACCGGAGCAAGCCAGAGGCGAGGCCTGGGATCATCGCAGTGATCTTTACCAGGCAGGTATCCTGTTTTATGAGTTGCTGCGCAACCGGCGCTGGAATGTGGGGAAGTCGAAACGGGAAAAGGTGCTGTTCGCGGCATCCACGGAAAGACAGCTGGACAATTTTCTGGTTGATGTGACGGATGCCAAGACATCCGCCTTTGTGGCCAAGCTGCTGGATCCGGATCCCGTGCGCCGGTTCCAGAGCGCAAAGGAAGCGCTGGAAGCGCTCTCCAAACCCTGACGCTTTTATTCGATTCTCACGCCCTTGTCGAAGCGACAGGGTATGGCCTTGCCGTCCGTGGTGCAGGTGCCACGACCGTGCAACGCATTCTGCTGGAAACCACCGACATACTTGCTTTGATCAGGCCAGGTAAAACTGCCGCCGCCTTCACGCATGCCGTCGGTAAAATCGCCCACATACTTTTCGCCGCTGGGCCAGCTCAGTGAGCCTCTGCCAGTACGCTTGCCCTGCTTGAAATCACCTTCGTAAACCCGACCATCGGCAAAAGCCAGAGTGCCCTGCCCGTCCATGACACCGTTGACGAAATGACCTTCATAGCGGTTCCCGCCTGGCCAGGTCATGACGCCATTGCCATTGGGAAGATCAGCCGCGAATTCACCTTCGTAGGACTCACCTGAGGGCCACTGCATGGAACCCTGTCCACTCATCTGGTCTGCCTTGAAGGTTCCTTCGTAGACGCTGCCATCGGCGCGGGTGAGCGAGCCTTTGCCCTCACGCGCACCACCAACGAATTCGCCATCGTAGATTTCGCCATCCGGCAACATCATCTTGCCGTGGCCGGTGCGCTCGTCATCCTGAAACTGGCCCATGTATTTGCGGCCATCGGGCCACTCATAGGTGCCATTGCCGTTTTTCTTGTCACTGCGGAACTCGCCGCGGTATTGACGGCCATCGGCCCAGCGGTAAATGCCAATTCCGTTCTTTTCTCCATTCAGGAATTCGCCTTCGTAACGGCTGCCACTGGGCCAGGAATAGGTACCCTTGCCATTGAACAATCCGTTGGCCCACTTGCCTTTGTAGATACGCCCTTGTGCATCCTTGAACAGGCCATCGCCGCTCATGACGTCGTTTTGCCACTGGCCTTCGTAGGTATCGCCGTTGGCCCAGACATAAAGGCCGTGGCCTTCTTTTTTGCCATTTACGAGGTCACCGCTGTAACGGCTGCCGTCTTCCAGTGTGTGCACTTCGGAGGCTGATGTTTCTGGTTTCACTTTGGCCGCAGTGATGCCAGACGACTCACTGCCACCCTTGCAGCCTGCAACAAGGGTCAGGGACAGGAACACGCCGGCCAGCAGCGTCACCTTGGAAAAGGATACGGGCCACGTCATGGAGTTTCTCATTGGCTGGATTCCACCAGGGGCTTGGGTGCCGAAACAGTGGCTATGACACCGGCTGCAGCCTTGCTGCCAGTACCGGCTACGGGCTGAGCTGCGCTGGTCTGGGGTTCGGGTTCAACGGGAGCAGCAGGCTCCGGTGCTGCCTGCACTTCAGGGGCGGCGGCCGCAGCAGGTTCAGCGGTCGCAGGAGCCTGCCGGGCAAGATCCTGCTCCAGTTGCTCTGCCAGTGGCGACATTGAGGCGCCCGCCGTCGACGGCGTCGGCTGCTCAGGCTGCGTAGCAGGTATTGCTGGCTTGGCGGCTGCAGAAGGCGCGGAGCTTGTAGTGTCGGGCTGGGTTTTTGCCTTGGGTGCAGGTGCTGTTTGGGCTGGCACCGGCGTCTTCAGTGCGTCCTGCAACGCACCAAGCTGCTTGCCCAGCTTCATGGCATTGTCCTTCAATTTGGCTTTTTGCTCATCGTCCAGATCGTCGTAGTAATCCTTGGCCTTGTCGGCAAGATCACGGGCTTTTTCCTCCGAAATATTGATAGTCATCGCCTTGGGTTCACGGGCAGCGGGAGCCGGAGGCGCAGCAATCGCCGGCGCTACCTGTCGACCACCGGCAAACGGGTTGTCTCCCGCAACCACTTCTGACTCCACCTGATCCGGATTGTCCTGCAGCTGGGTTCGCACCCGCATGCCTTCGACTGCAATATCCAGCTGGTTCAGGACCACCTGCTCACCGTCATCAATGCCGGTGTTGATGTACACGGTATCTTTTTCTTTGTGGAGAATGCCAATCTCCCGCTTGCTGAGGCGGCTGTCGTCGGTCACGACCCAGACTTCGTTGCCATTGCGCAGCGCCTTGCGCGGAATGGCGAAGACTCGCTCGAATTTGCGTCCGGCAATTTTGGCTTCCACGAAGGAACCCGCCACCAGTTCGGGGCGACCGGGTTGACGGGCATCGATTCCATAGGGGTCCGGCACATGGGCCACTACGTACAGAAGGCGATTGCGCTCGTCGACGCCGCCCTCGGTACGGACCACCTGCCCTTTCCAGGTAAAGGTTTTGCCGGCGAACTCCTCGGTGAAGAGGACCTCGGGCATGGCCAGCGTCTCCTGGTCAGACATCCGGCCCGGCACATCCACCAGACCCAGCTGGCGATCAGACAGCGGCAACCGCACTTCGGCAACATCCACCGCATAGATCACGCCCATTTGCGCTCCGGGACGCAGGAACTGGCCAATATTGAGGCCGGCCGTCAGCACCCGGCCATCAAAGGGCGCCCGTATAGTGGTGCGCTCACGCTGCTTTTTCATCGCGTCGAGTTCGGAACTGGTTGCCAGGTAGTGCGCTTCCGCCTGGCGCACCTGCACTTCAAAACTGGCCAGCGTGTTGCCCTGCACACTGCGCCCCATGGAGCGGGCCTTGCGCTCGGCCTTGGCCTGCAGGAAGGTCTGGTACGCCTGGGCCTTGGCAGCCTCGCCGCGCTTGATCATGACGTCATATTCAAGGGTATCGACCCGGACCAGGATTTCGCCGCGCTTGAAAAAGCCACCGGCTGAAAAATTCGGGGAGATCTCGACGATCTGGCCGGAAACCTCGGATACGAGATGAATCTGGGTACTGGGGGTAACGGTGCCCCGGGTGAAAAGCGGGATATTCATGGACTGGGCACGGGCGGGTGCGATGTTCACGAGGGGAATGCGCACTTCAGCTTTCTGGGGTGCAACCTGGGGCTGGCTGGCAAAGTGGAAGAAGTAAAACGCAAGCGCCGCGACAACTGCTACTACGGGAAGCCCTATCTTCAATAGCTTTTTCATCTTGTTATCTTCTTTTCTTCAGGAACGGACAACGCCGTCGCTATCAAGAAATACGGGGGAATCAATGGCATGCAGGGTACCGTAAACATGCGGCGATCCGGCATATTAGCTGAATTGATCCCAAAAATTAATTGGTTGGCTCAAGAATTTGCACTTGGCAGTCACTGTAGCAGCAGCGACTTCCAATCGCGAATGGCGACGATGTTCGCAAGCGAAGGAGATGGACAGAATCAACGTCTGGAAAGCAGGCCTTCAGCCCGCCCCAGCACACAGTTCAGGGCCTGGCTGACGGTATTGAGCAAGGAATCCGTCACCTGGTTGATAAAGAAGTGGTCCCCCGAGAAGAGTTCGAGACTGAACGGGCCTTTCGTCACGGAGCGCCAGTCTTCCAGATCGTCCAGGGACACCTGTTTATCCTTGACGCCACCCAGTGCCAGCACAGGCACATCGATGGGTTCGGACGGGCGGTATTCCCAGGTTTCCACAACCTGGCAATCGGCACGCAGGATCGGGCTGACGAGGTCCATCAGCTCCGGGTTGTTCAGGGCTTCTTCCGGGGTGCCATTCAGACGACGGATTTCATCGCGGAATTGCGGCTCTGGCAGGGTGTGGATGGGTTTGTTGCGGGGCGGACGCTGCGGACCACGTCTGCCGGACACAATCAGGCAGGCCGGCTGGCGCACGCCGGAATCACGCAGACGCCGGGCCAGTTCGAATGCCACCTGGGCGCCCATGCTGTGACCGAAAAATGCGTAAGGGACACCGACATAAGGCTGGATTGCAGTCTGCAGGGCATCAAGCAGGCTATTCAGGGTGGTATGGGCCCGCTCCTTGAATCGGGAGCCACGGCCGGGTAACTGGACGGAACAGACTTCAACATCGGCGGGCAACAAACGATGCCAGTCGCGGTAGGTGGACGCATTGCCGCCGGCATAGGAAAAACAGAACAATCGCAACCGGGGCGCATCGACAGGGCGAGGAACCTGGAACCAGGGATTCTGGGCAACCTTGGGACTGGATGTCATAACCATTGCTTACTGCCACCGTTTTCTTGTTATTTTGCCTTAACCGTCGCCGGATAATGGGCAACCCCAATGTGACTACTGAGCACCAAATTAGTACAACGGTGCAAGAATATGAAAAGTATACCGCAGTTATTTGACTGTCTACCAAGAATTAAAAGCGATACATCTGCCCCGGTCAAACCCGGGATACGAGAAATGTGAAAACTTAACAGTTTGAAAACAACAAGTTACACAACTTACAGTCAGCCGTTCGTCGCGGGACGGACGGTCTGGGCCGACTGCTCGTTTTGTGACGGACTCGGCATATTTTCGTCGGGCAGATCGAGGTCGGCGCGGCGGATCGATGCGGTTCCCCAGGCCACCAAAACCATCAGCAAACTGAGCACGCCGCACAGGCTGATCATCAGCGCAACACCCCTGCCCTCGCCCACTCCCCAAACGGGTCCAAACAACGGAGCCCATGCACCGCCTTCCCGCATCAGTGGATTGAAAACGTGGTCCGCCAGCAACCCAGCCAGCAGAAACGCCGCCGGTTGCGCAGCTTTCATGATGGTATTGCGCAAGCTGAAGGCGCGTCCGTGAAAATGCGCCGGCACCTTGCGCTGCCAAAGGGTCTGACTGCAGACGGTTGCCACCGGCGCCGCAATCATGATGACCACGGCGCAACCCGCCAGCCAGGTAATGCTGACGGGAACCGGCATCAGGATCAGCACACAGGCAATGACGACGGACGCCACCAGGATACCCAGCATTTTGCGCTGCGGCCCCTTCCAGGCCACCATCAGCAGACCGCCGAACAAGGTACCCACACCCGCCATGGACTGGATCATGCCCAGGTCAGTGGACGTTCCAATACTCAACACCAGAGGAAGCATAAGCACCTGCACCGCCGATACGTTGAACCAGATAAGCGTGAACAGATACAACCCACCCAGCACGCCGGGCTTGGATTTGAGGAAGCGATAGGCTTCGGCGATATCGCTCCACAGCGTGGTGGCTTTGTCCTTCGCCACCTGCGGCAAGGCCGGCAGCGTTACGACGGCCAGCGTCAGCAGGCCAATTGTGTAGCTGACAATGTCGATGGCGAAAATGCCGCTCATGCCGATCTGATCCAGCGTCACGCCCGCCAGCAGGGGACCGGCCAACTGCACTACGCCAAACACCAGCCCCAGCGAACCGTTGGCGCGGCTCAGACCTTCCGGTGGTACCAGCGTGGTAATGATGGAGGAAAAACCGATCTGCAGCACGGTGCCGCACACGGACGCTATCGGCACCACCAGCAGGATGTGCCAGACCTGCAGCAAATCGTTCCAGTACAGCAGGGCCAGCACCAGTGTCACCAGCGCACTGCCGAGCTGCGCGCTGAACAGCACATGCTTGCGATTCCAGCGATCGATGATTGAACCGATGATCGGCCCCAGCAGAATACCCGGAACGGTGGAGGCTACTGCGATGATGGTGAAGTTGGTAACGCTGCCGCCTGTTTTGTAGGCCCAGACGCCGAGGGCAAAATTCGTGAGGGTGGAACCCAGCAGGGAAAGCGACTGGCCGATCAGGATAAAGTAGAAAAGCCGTAAGCCCGACATCGATTCACAGGACCGTTATTCTTGTTTTGGTGGAATGGCCGCATGGTACCGTATATTGAAGGCATGGTATAGTTTTTGGATTGCCCTCACCGCTGTAGACAACAATAACGATACGATGAGCTTTTACCGCACCCCTTCCCCCCTTGAATTCAGTTATATCGCCAGCGACCTGCCTGACACTTCTCCCATGGTGAATCAGTTTTTCGTGCACGGTGCAGGCCATATCGACCGCCAGCAACTGCAGGATGCATTGATCAAGGCCGCCGAGGTCAATCCGGGCATGCGCACGCGACTGAAAGGTTTCTGGGGCTGGCGCTACTGGGATGACGCGGGCCCGCTGCCGGTGCTGGAGGAAATCGACGCGCCGGACTGGGATGGCATGAGCTCGGAAAACTGCCCGCGCCTGGGCGAAGTGATCGATCCGCGCAAGGATGCCCTGTGTCAGGTATCGCTGATCCATGCGGCGGGTGATGTGTTCCTGTTGTTTCGCACCCATCACGCCATTTCCGACGGCCGTGGCACCGTGCATTTCATGCATGATGTGTTTCGTATTCTGCGGGGGGAAGCGCCGATGGGCTCCACCTCGAAAATCACGGAGTGGGATATCGCCCTGCGTGAGGAGCGGCCACCGCGTCCTGTGGTTGAAGGCGGCTGTCTGCCGGTACTGAAATGCGAAAAACATCCGGGTGAGCGCGGTTGTCGCTGGCAGCGGTTTTACTGGGACGGGGATCAGAACCGTTTCACTGCAAAACTGATTTTCACGCTGGGGCAGCTGGCACGGGAAAATCACGGCGACGGCAAGGTGTTGTTCCGCATTCCGGCAGACCTGCGCCGCTACATGAAGGAAGATGAGGGATTTTCCGTCGCCAATTGCACCGGAGCTTTGGATCTGGAAATCACGGCGGAAACCACGATGAACCAGATCCGTTCGTCGATTGTGAAAGCGATGCGACAGAAAGAGGATCTTTCACCGTTCAAGGAAGACCAGAAAATTGCGAAATGGCTGCCGGGTGCGATGTTCCGGCAGTCGGATGAATCGCTCAATAAACTGCATGCGGAAGGACGCTACCGGATGACCGGCGTCATCAGTTATATGGGTGATGTGGGGGAAGAGCTGTTTCGCTGCCCGGACTTTACGCCCAAGTCATTGTTCGGCGCTCCCATTGCGCTGGAGAACCGGCCGATATTTGTCGGTGCTTCTACCCATGGCAATGTGACCAGCATTTTTGTAGGTGCGCCCAAGGCACTGGCCAGTCAGCAGGATCTGCAGGCCTTCTGCGCCGTGCTGGCGGAACGGCTGCATGCGCTTTGATTGACTAGCGCGTTGATTGACGTGCACATTGATTGAAAGGCCGAATAAAAAAAGGGAACCAGATCGGTTCCCTTTTTATTTTTTTGCCGAGACTTAATTTGCCGATTGATTAACGCAGACACTGCAGTGCCGCATCATCCCGCCTCAGAAACATTCCTTCATCGATGTCCGGATGATATCCAGCCCCTGCTGCAATTCGCTTTCCGACACCGTCAGCGGCGGCAGCAGTTTCATCACCTGCCCTTTGCGGCCGGCGTTTTCGATGATCAGGCCTTTTTCGAAACATTTGGCCAGCACCCGCTCGATCAGGTCGTTGTCGCCGGTGACGGTGAAATCCACACCCCAGATCAATCCCAGACCCCGCAGCGACAGGCGCGGATCGACTTCCTCGATGATTGAGCGCAATGCGGATTCCACCAGCCTGGCTTTTTTCTCCACCTGACCCTGGATATCGAGGGAAGTCCACAATTCCAGCGCTGCGGCGCCGCCGACGAACGCCAGCTGGTTGCCGCGGAAAGTACCGTTGTGCTCACCAGGGGACCATTTGTCGATCTCCGGCTTCAGCAGCACGATGGACATGGGCAGGCCGCAGCCGCTGATGGATTTGGACAGGGTGATCACGTCTGGCACGATGCCGGCACGTTCGAACGAGAAAAAGTTGCCGGTGCGACCACAGCCTACCTGGATGTCGTCAACGATCATCAGGATGTCGTGCTTGTCGCACAGGGCGCGCAGTTTTTTCAGCCATTCCACCCGCGCCACCACGACACCACCCTCGGCCTGCACGGTTTCCAGCAGCACGGCGGCGGGTTTGTCGATGCCGGAACTTGGGTCGGACAGCACGGCATCCATGTAGGCGATGGTGTCGATTTTTTCCATAGCGCCGAACGGGTACGGCATGAAGGTGACATTGGGCAGAACGGTGCCGGCGGCTTTGCGGTTGTACTGGTTGCCGGTGCAAGCGAGGCTGCCGAGCGTCATGCCGTGGAAGCCACCCTGGAAGGCGAAAATGTTTTGCCGCCCTTTTACCTTGCGCGCGATTTTCAGTGCCGCTTCCACCGCGTTGGTGCCGGTGGGGCCGCAGAATTGCACGCGGTAATCCAGTTTGCGCGGCAGCAGGATTTTTTCCTGCAGGGACTGGATGAATTCGCCCTTGGCGACGGTGTACATGTCGAGGGCGTGCATGATGCCGTCGTCACGCAGGTAGTCGATCAGCTTGTCGCGGATGAAGTCCGGGTTGTGGCCGTAATTGAGCGCGCCGGCGCCGGCGAAAAAGTCCAGGTAGCGGCGGCCGTCTTCTCCTTCGATGAAGGAGCCTTTCGCCCGTTTGAATACGGTGGGAAACGCACGACAGTAGGAACGCACTTCGGATTCATACTGCTGAAATACTTCGGTACGCATTCAATGCCTCATTGCTTGTTATTGTTATCGCTTAAATCGGTTGAATCGCCAGCGAAGATGCCGGCCAGTTGCCGCGCCAGTGTCGCCGCCTGCTCACCCTGCATCAGGGTTTCGTGCCCGCCTGGTACAGTATGGCACTGCATTCGCAATGGTGCGTGTTGCCAGGTGGTACCGGATGCGATGCCGGTGATGTTGTCCCGCGCTGTAAAATGATGCACGTTTGCCTGTACCGTTTCCACTTCATATTGTGAAGCAAAACGGTGATTTGTGACGGCAACCTGATAAAGCGCTTCAAACTGCGCACGCGGGAAATCCGCCGGAATGGCACCGGCCGCAATACCGGTGCGATACAGCCAGTCGCCATAAGCCTCTGTTTTGAGGCCGGAATCGGGACCGGCCACCGGCAACGGACGGCCCAGCGCCGCGCCAACCACCTGGGCCTCGTCCTGATGGGACTCGCGCAGATGGGCGGGGCTGTAGCTGTCCAGCAACACCACATCCAATACCGCCTCGCCCTGTGCTTCCAGATGACGGGCCAGCGCCAGGGCGAAGATGCCACCGAGGGATTGCCCCGCCAGACGATAGGGTCCGGCAGGCTGGATTTCGCGGATCGCGGCGACGTAATCGGCCACCATTTCCTGCAACGAAGCGAAGGGCGGTTCAGCGCCGGACAGGCCCCGGGCGCGTAGACCGAACACCCGGAAGGACTCCCGCAGCGCGTTGGCCAGATCGGCGTAAATCAGCACATCACCACCCACCGGGTGGATGAAGAACACTGCGGGCAATGTGCTGTTGGCCTGATCGCCGCCCGCCAGCGGCACGAGGATGGCATTGGTGTCGCCACCGCCCTGCCCGATCAGCTGCGCCAGTTTTTCGATGGTCTGGGTGGTGAGCAGCGACGCCACCTGCAGTTGCGTGCCGAGTTCCTTGTTGATGCGCGCCATGATGCGCACGCCAATCAGGGAGTGGCCACCGAGTTCGAAGAAATTGTCGCGGATGCTGACGCGTTCCACCGGCAGGAAGGCTTCCCAGATGGTGGCCAGTTGTGCTTCCAGATCGCTGCGCGGCGCGACGTAATCGGCGCCACCCAGCTGGATGCTGTCAGGACGCGGCAAGGATTTGCGATCGATCTTGCCAGCAGGTGTGAGCGGCATTTTGTCCAGCACGGTAATGGCGGCGGGTACCATGAAATCCGGCAGACGTTCGCGCAATTGCGCGCGCAATGCGGTCGGTTCCAGTGCGCCGGCTTCTTCCGTCGCGACGACATAGGCGGCAAGCGCGGTGCCCCCGGGCATGTCGTGGCGCACGGTGACGACATTTTCACGCACGCCGGGCAATGCGGACACTGCCGCTTCCACTTCACCCAGTTCGATGCGGAAGCCCCGCACCTTCACCTGGTTGTCGACACGGTCCAGATATTCCACGGTGCCGTCCTGTAGCCAGCGGCCGAGGTCGCCGGTACGGTAGAGCATGCCGCCCTTGGTGCCGGGGAATGGATTGGGCACAAATGCCTGCGCGGTTTTCTCAGGATTTTTCCAGTAGCCTTCACCGACGCCGATGCCGCCGATGCAGATCTCGCCGGGCACGCCGGGAGGGACCAACCGCATCTGTTCGTCGACGATGAATACGTCCAGGTTTGCCAGCGGCTTGCCGATGGGGACGCTCTTGCGGTCCGCCGGCAGCGGTGCGTGGATTGAGCACTGAATCACGTCGTCGGCCGCTTCGGTGGGACCATAGGCGTTGACCACGGGAATATCCGGATACAGCGCCAGCCAGTCATTCACCAGATCCACCGACACGGCTTCGCCAGTGGCCATCATCCAGCGCAGGGACGGCAGTGCACGTTGTTCCTGCGGCAGAGAACGCACATGCTCCATCAACAGTTGCAGCGCCACCGGCACCAGCTCCACCACGCTGATAGCGTTCTGTTTCACCAGATCAAACAATTTGCGCGAATGGGTCACGTCGTCCAGCACGACGACTTTACCGCCGCAGGTGATGGGGCCGACGAACTGCCATACGGAAATATCCGACGACGCAGGCGCTGTCTGCAGGAAACTGAAATCCTGTTTGAATTCCAGCGCGCGGCGTTCGGCTTCGATGTGGTTCAGTGCGCCGTCGTGACGGATCAGCGCGCCTTTCGGCAGGCCGGTGGAGCCCGATGTATAGAGCATGTAGGCGCGATCACGGGGCGAAGATTCCACATTCAGATTGACCGTGGATTCCTGCGCAATTGCAGGCCAGTCGCGATCCAGGCAGATATGCTTTGCCTGATTGTTGCCGCTGACTTTCGGCAGCAACGGTTCCTGGGTGAGCAGTACCGCGACCTCGGAATTCTCGATCATGTATTCGATACGGTCCTGCGGGTATTTCGGGTCCATCGGCACATAGGCGGCGCCCGCTTTCATGATGCCGAGAATACCCACGAGGAAATCCGCCGAGCGCTCGGCGCACAGGCCCACCAGATGACTGCGGTCCACGCCCCGCTTGCGCAGGTGATGGGCGAGCTGGTTGGCGCGCTGGTTCAATTCACGGTAGCTGTAACTCACCTGATCATCGGCAATCGCCACACGCTCGGGATGCAGATGAGCCTGCTGTTCGAAACGCTGGTGAATGCACTGGCCGAGATCGAAATCCACCGCCGTGTTGTTCCAGATTTCGGTGAGCAGCAGCTTTTCTGCCGGATCGGTAACGTATTGCAATGCGCCGATCTGCAAGGTTTTTTCGAACAGGATCTGCTGGCTCAGTGCCTCTATCCGCTGCAGAAAACCGAAATCGGCAAACAGGTGCGAGTGGTAGAACAGGTTGAATTTAAGCTTGCCGCCCACTTCCGTCACCACGAACTGCACATTGGCGGCGGGATCGCTGGGGGTACCCTCGGGGTCAAACACCTCGCCGAGGAATTCGGTGTGCGCCAGGAACTGGTAGTAGTTGAACATGAAGCCGACACGGCCTCTGGGTGACAGTGCGATCTGCTTGCCGATGGAAATCAGGCGCTGGTCTTTTATTTCCTTCTGGAACTGGCGCGCGTACGCCAGCAGATCGCCAACGCTGGCCTCTGCTTTCATGACATCGCGACTGAACACAAACGGAATTTCCTGGATGTAGCAGCCCATGGTGTCGTGGTGGCCCTTGATACGGCCGCCCATGGTTTCCTGGATGGTGAAATCCGCGTCGGGACGACAGTAGGCCCTGATCATCAGGCCGAACAGCGACTTCAGATACAGCGCTGGCGTGATGCGATGCTCACGGCAGAACCGTTTCAGTTGCTGCCAGTGGTCGTCATTCAGGAACAGCTCGCGCGTGATGAAGTGCGCGGGCGCGGGGACCGGTGCGGGCACGGTGAAATCCAGCGGCTCCACCTGTTTGAAGCGGTCGCGCCAGAAGGCCAGCACTTCGGCACTGTCCATGCTGGTGCGGTCGTGCTGCACGAATTCACTGAATACTGCCGGTGCGTGACGGAAACCTTCTGCGCTGCCCTGCTGTTTCTGTGTGTAAAGCGCTGTCACTTGCTCCCACAGGCTGTTGAGTGCGGCGCCGTCCAGAATGGCGTGATGAACCGAGGTGATCACAACGAAATGGTCAAGCGCGAGTTTCAGCACGCTGTAGCTGACCAGCTCATCCCGCGCCAGATCGTAAGGCCGGTAGATCAGGGCACGGATTTTCAGCTGCAATTCTGTTGCATCGATTGGCGCGGTGCTCAGATCGATAACGCTGAACGGAATGGCATGGCGGCGCCGGATGGCCAGATAACCCACGTCGAGCCAGGGTTTGTCGGCGGTGACAAAGCAGGAACGCAGAATCGGTTGATGATCGCTGATGGTTTGCAGGCAGTCGCGCCAGAGATTGACGTCAAGTTCGCGATGAACGTGGATATGCCAGCCGTGACTGCTCTGCAGCGACGATGGATTCACCAGGTTGTCCATGAACATGTCGTACTGCATGGCAGACAACGGCCAGGCAGTTTCGTACTGTTGCGATTCGAGCCCCAGTTCCCCCAGCAAATTCTGCGGTGCACACAGCGGGAGTGTGTCGACGGGATACTGCGGTGCCGCCAGCATCTGCTCGCACAGCAACTGGTAATGTTGCAGCAGGCGCTGGATGGTGCTGTCGAAAAACAGCGCCGTGTTGTATTCCAGCGAGCCGGCAAACTGGTCGCCGTTCTGGGTGAGGCTGAGGGTCAGATCGAACTTGGCGGTGGTGGTATTGCCGCCCAGCATTTCCAGCTGCAGATCGCCGAAGTGGGCAGACTGCAGCAGATTGCCGGCGTTGAACGACGCGTTGTCCAGCAGCTGAAACGCGACCTGCACCAGCGGTGAATACGCCGGATTGCGACGGATGCCGAGACGTTCGATGATCAGGTCCACCGGCACATCGCCGTGACTGAAACCTTCCAGCACGGTCTGGCGCACCCGCTGCACGGCCTGCGCAACCGTCGGGTTATGGCCGAGATCGGTACGCAGCACCAGACTCTGGATGAAGAAGCCGATGATGCTTTCCAGTTCCGGCGTCTGACGGCCCAGCGTCGGCACACCGATGCAGATATCGGTCTGACCCGCATAGCGCGACAGCAACAGTTTCCAGCCGGTGAGCATGAACATGAACGGCGTGATGCCATTGTCGGCGCAGAATGTTTTCAGTCGCGCACCGAACGCATCCGGGAACTGGACATTGACACTGGCGCCGGCAGTGGACTGGATCGGAGGACGCGGCTGGTCGAGCGGCAGGTCCAGCAGCACCGGTGCTTTGGCCAGCTTGTTCTGCCAGTATTGCAGCTGGTCGTTCAGGCGTTCCGCCGACAGCCATTCCCGCTGCCACTCGGCAAAATCGCCATAATGCAGACGCAATTCCGGCAACGGCGACGGTGCATTCCGGGTAAACGCCAGATAGAGGGTGACCAGTTCGCGGAACAGTACGACCAGTGACGCGCCGTCTGAAATGATGTGGTGCATGCAGAACAGCAGGTGGAATTCCGCAGCGTCCGATTTCACCAGAGTGGCGCGCAGTAAAGGCGCCTGCGCCAGATCAAATACGCCTGACTGATTGTGTGCGATCTGTTGCTGCAACTGCGTCTCGCGCTGGGAAGCGGGCAGCTGAGACAGATCGAGCGTCTGCAGATTCCATTGCACAGTTGCGTCAATCAGTTGCACCGGCTCACCATCGGCGCCACTGGCAAAATGCGTGCGCAGGGATTCGTGGCGGCGGATCAGTTCGCGGAAGGCTTTCTGCAACGCATCTTCGTTCAGCGCACCCCGGATTTTCAGGCCCATCGGCATGTTGTTGGCGCTGGTGCCGGGATTGATCTGCTCGAAGAACCACAGCCGTTGCTGACCGAACGACAAACGCGCACGGTCACGCAGGCTGCGCGCTACCAAGTTCGGGCGCGAAGGCTCGGCACCGGATTGCTCGACGATCCGGGCAAAAGCCTCGATGGTGGGATTTTCAAACAGCGAACGGACACTGAAAGTACGGCTGAACTGACGTGACATGCGACTGATCAGCTGCGTGGCCAGCAACGACTGTCCGCCCAGCTGGAAGAAGTTGTCCTGAACGCCGACCCGTTCGACTCCCAGCACCGTGCCCCACAACTGACCGAGGCTTATTTCCAGTGCGGTGCGCGGCGCCACATAATCGCGGCCGCTGTCGATATCCGGTTTCGGCAGCGCTTTGCGGTCCACCTTGCCGTTGGGTGTCAGCGGGAAAGCGTCGAGCAGCACCCAGCTTTCCGGTACCATGAATGCGGGCAGGAACGCCAGCGCCTGCTGCGACAGCTGCATCGTGGTGACAGGGCTTTCTGCGCGACCGTCCGTCATGACCCAGGCCACCAGACGCTGCGCATTGCTGTCGGAAGTGATCACGTCCACCAGCGAATCCTTCACGCCAGGCACGTTGTTGATCACTGCCTGGATTTCGCCGGCCTCGATCCGGTAGCCACGCAGTTTCATCTGATGATCGCGCCGGCCGAGATATTCAATCACGCCATCGGTGCGATAACGCACGCGGTCGCCGGTGCGGTAAATAATATCGCCCGGTTGATGCGGATTCGGCAGAAACGCCTGCTTCGTGAGTTCGGTATTATTCAGATAGCCGGGGCCAACGCCATCGCCGCTGATATACAGCTCGCCAATCGCACCCACCGGCAGCAGTTCCTGCTGTTCACCCAGCACATACAGACGCACGTTGTAGTTGGGCCGGCCAATGGGCAGCGCGGACGCCGACAGATCGCGCTCCACATCGATCTCGTAGTAGGCCGCGATGTCGGTGCACTCGGTCGGGCCGTAACTGTTCACCAGCTGACACCGGCTTTGCCGCAGCCAGTTTGCCAGACGCGGCAGGTTGATCGGCTCACCGCCGAGGAACAGGTAGCGCAACGACTGCAGGCCATTCCACTGCTGCATTTCATCCTGCAACGGATAGAAGGCGCTGGGCGCGCAGTTGATCCAGGTGATGTGCTGTTGTTCGATCACCTGTTGAATGGCGTTGATATCGTATTCCTGGAAATCCGGAATCACCAGCGTGGCGCCGCACAGCAGCGGGCCGAACAGATTTTTCTGGGTGAGGTCGAAACCGACGGCGCTGAGCAGCAGGAAGCGATCGCTGGACTGCATGTTGAACTGGTTGATATACCAGTGCAGCAGATTGATTTCGGAACGGTGATAAACGCTGGTGCCTTTCGGCTTGCCGGTGGAACCGGATGTGAATATCACATACAACAGGCGTTCGGGATCGTGCGCAACGGCAGGCGGGGTGATCGGCTGCTTGGCGATGTCTGCCTGTGCAGAATCCCACTGAATCCAGTTCACCGATGCGGGCAGATTCGCGGTGAGATGTGCGCGAGTGACGCCGATTTTGATCTGCGCATTATCCAGAATATAACGCAGACGTTCTTCGGGATAACCGGCATCCAGCGGAACATAAGTGGCACCCGCCTTGATCACGCCGAGAATGGTGGTCATCAAATGCAGGTTGCGGTCGAGACAAACGGCAACCCGATCGCCCGGCTGCACGCCCTGCTGTTGCAGATAATGCGCAAACTGGTTGGTCTGCTGCTGCAACTGCGCGTAGGTGAGCTGTTCGTTGCCGCAAACAATAGCAACGGAAGTCGAATGCTGTGTGGCACTGGTATCGAACCACTGCGGCAACGACAGCGAGCGATCGTAATCCAGCGCCGTCAGGTTCCATTCCACCAATTGCTGTTCCACTTCGTCTTTTGACAGATACTGATGACGCGCAATTTCAGCATCGGGCTGCTGCGCCAGACAGGCCAGCAGATTGGTGAAATGCTGCATCATCGCCTGCAGCGTGGATTCGGCGAACAGGTCGGTGTTGTATTGGATAGTGCCGCCAAGGCCGCCGGCCTCGTCCCACAAGGTCAGCGTGAGATCGAATTTTGCAGCGTCGACACCCGGATTGTAAGGTTCAAGCTGAATATCGCCGGCTACTGCCAGCTCACCGGTGTTGCTCTGCTCCACCGGCAGATTCTGATAGGCCAGCATCACCTGGAACAACGGTGAACGACTCATGTCGCGGGCGGGATCGACCGCTTCCACGATCTGTTCGAACGGAACGTCCTGATGGGCGAAGCCGTCCAGCACACGGGTTTTCACCTGTTGCAGCAATTGACGGAATGATGCGTCCGGTTGCGGCTGGGTACGAATGGCCAGGGTGTTAACGAAAAAGCCCACCATGTTTTCCAGTTCGGAACGGTCGCGCCCCGCCACTGGTGTGCCGATGCAGAAATCGTTCTGCCCGGCGTAGCGCTGCAGCAGCACGGCGAAACCGGCCAGCAGGCTCATGAACAGGGACGCATTTTCCGCCTGCGCCAGTGTTGCCAGCTGGGTGCGCGTGGCTGCCGGCACACTGAAACGCACGGAGGCGCCGTTATACGTCTGTACCGGCGGACGTTTGAAATCGGTCGGCAGGTTCAGCGCCGGCACATCCGCCAGGGTGTCTCTCCAGTAACCCAGCATGCGCTGCAACACGGCATCCGTCAGACGCGCGCGCTGCCACGCTGCAAAATCCGCATACTGCAACGGCGCCGGTTCGAAATACACATCGCCGTGCACGGAAATCTGCACATAGGCATTGGCCAGATCACGCACCAGCAGATTCATCGACCAGCCGTCGGTGACGATGTGGTGAATCACGACGGCGAACACGTGCTCATGATCGTTGAGGCGGAACAGGCTCGAGCGGAAGAGCGGGCCCTGTGCCAGATTGAACGGCGTCATCAGCTCGATTGCGGCAAGACGCTTGAGTTCCACGTCCTGGCGGGTCAAGCCATCGTCGTCCACCTGCGTCAACGGCAGTTTCCAGTCCTGCGGCGGCAGGATCTGTTGATACGGGCCCTGCTCGTCTTCCAGAAAAATGGCGCGTAGGCCTTCATGGCGATTGAATACCTTGCTCAGCGCAGTTTCCAGTGCGCCCACATCCAGTGCGCCGCGAATGCGGATCACCGATGGCACGTTGTAGGCGACAGAGCCGGGCTCTATCCGGTCCAGCAGCCACAGACGCTGCTGGGCGAACGACAGAGGAATGCGTTGGGTGCGATCCACCGTCGTGATGGCCGGCTCATCCAGCTCACGCGCGCTGCGTGCAATTTTCGTCGCCATGGCCTCGACGGTGGGTGCCAGCATCAGATCGCGAATCTGGAAGGTGACGCCCAGTTGCCGGCGCACACGCGATGCCACCTGCGTTGCCAGCAGGGAATGCCCGCCCAGCTCGAAGAAATTATCGGTGACGCCGACACGATCCACCCGCAACACGTCCTGCCAGATCTGCACCGGCGCCACTTCGGTTTCATTGCGCGGATCGACAAACGGCGTGGTGCGCTGCTGCCACTGCGGTTTCGGCAGCGCCTTGCGATCTACCTTGCCGTTGGGCGTCAGCGGGAAAACGTCCAGCAACAGCCAGGCATCGGGCACCATGAAACGTGGCAGGAACTGTTCCGCGCGCTGTTTCAGTTCGTGCGTAAAAGCGGCCTGGTCAGACGGCAGTTCGCGGCAGACGATCCAGGCCACCAGCTGGTCAGTGCTCGCTTCGGATTTCAGCACATCCACCAGCGATTCTTTCACGTTGGCGTGTTGGTTCAGCAGATTCTGGATTTCACCGGCCTCAACCCGGTAGCCGCGCAATTTGATCTGGTGATCGCGACGGCCGAGATATTCAACGACGCCATTTTTGCGATAACGCACGCGGTCGCCAGTACGGTACATCAGTGGCTGGTCTGCCACCTGCGGATTGGCCACGAACACTTGGCCGGTCAATTCCGGATTGTGCAGATAACCGGGGCCTACACCGTCACCGCCGATACACAATTCGCCCACGGCGCCAACAGGCAGCAGCTCCTGATGCTCACCCAGTACATACAGTTGCACATTGTAGTTGGGACGCCCAATCGGCAGCACCGCCGCGTTCAGATCCGCATCCAGTTCGATGCGGTGGTACGCGGCAATATCCGCGCACTCGGTAGGACCGTAACTGTTCACCAGTTCGCAGGATGTCTGACGCAACCAGGCCGACAGACGCGCCAGGTTGATCGGCTCTCCCCCCAGAAATACCTGCCGCAGCGATTTCAGGTTCGGCCAGTCCTGCTCATTGTCCACCAGCGGATAAAACGCGCTGGGTGCGCAGTTGATCCAGGTGATGTTTTCTTTCGCGATCAGATCGATGATGCGGGCCGGATCATATTCCTGAAAATCCGGAATCACCAGCGTGGCGCCGGACGCCAGGGGTGCGAACAGGTTTTTCTGCGTGAGATCGAAACCGATGGCGCTCAGTAGCAGAATGCGATCGGACGGCTGCAGGGAGAATTCGTTGCAATACCACTCCAGCAGGTTCACTTCGGAACGGTGATACGCGCCGGTGCCCTTGGGTTTGCCGGTGGAACCGCTGGTGAAAATCACATACAGCCAGGCGTCGCTGGAAATACTCACCTGCGTCGGCAACGACGTTGCCACTGCACTCGCCTGCACCGCTTCGTCCAACAACAGCCATTCACAGTCAGACGGCAGATTGGGCGTGAGATGCTGGCGCGTGATGAGCACGCGAATGCGGGCCTGCTCCAGAATGTAACGGATGCGTTCTTCCGGATAACCGGCATCGATGGGCACATAGGCGGCACCGGCTTTGAGTATGCCGAGAATGGCCGTCATCAGGTGCAGGTTGCGGTCCAGCGCAACGCCGACGAGATCGCCGGGGCCGACACCATTGGCCAGCAATTGATGCGCAACACGATTCGACAGCCGATCCAGTTCGGCATGCGTCAGCGCCTCATCTCCACAACGCACGGCAGTGCCGTTGGCGTGACGCTGTGACGCCTGATGAATCAGCGCGTGCACGCAGAGTTCGCGATCATAGGTCCGCGCCGTCTGGTTCCATTCCACCAGCTGGGTCTGGATTTCCTGACGGTCCAGCACATTGAATTCGTGCAGCGCCCGATCCGGATTGGCAGCGACGGCGGCACACAGGCGTTCGAACTGGCGCGCGAAACGTTGCGCCGTTTCCGCTTCGAACAGATCGGTGTTGTAGGTCAGCGCGCCGCCGATGGCGTTGTGCTGGGGCCAGAGTGTCAGGGTCTGCTCGAATTTGGCGGTTTCAATATCCAGATTGAAAGGTGCCAGTTCGATATCGCCCAGTTGCGTGGGCTGAATTCCGGTGTCGTTGTCCACCGGAATATTCTGGTACACCATCATCACCTGGAACAGCGGCGAGCGACTCATGTCGCGCACCGGATTGATGTCCTCGACGATCTGTTCGAACGGCACATCCTGATGTTCGAAACTGCTCAGGGCGGATTCGCGCACGGCGTCCAGCAGCTGGCGGAAACTCATGGTGGGCAGCGGCGTTACCCGCAGCGCCAGGGTGTTGACGAAGAAGCCGACGATGGATTCCAGCTCGGGCCGGTCGCGGCCAGCCACCGGTGTGCCCACGCAGAAATCATCCTGGCCGGAATATTTTTGCAGCAGCGAAGCATAGGCCGCCAGCATCACCATAAACATCGTTGACTGGGATTCGGCACCCAGCAGCTGCAGTTTTTCCGCGGTGTCTGCCGACAGTTCAAGGCGCACGCTGCCACCGTGGAAGGTCTGCACCGGTGGGCGGCGGAAATCGGTGGACAACTCCAGCGCGGGAACATCCGCGAGGCGGTCGTGCCAGAACGCGATTTTCTGCGTCAGGTTTTCCTGCGACAACACGGTGCGTTGCCAGGCCGCAAAATCCGCATATTGCAACGGCAAAGGCGCGAACTGCAGACGGCCGGTGGACTTGAGCTGCGCGTAGGCCTGCGCCAGATCGCGCACCAGAATGCCGTTGGACCAGCCATCCGTTACGATGTGGTGCAGCACAACCACCAGAATATGCTGGTTCGCGCCCTGCTCCAGCACCGCTGCCCGGAACAGAGGCCCCTGCGCCAGATCAAACGGCTTCAGCACTGCAGCGGCGACCTGTTTGCGAATGGCAGCTTCGTCAGCGTTGGCCGCCAGTACCTGATGCTGAATTTTCCACGCCTGTTGTGGCTGGATGATCTGCTGCGGACCCTGCTCGTCCTCGGTAAAAATCGCGCGCAATCCTTCGTGACGATTCACCACGGCGGCAAAGGCCTGTTCTAGCACCTGCACATCCAGCGCACCGCTCACACGAATGATGCTGGGTACGTGATAGGCAGGATTGCCCGGCTCGATCTGGTCGAGCAGCCACAAGCGCTGCTGCGGAATCGACAGCGGAATACGTTGATCGCGATCGCAAACCGTCAACGCCGCCTGCTGCTGGTTTTTCTGCGCCATCCGCACCCGCTGGGCCAGTTCGGCCACGGTTGGGTGCACCATCAGATCACGGATCGGCAACGCCACCGCAAAATGCTTGCGCAGGCGCGACACGATCTGGTTGGCCAGCAGCGAATGGCCGCCCAGATCGAAGAAACTGTCATTTATTCCAATCTCGTCTTTTTTCAGCAGCTGCGACCAGATATCGGCGATTGCAATTTCGATATCATCGCGGGGCGCCACATAGGGCATGCTGCGCTGCTGAATGTCGGGGTCCGGCAACGCCTTGCGATCGATCTTGCCGTTGGGTGTGAGCGGCCAGGCCGGCAGCAGAATCAGTCGCGCCGGCACCATGTAGTCCGGCAACGAATTGCGCAGGGGTGCCTGCCAGCTCAACGCCGACGTTGGCTGCTCACTCACCGCATAACCGATCAGCCGGTCCTGCTTCACCATCACCAGGGCGTCGGTCACGCCGGGCAGCTGTTTAATGGCGTGTTCGATCTCGCCCAGTTCGATGCGCAGGCCACGCACCTTGACCTGGAAGTCCTTGCGCCCGATATATTCGATATTGCCATCCGGCATGAAACGGCCAAGGTCGCCGGTGCGATACAGCTTGCCAGTACCAAACGGATTATCGACAAACACCTGTGCGGTCAGATCATCGCGATTGACATAGCCAAGGCCAACGCCCGCACCGGTGACGCAGATTTCCCCCACTACGCCATGGGGCACCGGGCGCAAGGCGTCGTTGAGAATATGCAGCGCGGTATTGCAGATCGGACGGCCAATCGGCACGCCGGCAGCGGTCGGGCTGATGTCGTCAATCACATGCCAGGACACCACGTCGGTACATTCCGTCGGGCCGTAACTGTTCACCACCTGCGCCTTGCAGGTCGGATGCTGCAACCAGTTGTACAGCGCGTTCATGCGAATGGGCTCGCCGCCCAGATACACCCAGCGCAGGGATTGCAACTGCCGCGCTCGCACTTCATCCAGATGCTCCACCAGTGCGTAGAACGCGCTGGGTGCGCAGTTGATGTGCGTGGCCTGAGTCCGCGCGATGTCGGCCGCCACCACTTCAGCGTCGTATTCGTCCATCGCCGGAATAACGACGGCACCACCACACAGCAACGGGCCAAACAGGTTTTTCTGCGTCAGGTCGAAACCGAAAGCGCTGACCAGAATGGTGCGATCCGCCGGGCCGAATTGACAGGCTTGCGTGTACCACAGCTGCAGATTCACTTCACCGGCGTGATGCAGCGCGGCGCCTTTCGGATTGCCGGTGGAACCCGAGGTATAAATGATGTAAATGCCATCGTCGCCACTAGGCTTGTCGTCCAGATTGGCGGCGTCAAACTGCGCCAGTTCATCGGCCATCGCATCCAGCAGCAACGCCGTGCCAGCATAATCCGGCAACCGTTTGGCAATGCAGGTTTCCGTCAGCAGCAGGCGCGCCCCGGAATCGCGCAGGATGTACTGGATGCGCTCCTGCGGATAGGACGCTTCAACGGGAATATAGGTGCCGCCCGCCTTGAGCACGGCCCACACCGCCACCAGCAGATCAGTGGAACGCCCATGACAGATGCCCACCCGTTCGCCACGCTGCAGATTATTCGCCCGCAGCAAACGTGCCAGGCGGTTTGCCTGACGATTGAGTTCGTCGTACGTCAGTGCTGTGTCGCGATACAACGCGGCGACATTACTGCCAAATCGACTCACCGCCTCTTCAAACCAGTGCACCAGAGTGGCAGGAGCCTGCACCTGCGATGCCGTGTCATTCCACACCGCTTCGGCATCCCGCTCCAGCGGCAGGCAATATTCGAGTTCACCGAATTTCAGATCGCCCGCCGCCGCGAACTGATCCACCAGCGCCACCATGCGATCGATAAAATCCAGCGGTACAAACACGCTGCCGTCAAACCAGAGCTCAACCGCGCCATCGTCACCATAGTCCTTCACGAAAATCTGGACGGTATTGTCAACATGGGACGAGAACGTATACGGGAACGCGCGATGGCCACACACTTCAATATCGCGCAGGAAATTGAAATAGTTGAACTGGAACGCGATGCGGCCGGCCGGCATGAAGCGGTTCTGTGCCGACAGCGAAATCTGCTGATAATCGCGGATGGCGCGGCGATAGTCCCGCTGGTGGGCGAAGAAATCCTTGGCAGACTTGTCATCCGCCAGCGTCTGCAGGTCGATAATGTAGGGAATCTGCTGATAGAAAACGCCGATATCGCTTTCCTGACCTGGCTTGCGCCCGGACTGGATGTCGTACAGAACAAAATCCCCTTCCGGCCGGCAATACTGTTTCAGCAACAGGGCCGACAGCAGGCGGAAGAAAATCGACGGGTGCGTCTTGTTGCGACGACAGAATTCCCACGCCCTGTTCCAGACATCCCGTGCCAGCGGCTGCGACAGGATTTGGTACTGGTTGGACGCTTGCCAGGTTCTGGGCAGGGAAAAATCGATAGGCACCACCGGCAGCGAACGTTGCCGCCACCATGCCAGCGTGGCAGCCTGATCTATCTCATTGCGGTTTTCCGGAATGAAAGCGGCGTAGCCGTCGTGCATCTCGCTGGGCGTACCATTCACCAGCCCTTCGTAGCAGGCCAGGATTTTCAGCAGATAATTCATGCCGCCCATGCCATCCAGCACGATGTGATGGGTGGACAGCAGCAGCCAGTGCCGCCCGGCACCGCCATTCACAATCTGCAGCCGCACCAGATCGCGGTCGAACACATCATGGGTGCGATAACACCAGCGATCAAAATGTTCGGCAACAAACCGGTCCTGATCCGCAACATCTGCCGGCAGGTCCAGCGCTTCCACCAGCACCGGATCGTCCGCTGAAATAATCTGGTAAAAGGGTTCAGCCCAGGGCAGATCGCACGCGACAAAGCGCACCCGCAACGCCACATGCGCCATGTTCACGGTATGAATCGCTTTGCGCAGCAACGCCTGATCGACATCGAAATGCATGGCGTACAGGAAGCCAACCGCATATTGCCGGGTGGCAGGCCGCAACTGGACATCCTGGATAAATGCAATCTGGGTGGATGTCAGCGGCAGCAATTGTTCATCGTCCGCCACCTGCAGCTGCCGGCGCAATTCCGCTTCCGGCTCCAGCACCACATTGTCGATCCGCTCATCGCGACCGGACAGCATCGATTCCAGCGCCACCTGCCAGTGCCGCACGATGCGCGCGACGGTGCTTTCATCAAACAGATCGGTGTTGTATTCCACATAGCCGGACAGCATATTGCCGTTCTGCACGGCGCTGACAATCATGTCGAATTTGGATTCCGCCTCTTCCAGCCGCAGCGGTTCCATGCTGAGTTTTGTCATCTGGCGGAAGGTATCCAGCATGGCGGTGTCCTGCTCGCCGCCCTGCACTGCCGTGGCAAAATTCTGCAGCTGGAAACCCACCTGCGCCAGCGGCGGATAGGCTGGATTGCGCCGCACTTCCAGGTGATCGATGATCAGTTGCGCCGGCGTATCCTGATGGGCAAACACATCCAGCAGCCGTTGTTTGACACGGCCGACATGCTCGCTCCAGGTGGGATTGCCGTTCAGGTCGGCACGCACCAGCACACCGTTGACGAAAAATCCGATCAACTGTTCCACTTCTTTTTGATTGCGACCGGCGGTAGGCATGCCAATGCAGAAATCGCACTGATTGGCGTGACGCGACAGCACCATCTGCAAACCGGCCATCAGGCCCATGAACAGGGTCAGGCCCTGGGACTGGCAGAACGCCGCCAGCGGCGACGAAATGGAATCTGCAATATCGAAATAATATTTGGTGCCGCGTGTGGTCTGAATCGGCGGACGCGGCCGGTCGGTGGGCAGCGCCAGCAGCGACGGCACATCCTTCAGCTGCGCACGCCAGAATTCGATTTCCGCCTGCATTTTTTCTCCGGCGAAACGCTGGCGCTGCCAGTGGGCGAAATCCACGTACTGCACCGGCAGTGGCGCCAGTGGCGCAGGCATTCCCTGCAGGTCAGCGGCATACAACAACGCCAGCTCGCGGATCAGCAGGTTGAGGGAAAGACCGTCTGCAATGATGTGATGCAGGCAGGCCACCAGCACAAACTGCCCCTGTTCCTCGTCAACGCCGCTGCCACTGAGCTTGACCAGATCGAAACGGTACAGTGGCCCGTTCGCAAGATCGAAACCCTTGTTGGTCAGCTCATACACCAGCGTGCGAATGCGTGCGGTTTTGTGGTCGACGGCGTCCAGATGCAGGCCGTGCACCGGAATGGAAAACGGCGCCGGCTCGGTGATCACGACTACGGGCGAACCGTCTGCGTCCTCCTGCATGGTGCTGCGCAGGGCTTCGTGGCGGGAGAGAATGGTGGAAATGGCCTTGTTGATCCGCCCGATTTCCAGTTTGCCGGTGAAGAGAAACGCCATCGGCAGATTGTAGGCGATGGAGCCGGGATTGAGCCGGTCCATGGTCCAGAGCGCCAGCTGGGTGTACGACAGCGGCAATTTTCCCGTGCGATCCAGAATCTCAAAGGCGGACTGCGTCTGCTGGACCTGGCTTTCCCGCAGGAATTCCACGATCTGGTCCTTTTGCTCTTTGAGCTGTGCCTTGACCTCATCGGTCATGGCGCCCTGCGGCGCCTTGATTTTCAGTTTGTCGCCATCCAGGGAAAGCTGGATACCGGCGCGGCGCAACTGGGAGAGAAGATCAAGCACATTCATGAGTGACGCAGATTCCTTAACAGCGCAAAGTCAGTGGATTCAAGTCCGCTGATTATTGAGAACAACACAAATAAAGCCCGCAGATTATTCAAATCTGGACACGCCGTGAACCCATCCCTGGGGGCTGCTCCGCGGCATCCCTGCCGCAGAGCGTCCATCTTCGAATAATCTGCAGGGCTTTATTTGTATTGGCATTGTCATTTTTTATAGTTCGATTTCTTCGAAATCGTCAGTGTCGCCGGCAGATTCTTCCGCCGCCGGTTGCCGCAACCAAAGCGCATTTTCAACATAACTCGCCATGCCCGCGATGGTGGACACCTCGAACAGGCGGCGCATGCTGAATTCCACCGCGAATTTGTCCTTCACCCGGGTCACGATCTGCACCGCCAGCAACGAGTGGCCGCCGATATCGAAGAAATGATCCAGCACACTGATCTGATCGGTTTTCATCACCGCCTGCCAGATCAACGCAATCTCGCGTTCGATATCGGAACGCGGCGCCACATACTCGCGCGCCTGCCAGAAATCGGCGGGGTTCGGCAATGCCATCCGGTTCAGCTTGCCGTTGGGTGTGAGCGGCATCCGGTCCAGCGCAATGAACAGCGCGGGCACCATGTAGTCCGGCAAATTCTGGCGCAGGCTGGCTTTCAGAATATCCTGCCAGCCCTCGCTGTCGCCGGTGAGCACGACATACGCCACCAGACAGGGATCGCCGCGCTGATCAGTGGCGGGCACCACCACGGATTCGGCGACAAACTCCAGCCGGTTCACCACCGCCTGAATCTCACCCGGTTCGATCCGGAAACCCCGGATCTTGATCTGCTGATCCATGCGGCCGAGGAATTCCACCAGACCATCGAGACGATAGCGGCCACGGTCACCGGTCAGATAAAAACGGTCAGCGGCATCACGGTGATACGGGTTCTGCACATAGCGACCGGAATCCTCACCGGAGATATAACCTTCCGTGAGATACGACGTGCGGATGGCGATCTGGCCCACGCAACCGGGCGCACAGAGATGCAGTTTTTCGTCCAGCACCAGGATCTGCACGCCCTCGATGCCACGACCGATGGGCAGCGTGCCAACCGTAGCGACTTGCGCGGACGGAACCGGATACACCGCCATGACCTGCGGCGTTTCCGTGGTGCCGTAAAAATTCACTGCCTGCGCGGCTGGCGCCATTGCCTGCAGCGCTGCCACCACATCCAGTGTCAGGCGATCACCACCGAAACCTGCCAGACGCAGGTCAGGGATTTGCGTCGATGACGAACCGGCGGTCAGCACGCGACACATTGCCGGCGTCAGGTGAGTACAGGTAATTTTTTCCTGCGCAAACCAGTTCAGCAGCGCGGCGGAATCCGTCAGTTGATTTGCCGCCGGAATCGTAACTTGCGCGCCCGCCGCCAACGGAACAAAGATGTCACGTAACAACGGATCGTGCGCGAGTCCGGACAGCAGACTGAACCGGTCCTGCGCTGTCACACCATATTCACCGATATACCAGTCAACGAAATGTGCGACGGGCTCGAAACGACCGGCAATGCCTTTGGGCACACCGGTGGTACCGGAGGTAAAGGCAACATAGGCACGCCGCTGCAAATCGTGACGCTCTGCTGCGCGCTGTGCGGCTTTTCCAGCCAGAGCCTCCGCGACATGCCATTGCTGACGGCAGCCGGATTCATCCAGCACCGGGGCCAACGCGGTCAGCACCGGATTATCCTGCGCGGTGGCAATCAGCAGCGCCTTCGGTTGCAGCAGACGCACATAACCCGCCAGCCGTTCAACCGGGTAAGCGGTATCCAGAACGCAAAATACCGTGCCGGCACGCAACACGCCGAGAAGAGAAGCCACCAGCGCAGGTGAACGCTCTGCCAGAATCGCAACGGCATCGCCCTCGCCCACACCCGCCTCTTGCAGCTGTGCGCTGATGGTGGCACTCGCCGCTTCCAGTTCCCGGTAACGCAGGGTCTGGTTGACGGCACGAATCGCAATGGCCTCCGGCTGCCGCGCTGCCAGCTGCAGGAAACGCTCAACCGGCGACACAAACGCGGATTTCGCAATCGGCTGATCCAGGGCTGGCAACCAGACCTGATCCCGTTCACTGCGGGTATTGATACGCACCAGCGGTTCATCCGGCCGTGCCAGCGCCCGTTCCATCAGCAAGGAGAGGTCTGCCAGCAAACGCTCAACCGTTTTGGCATTGAACAGATCGCGGTTGTACACCATCAGCAATTCCAGCTCAGTGCCGGTTTCGCTGGCATATAAATTCAGATCGTATTTGGAATGGGCGTGATTATCCTCGCGCAGCAGCGGTTCGATCAGCAAATCCGCCTGCGCATCTGCCTGGGGCGGCAGGTTCAGCAGATTCAGGAACACCTGGAAGAACGGCGTGCGCGAAGTATCGCGACGCGGCTTCAGTTCCTCGATGATTTTTTCGAACGGCAGCGCCTGATGGGCGTACGCACCCAGTGCCACTTCCCGCACCCGCCGTAGCAATGTCCTGAAAGTGAGATCGCCGCTCACATCGGTGGACATCACAACCGTGTTGATGAAGAAGCCAACGAGATTTTCCGTTTCCACCGAATCGCGACCGGCAATGGGCGTGCCCACGTTGACACGCTCCTGCCCGGAATAACGGCCCAGCAATAACTGGTAGGCCGCCAGCAGTACCATGAACAGGGTTGCGCCCTCTTCCCGTGCCAATTGCTGTGCACCGGACACCACCGACGCCGGCAACAGCGAACCCAGCGAGGCGCCATTGCTGGTCATCACCGGCGGACGCGGGAAATCCGTGGGCAGGTTCAACACCTGATGTTCGTTGTCGAGCTGATCGCGCCAGAACGCGATATGCGAATCCAGCACCTCGCCCTGCAGCCACTGACGCTGCCACGCGGCCACGTCCACATACTGCACGTCGAGTTCCGGCAACAACGCCGCCCGGTTTTGCAGACCGGCGCGATAAAATTCCATCAGCTCGGCGATCATGATATTGAGCGACCAGCCATCGGACACGATATGGTGAATCGCGCCGACAAACACGAACCGTGACTTGCCGGATTCGTCCTGACCCAACCGGATCAGGCTGCCGCGAATCAGGCAATCCTGCGCCAGATTGAAGCCCTGCTCTGTCTGCTGCGTGGCAATGGCCTGCACCCGCGCATCCTGCGCCAGCGCATCCAGGGGCGACAGATCCACCTGATCGAAATGCCATTGGGCATCGCCGCGAATCACGGCCACCGGCTCGCCATTCTGCACGATGAAATTGGTGCGCAGGGTTTCATGGCGCGCGATCACCTGGCGGAAGGCCTGTTCAAACGCGGCCACATCCAGCGCGCCAGCGATGCGCAGCGCCACCGGCATGTTGTACGCGGGCGTGCCGGGGTCGAGCTGATCCAGCAACCACAATTGCTGCTGCACAAACGACAGGGGCAGCTTGCCGGCGCGGTCGATCCGCACCACTGGTGGCAGCTGGTTTTGCGTGGAATCCAGCAACACACGATCGATCACCGCCGCCGTGTGACGCACCGTGGGCGCCTCAAACAGCGAACGCAGCGGCAGATCAATGCGGAATTCACGACGCAGTCGGGACACCACCTGGGTTGCCAGCAGCGAATGGCCACCTACCGCAAAAAAATCATCCTCTACCGAAATCGCATCTGTACCCAGTACGCCCTGCCAGATCGCCAGCACGGTTTTTTCCGTCGCGGTTGACGGTTCCACCAGCACGCGATCGCCGGCATTGTCCCGGTTCGGCGCCGGCAGCAGCGAACGCGCTACCTTGCCATTCGGTGTCAGCGGCAGTGCATCCATCGTCACGAAATGGGCGGGCACCATGAATTCCGGCAGCTGCTTTTTCAGATGCGCGCGCAAATCGTTAGACGAAAGCTCATTCGCCTGGAAGACAACATAGGCCACCAGTTCCTTGCGCCCCGGCTGATCCTCGCGGGCAATGACCGCGCAGGCCTTTACAGTGGAAAGCTGACGCAAGGTCGCTTCGATTTCGCCGGGCTCGATACGGAAGCCGCGAATTTTCACCTGGGTGTCGATCCGGCCCAGGTATTCGATTTCGCCATCGGGCAGAAAGCGCGCCAGATCGCCAGTGCGGTACAGCTTCTCGCCTGGCGCACCAAACGGATCAGAGAAGAATTTGTCGGCGGTCTGGCGGGCATCGCGCAGATAACCGGGGCCAACACCATCGCCACCGATGCAGAGTTCACCCGGTACGCCTTCCGGCACCATGCGCCGCTGCTCGTCGAGAATATAAACGCGCACGTTGTCGATGGGGCGGCCGATGGGAATACTGTTGCCCTGGTAGGCGTCCACATCGTTCACCACATGAATGGTGGCAATGTCGGTACATTCGGTGGGGCCGTAACTGTTCACCAGCTTGGCCGCGCTGTGCTGCAACCAAAAACGCAGACGGTCAAAATCAATCGGTTCGCCACCGAGGAAAATGTAGCGCAGGGATTGCAGCTGCTGCAGATCCTCCGCCTCTTCCACCAGCGGATAAAACGCGTTGGGCGCGCAGTTGATCCAGCTGACGCGGTGGCGTGCGATCTGTGCGATCAGGTCCGCCGGATCGTATTCATGCCGGGTGGGAATCACCAGCGCGGCGCCGGAAACCAGCGGCGCAAACAGATTTTTCTGGGTCAGGTCAAAACCGATGGCGCTGATCAGCAGCACGCGATCCCGCTCGCCCAGATGGAAATCGCGGCAATACCAGGCCTGCAGGTTCACCTCGGCGCGATGATAGGCAGCAGTTCCCTTGGGCTTGCCGGTAGAGCCGGAGGTGTAGATCACATACAGCAGGTTCTCCGCCGAACCTTGTGGCGCAGGCCGCGCAGTGGAAGCCGCCTGCAACGCCGCAGCGGATTGATCGACGAAGAAAATGTTGTTAGCTGCTGTTTTGACGGCATCGGCCAGATCGGAACGGGCGATCAGCACCTTCACGCCGGCGTCTTCGATCATGTATTGCAAGCGTTCGGCGGGATACGCCGGGTCCAGCGGCAGATAGGTGGCGCCGGTTTTCAGAATGCCCAGCAGTGCTTCGATCAGCTCGATGGAACGGGTCAGGCACAGGCCCACCACATCACCGGAACGCACACCCATTTCCATCAATACATGGGCGTAGCGATTGGCCTTCGCTTCCAGCTGGCGGTAACTCAGTTGCGCATCACCACACAGCACCGCCGGCAGGTCCGGCGTGCGATCCACCTGGCGCTCAAACATCGCCTGCATGGTCAGTGTGCGGTCATATTCCCGCGCCGTGTCGTTCCAGGCGTGCAGGCGTTGCGTTTCCGCCGGTGTCAGTACCGAGATACTGGCAATCGTGCTCTCCGGCTGACGGCAGACCGCCTGCAGAATCGCGATGTAATGATCGATCAGCCGCTGCACCGTGCGCTTCTCGAACAGGCCGGTGCGGTACACCACTTCGCCTTTCAGTCCGCCATCCAGTTCCACCATGCTGAAATCCAGATCGAACTTCGCCACCACATCCTGCTGCGGCAGGTTGGCGATTTTCAGGCCGGGCAGCGTGAAATTGGCGTCCATCGGCACGTTCTGCAACGAGAACATCACCTGGAACAGAGGCGAATGCAGCAGATCGCGCTCACGCACGATTTCATCCACCAGGCGCTCGAATGGCACATCCTGGTGGGCGTAGGCGTTCAGGGTATTCTGACGCAGCTGCTGCACCAGTTCCACGAACGGCATCGACGGCTGCACATCACCGCGCAACACCAGCGTATTCACGAAAAAGCCGATCAACGATTCGATATCCTCGTGATTGCGCCCGGCGATCGGGCTGCCCACGCTGATATCGGTCTGGTTGCTGTATTTCGCCAGCAGCACCATGTAGGCCGCCATGAGCGTCATGTACAGGGTTGCACCTTGCTGCCGGGTCAGCTGGTTGAGCTGCGCAGTCAACTGCGGGTCGATGGAAAAATTCAGTACATTGCCGGCAAAACTGGTGTCGGCGCGGCGCGGGCGGTCGGTCGGCAGATTCAATACTTCGCCGCCCACAAGTTGCTGGCGCCAGTAACCCACCTGACGTTCCAGCTCATCACCGCTCAGCCACTGCCGTTGCCACTGGGCAAAATCCACGTACTGAATCCGCAACGGTGGCAGCGGCGACGGCCGCTTGTGCAGGAAGGCGTCGTACAGAATTCCCAACTCGCGCATCATCACACCGTTGGACCAGCCATCGGACGCAATGTGATGGGTATTCACCAGCAGCAGCCAGTCATCCGGCCGCAGCGCAATCAGTTCCACCTTGAACAGCGGGCCTGCTGCCAGATCAAACGCATGCAGCCGCCACTGGGCGATACGCTCGCGCAGCATCGGCTCCAGCGCGTCGTCCGACACAGTGGAATAATCGCGCTGCTGCAGATGCCAGTCGCCACCGTTGCCAATCACCTGACAGGGCTGTTCATCCACCATCACTGTGTGGGAACGCAGCACCGCGTGACGCTGCACGATTTCCTGCAACGCCTGCTCGAACGCGCCCACATCCAGCCGGCCTTTGACGCGAAACGCTCCGGGCATGTTGTAGGCGGTATTGCCGGGATCAAGCTGATCCAGGAACCACAACCGTTGCTGTGCGAACGACAGCGGTTGCGGCACGGCGTAATCCACGGTTGAAATCGGCGGAATATTTTCGATCTGCTGCGCGCGATTGATCGCCACCGCCAGATCGGCGATGGTGGGCGCAACGAACAGTTCACGCACAGCAATCTGCACGCCCAGCTGCTTTTTCACCCGCGACAGAATGCGGGTGGCCAACAGCGAATTGCCACCGAGATCGAACAGGTTGTCCAGCATGCCGATTTGCGGTTTTTGCAGCAGATCCTGCCAGATGGCGGCCAGCTGTGCTTCCAGCTCGGTACGCGGCGCCACATAAACGCTGGCCTGGGCAATAATGGCGGCCGGATCAGGCAGCGCCTTGCGATCGATTTTGCCGTTTGGCGTCAACGGCCACTGCGGCAGCGTGACAATGACGGCAGGAATCATGTATTCCGGCAGATGTTCACGCATCCGCCCGCGCCAGTCATCAATCACTGGCTGCGGTGAAACCGCATACGCGATCAGCTTGTCGTCCTTCACCAGCGCCAGGCCGTCTTCCACATCCGGCAGCTGTTTCAGGGCGTGCTCGATTTCACCCAGTTCGATACGCAAACCACGCAGCTTGATCTGGAAATCCTTGCGTCCCAGGTATTCGATGTCGCCATTGGGCAGATAACAGCCCAAATCGCCGGTACGATACAGCTTGCCGGCACCGAACGGATTCCTGATGAAAACGCTCTGCGTCAGTTCATCGCGATTGATGTAGCCGAGGCCGACACCCACACCGGCCACGCAAATTTCGCCTGCCAGTCCGGGCACCACCTGTTGCAGGTTGTCGTTGAGAATGAACAGCTGCAGGTTTTTCACCGGCTTGCCGATGGGCAGCACCTGGTTGACCGACTCGATGTGATCCACTTTGTGCCAGGCCACCACGTCGGTACATTCGGTGGGGCCGTAGCTGTTGATCAACTGTGCTTGGCAACCGTGGGTCGACAGCCAGGGATACAACGCCGCCAGCCGGATCGGTTCGCCGCCCAGCACCACAAAGCGCAGGCTCTGCAATGCGCGGTAACCATGTGACGCAGCAGATTCCACCAGCGGATAAAACGCACTGGGCGCGCAGTTGACCCAGGTCACCTTGTGCTGCTCGATCAGGTGCAGCAGTTCGGTTTCGTCGAACAATTCCATCGCCGGCAGCACCAGCGCGGCACCCGCCAGCAAGGGCGCGAACAGGTTTTTCTGGGTAAGGTCGAAGCCCACCGCGCTCACCAGCAAGGTGCGATCCTGCGCGGTCACATTCAAAGCCGACAGATACCAGTGCTGCAGGTTGGTCTCACCGCGATGCTGCACCATGGCGCCTTTGGGCTGGCCGGTGGAGCCGGAGGTATAAATCACATAAATCTGCTGATCGGGATCGATTGCCACACCCGGATTGTGCGCCGGCAGGTCCGCCAGCGACAGACGATCCAGCAGTACCGATTCGGATTTCACCACATCCAGCGCTGCCGAGAATTCACTGCGGGCCAGCACCAGCGGCGCGGCGCTGTCCTGCAAAATGAACGCAAGGCGTTCGCGGGGATAGGCCGGGTCCATTGGTACATAGGCGCCGCCCGCTTTCAACACCGCCAGCACCGACACCACCAGATCCACAGAACGGTTCAGACAAATGCCGACACGCACATTCGCTTTTACACCTTTGCCGATCAGCCAGTGGGCCAGCCGGTTGCTCTGTGCATTCAGCTCACGGTAACTGAGTTGCGCATCACCACTGATGAGCGCCACCGCATCCGGCGTTGCCGCTGCCTGACGCTCGAACTTGCTTACAACCGATTCAGTATCCGTGGCCCGATTGTCGCCACTCCAGTTCTGCAGGCGGTTGTACTCAGGCACCGACAGAAACTGGAGCTGCGACACCTTGTCCAGATTGCCGAACAGGATCTGCTCGTTGATATGCACAATACGCTGCAGCAATTGCAGATCGTCAAACCGGGTGACGTCATAGCGCAACTCCAGGGTGAAGCCACGCGGCTCTTCCTTGACGATGAACTGTACCGCGCCATCCACTTTCGGCGCCGACATGACCGGCTGCAACGTCTGCCCCGCCACTTCCACTTCCACTACAAAGTTGTAGTAGTTGTACATGAAAATGTTGCGGCCCAGCGGCACGTTGCGGCTCTGCCAGGCGAGTGACAGTGCGCGCTGGCCACGCGCGTTATCGCGGGATTTTTTCAGCGCGGTGAACCAGTCGGTGAAAGTGGCGTCGCGTGTCAGCAACGTCTTGTCGAACAGCGCTGGAAATTGCTGGTAGAAACAGCCCAGGGAATTGCCCCAGCCATCGGCGCGATTGCCAAAAAATTCATAGAACACAAAACTGGCTTCGGGCCGGCAGTAATGCGCCAGCGCCATGCCAAACAGCGCCTTGAAATAGAGCGGCGGATTGATGCTCCGGTCAACACAGAATTCCTTCACCTTGTCGAGCTGGCGCCGGTCCAGATTCACGCTCAGCAGGCAGTCATTGAAGGCTGACACCTGCTGCGGCGCTGTAGACGGCCGGGTGAAATTCAGTGCTTCCACACCCTGCAAGGCCTGCTGCCAGTACGCCTGGGTGCTGGCGCTGTCCATGTTTTCACGATCCCAGCGCAGGAATGCCAGTGCATTTTCCTGGTACGGCGCCAGCACCACACCCTGCCCTTTCAGCAACAGCGCATAACGGTGCAGCACTTTCTGCATCAGAATATAGGTCGCCGCACCATCCAGCAGAATGTGGTGGCAGGCAATCACCAGATACACGCGCATGGAACCGCCATTCACCAGGTGATAGCTGATCAGTTCCTCTTCCGGCCATTGATAACGCCGGTGCATCAGTTTGAGTATCTGCTCCTCCAACTGTGCCGGCTGCAATTGATCGCGGGACCAGTCGTGAATCTTCAGGTGTACCTTGATTTGGTTGCGCGCCACCAGATAGGCGACATCGGCCGTGGGAATATCGCAGGGCGCGACTTTGGAACGCAGCACCAGCGATTCGTCAACGATGGACTGGAGCGCCTGGGTCAGCTTGTCCAGTTCCGGCCGGTGTTTCAGTTCAACGTAATTGCCGAAAGCATTCTGCGCCGTATGCAGGTGCGTGGTTTCATCCAGGTGAATCGACAGCTGGTTGGAGTTGAGCTTGATCAGCTGATGCTGGTCCGGCGCATATCCCATCTGCTGCAGGATATGGGCGTCGTCGTGCAATTCGATGGCGTCGATGTTCTGGTCCGGATGCGCGGCCAGTTCACCCAGCAGATAGAAATACAGATCCAGCATGTTGGCGATGGTGGATTCGTTGAACAGGTCGGTGTTGTATTCCACCGCCACGTTGAATACATCACCACGCTTGGCAATGACTGCGGCCAGATCGTTGCGTGCCGACACATGCACCGACCGGATCGGTTCGATGTCCAGTGCCGCCTGCCCCAGCGGTGCAGATTGCTGGTCGCTGATATTGATGAGCTGGAACAGCGACTGAGCCAGCGGCGGATAGCCCGGTTGACGATCCACCTGCATGACATCCAGCAGACGATCCACCGGCATGTCCTGGTGACTGAAGGCGCCCAGCACCATTTCCTTCACCCGGCCATAAAATTCCTTCACGGTGGGGTTGCCGCGCAGGTCCGCGCGCATCAACACCAGGTTGACGAAGAAACCGATCAGCTCCTGCACTTCACTGCGCCCACGGCCGGCGATGGGCGCGCCGATCACCACGTCCTGGCTGCTGGCATAGCGGCCCAGCAGCAGTTGCCAGGCGCCGAGGAAAAACATGTAGGGCGTCAGATCCAGTGCTGCACACGCACGATTCACGGCGGATGCGATGGCGGGATCGAGTTTCAGATCAAATACTGCGCCGTTACTGCTGGGAAAATCCTGGCGCGGGCGATCGGTGGGGATATCCAGCACGGGTGGCGTGCCGGTGAGCGTCTTCACCCAGTACTGCAGATGTTTTTCCATCTCGTCCGCCGCCATCTGCTGGCGCTGCCAGACGGAAAAATCGGCGTACTGGATCGGCAACGGCGGCAACGGTGACGCCATGCCGGCGGAAAATGCCATGTACAGGATGCCGATTTCCTTCACCAGCACATCCATCGACCAGGCATCGGAGATGATGTGATGCATGCCGGCCAGCAGTATGTGGTGGTTGTCATCCAGCCGCAGCAGATGCGGGCGGAACAGCGGGCCCTGGGCCAGATCGTAGGGCGTCAGGGTTTCGGCGTGCACTTCGGCCATCACGCGCCGCTGCTGCGCATCGGCATCGAGATCGGAGATATCAATCAGCGGCAGGGTCCAGCGCTCGAAAGCATCGATCACCTGGAACGGCTCGCCATCGACATTGGCAAAACGGGTGCGCAGGGTTTCGTGCCGTTGCACCAGCGTGGCAAATACTTTTTCCAGCACACCCAGGTTCAGCGCGCCGCGAATGCGCAGGGCACTGGCAATGTTGTAAGTGACATCGCGGGGATTGATCTGGTCCAGCAGCCACAGCCGCTGCTGGGCAAACGACACAGGAATCGGCTGGTCGCGGGTAATGACAGGAATGGGTGCTTCGTTGAGTTTGCGGGCCTGACGCAGGAATTCGATGATCTCGGGCTTGCGGGTCACTACCTGGTCACGAACCGCCGGGGTGAACGCACCTTCGGGGGCGCTGAACCGCAGGTTGTCCCCTTCCAGCCAGAGACGGATGTCCAGTTTCGCCAGCGACGCCAAAAGCTCTACTACGTTCATAATGTTCCTGTTCTTTTTCTTGTAATGTATACCGGGTGTATACGCAATTGAAACGGACTTTCCGAAGCAGATACAAACCGGCAATTTTCAGTCAAAAAGCAACGGTTTGAAAGGGGTTAGCCGGTGTCTTTTGGTGTGTTTTTGAAATAGTCGCCCATATTGACGACAGAGCCTGACGACGGGGTTTCGCCGTGGGAGCAGGTATTGCGGCCCTGGCGCTTGGCGCGGTAGAGGGCGGCGTCGGCCCGTTGCAGCAGCTGGCTGGCACTGTCCTCGCGCCCGCTGGTGAGGCTGATACCGACACTGACAGTGATCTGCTTGTAGGGGCTGTCCTGGTGCGGCAGGCACAGGCTGCGGATGGCGCGCATGATGCGGGTGGCAATATGGTCCGCGCCCTGCTGGTCGGTGTCCGCCAGGATCACGGTGAATTCCTCGCCACCGTAACGGTACAGGCTGTCGGTGGGCCGCCGCAGGCAGTTGCGCATGATCAGCGCCACCCGGATCAGGGCTTCGTCGCCGGCGTGATGGCCGTAGCTGTCGTTGAATTTCTTGAAGTAGTCGATATCGATCATCAGCAGCGCCATGGAGGTGCCGTCACGGGACGTGCGTTCAAACTCGGACAGCAGGCGGTCGTCGAACGCACGCCGGTTGGGCACGCCGGTGAGGCCATCGATCAACGCCAGTTCGTAATTGTCGCGGGCGGTCTTCTCCAGCGTTGCCTTTTCCCGTCGCAGCTGCTGCATGTGCGACACCAGCACGAACGACAGCAGCGTCATGTTCAGGATCAGGCCCAGCTTCAAACCATGCTCGGTCATCCAGGACGGCGCCAGCACGCCCAGCTGCTGCAGAATGAACAGCGCGGCCCCCAGAAAACCGCAGCTCCAGGCCACCACGAAAATGCCGGCACCCTTCTGCCGCGCCCTCAGCGCGATGATACCGGCGTGCACCACGGTCATGATCACCAGCAGCGGCCATAGCGCGGAAATATGAATCAGCCAGCGGAAGGGCAGCAGGATGCCGGCCAGCGCCAGCAATGCCCCGCTCCAGCCCAGCCATACCAGAAAGCGGTCGAGCCGCGGCCGCAATGGCTCCAGCTGCAGGACATCCCGGGTGAACAGGCAGACAAACCACATGGCCAGCCCGACGGTGATCGGCTGGATATGCTCGTTGATCCAGTAACCATGTCCCGGCCACAGGTACATGAAACCGAAACCACTCATGGCAGCCTGGTACAGCGTGACGGCAGTGAGCAACGCCATGTAGAACAGGTAGGAACGCTCCACCGCCAGCAAGTAGATCACCGCATTGCAGAACATCATCACCAGCAGCGCGCCGAAAAACAGGCCGTAGCCGAACTGCAGCAGACGCTCATCCCGCTGCAGCACTTGTTCGCTGACCAGCGCCAGGGGGAAACGCATGGCGCCGTGGGTTTCCAGCCGCAGCAACAGGTGGGTGGTCTGGCGGGGAATCTGGAAATAGAACTGGGAGCTTTCCACTTCGCGGGTACCCCAGGGGCGCTGGTCGCCGGTAGTGGTCTTGTGCAGCCATTCGCTGTGGGGAAACTTCAGCCACAGATCCAGCTTGTCCATCAGCGGATAGGCGAATTCGAGAAACCATTTGATGTGGACATCGAGCTTCTCCAGCGGCACCAGCACCCAGAACACCGGCTGGCCATAGCCCCAGTTGTCCTCGCCGTGGGGCGTGGGCTGAAACGGGAATTGCCGCAGCAGCTGGTCGGGATCGGATATTTGCGCCAGATTCTGGGTACCGCTTTCATCCAGGTAAACCCAGGCGTGGCTGTTGAGGGCAATGCGCGAGGCAGGCTGGTCCGCCCGTGCACCAAGGGCGCACAGCAGCAGAAGGAAAAGCAGGCTGCAGCGAAACAGGGATACCGGCATCCGGTGGGCCCGACTGGCTGGGGACAGAAGTCCAGACTAGCACAACCCTGCCGCCGTGGCCTGTGCGGGGGTCGGTGACAGCGCAGTCAGGCACAGCGGTGCCATGCCTGACTGCGGACCATCAGAGGAAGCCCTCGTCCCGTCCTTCGCTGCTGCCGGCCTGCTGCGAGGTTTCCGCCGCCTGGGCCGCCCACTGCATGGTTTCCAGATACTGAGCGATGTCGGCGATGGTGTGCAGTTCAAACAGCGCCCGCAGCGGAATGTCGACATTGAAAGAATGACGGAACTTGGACACCGCCCGCGCCGC
>JABLXQ010000029.1 GCA_013178375.1 Gammaproteobacteria bacterium
CGCGAGAGATCATTCACCGGCTTTTTCAACTCCTGCAGCATGGGGCCGATGCTCACCACCTGCGCGCTGCGCTGCACGGCCTTGTAGGTGGTGTTGCCGGTGTTGAGATCCGGAAAAATCAGGACGGTGGCATTGCCCGCCACTTTGCTGCCCGGTGCCTTGCTGGCGCCCACGGTCGGGATCATGGCGGCGTCATATTGCAGCGGGCCGTCGATCAGCAGGTCGGGGCGTTTCGACTGCGCGATGCGGGTGGCCTCGCGCACCTTGTCCACGTCGCTGCCGGTGCCCGATTCCATAGTGCTGTAACTGATCATCGCCACGCGTGGTGTGACGCCGAACGCGCGGGCGGAATCGGCGCTGGCAATGGCGATGTCTGCCAGTTCTTCCGCGTTGGGATCAGGATTGATGGCGCAGTCGCCAAAAATCACCACCTGTTCCGGCAGGCACATGAAAAATATCGACGACACGATCTTGATGTCCGGTTTGGTGCGGATCAATTGCAGCGCCGGACGAATGGTGTTGACGGTAGTGTGCACGGCGCCGGACACCAGCCCGTCCACCTTGCTCTGGTGCAGCATCAGTGTGCCCAGCACTACGTTGTCTTCCAGTTCCTGCAGTGCACGTTCTTCCGTCAGCCCCTTGTGTTTGCGCAGCGACACCAGCAGGCCGAGATAGGTTTCCCGCAGCGGTACCGGATCGATGAGCTCCATTTCCGGCGGCAGAGCAATCGCGTTGGCGGCGGCGACCTGGCGAATGGTGTCGGGATTGCCCAGCAGCTGGCAGCGGGCAATCCCGCGATGAAAACAGGTGACAGCGGCCTTGATGGTGCGCGGTTCGTCGCCCTCGGGCAGCACAATGGTTTTGTGCGAGGCGCGGGCGCGCTGCACCAGACTGTAACGGAATGCTGCGGGTGACAGGCGCAATTCCCGCTTGCTCGCCAGCAGGTTTGCCAGCCAGAGTTTGTCGAGATTCTGCGCCACGGTTTCCATTACGTGGCGAATGCGGATGTCGTCATCCACCGGCACCTTGTTGTCGAAGCCGGGCAGCAGGTTGATCATCTGGTAGCTGTCCTGCGGCACCTGTAACAGTGGTAATCCCTTGTCGATGGCATGGCGGCAGAACGCCAGCGCATCCTGCCGCAGCTCTGCTGGCTGGGTGAACAGCACGCCGGCCAGCGACACGCCGTTCAGCTGCGCCAGTGCGGCGGCCACCACTACATCCTCACGGTCGCCGGTGGTGATCACCAGCGTGCCGGGCTGCAATTCCTGCAGCAGGTTGCCAACACGCTGGGTGGCGATGGTGACGTGCAGTACCCGGCGCAATTTGATTTCACCGGCAGCCAGAATGGTGGCACCGAGAAATTGCGCTACATCCCAGGTGCGCGGCGCGGTGAGATCGGCGTCCCAGGGGATGGCGCCGGCCAGATGGAAATCCTTGCGTTGCAGGATGGGCAGTTGCGTCTGGATCTGCGACCACGACAACGCGGTATTGAAGGACGGGTTGTCGATGTCCGGACGGATGTGGCCGTGACGATCCAGTGGTGCGTTGATCATGTTGAGAATGCAGCCCACGACGCGGCGGTCGCCAACGCCACCAAAATGGGTGGCGCTGGATTCCAGTCGCTGGTTCAGTTCGGTGATCGACTGGGCGTGGGGTGTGGTCACCAGAATAACCTGCGCGTCCAGTGAACGCGCCATCAGCGCGTTGAGTTGCGCCAGCACCGGATCGTCGGCACTGGTGTTGACGCCTTCCAGTATCAGCACATCAGGCTTGTAGGTCAGTGACGCCAGTGTGTGCTGGCGCAGGGAAATGACTTCCTCCATCAACAGGTCGGCCTGATTGGCCGACAGCAATTGTGCCGCCCGCGTGCAGGGCAGCGGTGCCGGTGGATTCAGGCCGGTGTAGTGCTGGATCAGTTGCACCGAGCGATCACCGCCGTCTTCCTTGAGATGGCCGAAGGGCTTGCAGAACGCTACGCGCAATCCTTTCTGGTCCAGCGCATGCAACAGGCCCAGGCAGATGGTGGTGAGTCCGACTCCGGATTCGGTGGGCGCCAGCAGCAGGGTTTTCATCGGTGGATTCCTTGTCAAATGTTCAGGCATTTTCTGTGTCAGGTCGGGCAAGCAGTTGTGCGGTCTGGCGGGCGATCATCCATTCCTCGCGGGTGGGGATCACCAGCACTGCGGGCGCGCCAGCGGGAGCGATGTTGCGCGGCTCCTGCGAGCGCGCGTTGTTTTTTCCCGGATCGATGCGGAAGCCAAGCCCCTGCAACAATTCGATTACTTGCGCGCGCACCGGTGCGGCGTTTTCACCGATGCCGCCGGTGAAAGCGAGGGCGTCGATGCGGCCCAGCGGCACCAGATACGACGCAATGGATTTTGCCAGCCGGTAGCAGAACAGGTTGACGGCCAGTTGCGCGCCGGCGTGGTCCTGGCTGGCGGCCTGCAGCAATTCGCGCATGTCGTTGCCGATGCCGGACACACCTTTCAGCCCGGCTTCGCGGTTGAGCAGTTCGGTGAGCTGGTGAATGTCGATGCCGAGTTTGTCTGCCAGGTATTCGTGCAGGCCCGGATCGAGATCGCCGCAGCGGCTGCCCATCACCAGTCCTTCCAGCGGCGTGAATCCCATCGAGGTGTCGATGCTGTGCTGGCCTTTGATCGCGCACAGGCTGCACCCGTTGCCCAGATGCGCGGACACGGCGCGCACGGCGTCTGGCGCGGTGCCGGTGAGGGCAGGAATGGATTCGGCGATGAACTGGTGGCTGGTGCCGTGAAAACCGTAACGGCGCACGCCCCATTGGCTGTGCCATTGTGCCGGCACCGCGTAGTGAAATGCCACCGGGGGCAAGGTGCCGTGAAAGGCTGTGTCGAAAATCGCAACCTGGGGCAATGCCGGCAGCAGCTGCCGTGCGATGCGGATGCCTTCCAGATTGACCGGATTGTGCAGCGGGGCGTAATCGGAATAGTGTTCGATCTGCGCGATCACGTCGGCGTCGATCAGCGCGGGCTGGCGGAAGCGGTCGCCGCCGTGTACCACGCGATGACCCACAGCGCTGACGTCGTCCAGCAGGTGCCACTGATCCAACTGGCGGATGATGGCCTGCAGTGCACCGGCGTGACCGTCGCCAGCCAGTGCCAGCTGCTGTTGTTCGCCGTTGTGGGTTATGCGCAGTTGTCCGTTGCCGGCTTCCTGCAGCCGGCTGGCGGTACCCTCGCACAGCGGGGTGGTCGCAACCGGGTGCCCACTGGTGCAGGGATAGAGGGCAAACTTAATTGATGAACTGCCGCAGTTCAGCACCAGTATGGTGGGCATGTCGCAGGCTCCTGGCGATTTCGGGACATTCTCTGGAAGCAATCCTGTCGGGATTCTAACATAGTCCCCTGGTTGGGCCGGGAGTGGCCCAACCACGTTTTCCCGGCAATTATCCCCTGCCGACATCAAATCCTGCTCCAGCGCATGGTCGGACGTTGTTCCGGGGCCTATTCTTGCAACGCAATCTTTCAATGCCACCCTGCAAACTGAAAAATCGATCTGCAATGAATGACACCAGGAGCGCCCGTGAAAAATGAATCCTGCGTCGCTGTGATACCGTTGGCTGTGGAAAATGCCAGACTGCCGGAATTCAAACGCAGCCGTCCCGCCGATTGCCAGCGTTGTTCCATGCGCAGGAAGATGCTGTTTGCCGACATTGACCTGCCGGCGGTGTCTGAATTGGTGGGTGCGGTCAACAGTCTTCAAGTCAAGCGCGGGGCAACGCTTTACCGTCAGGGTGAAGCAGGCATCATGCTGTATGCCGTGCGCAAGGGGCTGGTGAAACTGACGCAGTCCGGTGCGGATGGATACCAGCGCATCGTGCATATCGCCGGCCCTGGCACCTGTATTGGCCTGGAAGGATTTCTGGAAGCCCGCTATCACCAGTCGGCGGAAGCACTGACGGACGTGGATATCTGCGCAATCCCGGTGCTGGTGGCCGACCGCATTGCTGCGCAGCAGCCGGTTTTTTATCGCGCGCTGCTGCAACGCTGGCAACAGCAGTTTGCCACGGCGGAACGCTGGATGATGGAGTTGTCGCAGGGAACCGTGCGGCAGAAACTGGCGCGGTTGTTATTGATGCTGGATGACATCGGCCACACGGAAGGTCAGCTTCGCCTGCTGAGCAATCTGGACAGCGCGGGCATTCTGTCAACCACGATGGAAACCGTGAGTCGTCATGTGGCGGAATTCAAACGTGCCGGCACCCTCGCAAAAGTGGCGCCGGCATTGTACCGGATCGACCGGTCTGGTTTGCAGCAGGCAGCGGACTCTCTTGAGTGAATTGCCCCGAGTGAGCCGCCCTGAGTGAATCCGTGTTTCAGCTATGCGGCTTTTCCTGCTTCTTGCGATGGGAATCCTGGTACACGAACACTCCGATTCCCAACAGAAACACCAGCGTGCCACCGACAGTAATCAGACCTGCAATAACGACATCATCTAGGAACATGGTACACCTCCGCTATCAACTGTTTTCAGGCTAGCGAGCGTGAGGCGGGATTCCCATGACGCCGGTCAGGTTTTTCGGGGCACGCGGGCACTGGTAGCGGGAAAGTGCCGCGCGTGTTGATGCTGGTCAATGGATGCGCAGGTGCAGGGTTTTCGCTGCAGTGAGACTCTGGTTATAGCACCGGCGCCTGTTATAACGCCGGCATCACCGGCCGCGATTGCTGCTGCCATTCGTCTGGCGTGAAAGCACGGATGCTGAGAGCGTGAATCTCGCCGCTGCGCAGTGCCTCGGTGAAACCTTCCAGCGCCAGTTGTTGCCGTGCCACGGGTCGCATGCCCTGAAACTGCGGGCTGACCACAGTCACGGTGAAACTGCAGTCGGCGCCATCCAGCAGCACTTCCGCATTGGGTACGCCGGCCTGCAGGATGTCGATAATTGTTTGCCGTTCCATCACTCGGCCGCCTTGGCAACGGGTGCCGATTTGCCGGCGCCATCCAGCAGCGGCTTGAGGGAACCGTCCGCTTCCATGCCCAGCACGATATCGCAGCCGCCGATCAGCTCGCCGTCCACAAATAATTGCGGGAAAGTGGGCCAGCGCGAAATGGAGGGCAGCTTTTCACGGATGAAGGGAGATGCCAGCACGTTGACGAAACTGAAGGGAACAGTGGAGCGTTTGAGTGCGGCCACGGTGGCGCCGGAAAAACCGCACTCCGGAGCGTCCGGTGTGCCCTTCATGTACAGCAGCACCGGGTTGGTGGCGATCTGCTGGCGGATGACGGCTTCGGTGTTGGATGTAGTCATGGTGGTGTCCTTGGGTTGCAGGTTTAAGACAAAAAATTCAGGCGCGGGCTTCTACCCGTTCCGGCATTGGCGACTGCGGCAGGTCGCGGGCGGCGATCCAGCGCTGCAGCGATTCACCCGGCAGTGTGACGGATTGCACCAGTGCCAGACGCCAGGCATCGAAACCGCCATCCACGCTGTAGCAGTTTTCAAAACCGAAATCAGCGAACAGGCGCGCCATGTCCTGGCTGGAATTGCCGTGGTAGCAGTAAATCACGACGTGAATATTCTTGGGTGAATGCTTCAGAAGCGACCGCATGTTCATGTCGTTGAGATGCAGGGCCCGGGGATGATGGTGGCGGCAGTACGCGTTCATGTCGCGCATGTCGAGCAGCAGCAGGTTTTCGTGTTGCAGCAACAACCATTCGGCTTCGTCCACACTGATTCGCTTGAACTTGCTCATTGCTCGTCTCCAAAACAGTCCTGGTAGGTGGGGCACTGGTCGCAGCTGGGAGAGCGGCAGACATAACCGCCCTGCTGTTCGCAGAGTTGCTTGTAGAAAAATTTTTTCCAGCGCATGTCGCGGTCGTTGCGCTGGGCCACGACGGGAAAATTGTGCAGCAGCATGTCGCGCAGCGCGGCCCGAGAGGGCAGGCCCAGATCGCGCCACAGGTGATTGCCACCGAGGCAGCCGGCGGCAACAATGTCGGCCAGCCAGATTTCCGCTGTGTCGGCGTTGCGACGGCCGCTCAGCAATAAGTCACGGATTTCCTGCCATTCATCGCGCCGCATCTCCAGCAGCTGCTGGCGCAGTTCGCCCTTTTCCAGGGCCTGGTTGGTGGCATTGCTTTGAAAGGGCAGGACAAGTCTTTGTTGCAGTTGTGCGAACGCGGTGGAATCAAGCCCGAGGTTGTGTGGCAGGCAACCTTCACCGTTGCGTTGTGCCAGCAGGATCTGGTTCAGCCATTCGTGATTGCTGTTTTGTGCGGTGCTGACGTCTGGTAGCAAGGCAAGCTGGGCGTTCATCCCTGGCCTCCTGCTGCGGTGCTGCAGCTGCTGGCGCTGGAAGCGCGGGAACAGCTTTCCAGATCTTTGCCGCTGGATACAGTGGTTGTCTGCAGCCCGAGTGATTGTGCCAGTGCCGGCCAGTCGAAACCGCTGCAGCGGAATTCACCGGCTTCAATCAGTGGTCGCCGTATCAACAGCGGGTCGGCCAGCATTGCACCCACCGCAGAATCCGGATCGATGGCAAACGGATCAATGCGGCCGGACTTGATCGCCGGCGCACTGGGATTGAACCATTCCGCCACCGGCCGCGTACCGAAAAAAGTACGCAGGCGCGGTGCGGTCCAGGCTTCCGTGAGCAGGTTGCGTACGTCCAGGGTGGCGCCCGCCTGACGCAGGATCTGCTTCTGGCGGGCGTTGCTGGCGCAGCCCGGTTTTTCGTAAAACAGCACAGTCACCATGGCAATGGCCTCATCATGCCGCAAGCATTCAGCGCGCCTGGATCTCGCGCATGGCTTCTTCCATTTTCTCCGGCGGGATGCCTGTCAGCGATCCCGGTGGATTGATGGCTTCACCGGCGGCGTTGAGAATTGCCGATTCGATCGGACAAATGCTGGCGCATTGGGGATCGGCATGATCCCCTTCGCACTCCGTGCATTTCGACGGATTGATCAGGAAATGCGGTGAACTGTGGTAGATCGCATCGCTGGGGCAGACATCGACGCACGCCCAGCAGTTCACACATAGTTCGACAATTTTCAGTGCCATGTCCGTCACCCTCTCAGGCTGTTACTTCCAGTCGTTCCGGCGCAGCGGCTTCCAGCTTGCCGGCAGCCGCCATTTCCTGGTACACCGCCATTACCGCATCCTCGATCGGCTCCATCGCATGCTCGCCATTGGGATGGATGCCGGCTTCTTCCAGCGACGACCAGGGTTCATAGCCGATCTTGGAACAGAGCACCGCTTCGCAACCTTTCAGGGCGCGAATGGCGCCGGTAAGTGCGCTTTCCTTTTCGCCGCAGGCGTCGTTGCCAATGCAGTACTGGTCCACCTTGCGGTGACTGATGAAACGTACGCCGGCGGGCGAGGCTTCATACACCAGGAATTCCTTGGCGTGGCCGAAGTGCTGGTTGATGACACCGCCACCGCTGGTGGCAACGGCCATCAACACCGGACGGTAATGCTTGCTGACAGCGGTTTCCGTGGTGGGCACGCTCATGGCGGCGAGGCGGGCTTTCTTGGCCTGCTTCTCGTCGAGTTCTTCCATGATGGCTGCGTGGATCACCGCGCGTTTTTCCATGGCAGCGGAATAATCGATTTCCATTTCCTCGATCTTGTCCATGGTGAACTCTTCGCCGCGATCCTCGCCCAGCAGACCCACTGCATCGGCGCGGCACTGACGGCAATGGCGCATCATGTTCATGTCGCCGGCACAGGAATCCTGCAGATCCTGCAGTTCTTCCGGCTCAGGGCTGCGCTGGCCCATCACGCCGTAGAAAGTGCCGTGCTCGGCTTCGGCAATCAGCGGCATCACGTTGTGCAGGAAGGCGCCTTTCTGTTTGACGATGCGGCTCACTTCCTTCAGGTGTTCGTCGTTGACGCCGGGAATCAGCACCGAATTCACTTTCACCAGAATGCCCCGATCCACCAGCATCTGCAGGCCTTTCTGTTGCTGCTCGATCAGGATCTTCGCGCCTTTCTTGCCGCGAATGCGTTTGTTGTTCCAGTAAATCCAGGGATAGATCTTGGCGCCAATTTCGGGATCGACACAGTTGATGGTGATGGTGACGTGGTCGATGTTGTGCTTGGCCAGTTCGTCCACTGATGCTGGCAATGCCAGGCCGTTGGTGGAGACGCACAGTTTGATGTCCGGGGTTTGCTCACTCAGCATGCGGAAAGTGCTGAAAGTACGATCCGGATTCGCCAGTGGATCACCCGGTCCGGCGATGCCCAGCACGGTCATCTGCGGAATGGTGGCGGCCACGGCCCGAACTTTTTTCACGGCCTGTTCCGGTGTCAGCACTTCCGATACCACGCCGGGACGCGACTCGTTCGAGCAATCGTATTTGCGATTGCAGTAGTGGCACTGGATATTGCACGCAGGCGCAACCGCCACATGCATGCGGGCGAAGTAGTGGTGTGCATCTTCGGAATAGCAGGGGTGGTTTTGTACTTTTTGCAGAATGTGGTCCGGCAGGTGGGAAATCTGTTCGCTGCTGCTGCCACAGCTGCCTGATGAGCAGCCGCCGCCGCTTTCCTGCCCCAATACGCTCAGTTCCATGGTCGGTCACCGGTCGGTGCCCTTGCGGGCGAGGTGGTGAGTCTGGCTTCCACCGTATTGATAGCAATTCATATGCCGCGAAATTAAAGTCTTGTTTTTAAAGGATTTCAGGCGGGAAAATACGGGGTTTTTGTGGGGCTCCAGACAAAAACGCCGGCGGCATTGTGTGGGGTGTACGACACAGTGCCGCCGGCGTGCGCTGTCAGATTTTGCGCATGTTGATGTTGAGGGTTTGCACGCGGTAGGCGATCTGGCGCGGTGTCATGCCGAGCAGGCGCGCGGCCTTCGCCTGCACCCAGCCGGCTTGTTCCAGCGCGGCGATGACGCGCTCGCGCTCGTCCATGGTTTCGTCGGTGAAATCCACGGCGGGGGCGGAGGAATGAGTAAGCAGCGGGCGGGAATCTTCGTCCAGTCCGGTGAGGGAAATGATGTCGCCGTCGACGGTGCCGTCTTCGCTCATGATGGCGGCGCGTTCCAGGCAGTTTTCCAGTTCGCGTACGTTGCCGGGCCAGCTGTAGCTCATCAGCAGGCGGGTCGCGCTGTCCGTCAGGTGCAGTGGACGTTCCTGCCGTTGTGCCACTTTATCCAGCAGGAATTCCGCCAGTTCGGGAATGTCGGCGGCGCGTTCGCGCAGGGGCGGCACGCGGATCGCCATGACATTGAGCCGGTAATACAGATCCTCGCGGAATTTGCCCTTGTCCACTTCTTGTTCCAGATCGCGGTTGGTGGCAGCGACGATGCGCAGATTCACTTTGATGGTCTGGCTGCCGCCCACGCGTTCAAATTCGCCTTCCTGCAGAATGCGCAGCAGCTTGGCCTGGAACTGCGGCGAAATTTCACCGATTTCATCGAGGAAAAGCGTGCCACTGTCGGCCTGTTCGAAACGTCCCTTGCGTTGCTTGATGGCGCCGGTGAAGGCGCCTTTTTCGTGGCCGAACAATTCCGATTCCAGCAGGGTTTCCGGCAGTGCGGCGCAGTTCAGACGCACGAACGGACGGTGTGCGCGCGGCGAGTTGTAGTGGATGGCGCTGGCAATCAGTTCCTTGCCGGTGCCGGATTCGCCCAGGATCAGCACGGTGCTGTCCCACTTGGCGACGCGGCGGATCTGGTCGAACACCCGGCGCATGGCCGGTGTGTGGCCGACCACCATGTTTTCAAAACCGAATTTGGCGCGCACTTCGCGCCGCAGTTCGTCGCGCTCGGTGGTGAGCTGTTCGCCGCGTTCCAGATTCACCGCCAGACGGACCGTTTGCGCCAGCAGGTTGGCAATCGCTTCCATGAACCGGGTGCGTTCCGCCAGCAGATCATCCGCGGGCGCATTCGGTTGTGCTGCCAGCACGCCCACGGTAGTTCCTTCTGCATTTTTGATGGGAACGCCCACAAACGGAAGTTCCAGATCGTACAGTGCCAGGCGGTCGAGAAAGCGCGGTTCCGATGAAATCCGGCCCAGTACCATGGTGGTACCGTGTTTCAGAATGCCGCCGATGATGCCTTCGCCAATGCGGTAGCGCACCGAGCCGGAGGTGCGGGTGATATTTTCATTTTCGCTGTGGATGGCACCGATCTGCAGGCTGCTGTGTTCGGAATCGGAAATGGTCACCAGGCCGTGCTGCATGCCGGCATCGTTGTGCAGTATCGCGAGCACCTGCGACAGGGTTTCCTCGATCGGCTGGGTGCGGCTAAGAATGCGTGCCACCTGATACAGCGAACTCAGATGACGTTCCAGCAGCTCGGTGCGGCTGACCGGTTTGGGCGTGGTTCGCAGGTGCATCGGCGTACTCATGGCAATAACTACTCTCCCGGAGTGCGGTCGCGATCAGGTAGCGGAAGAAAAGGGCAGTTCCACAATCATGCGGCAGCCGTTGCGGTACTGGGTGTCGATGTAAACGGTGCCCGCGTGTTCCGCCACGATTTCCTGCACCATCGGCAGACCCATTCCCCGGCAACCCTTGTGCGGTGGCTTGGTAGAGAAAAACGGCTCGAACACTTTGTAGGTGAGTGCGGCAGGAATGCCGGGCCCCAAATCGCTGATCTCGATACGCACTACATTTTTTTCCACACTGGTGCTGATCAGCAGATCGCGCTGGCTGATGTTGCGCGCACTCATGGCTTCGATGGCGTTGTCCACCAGCTGCTTCAGCACGCTGCGCAACCGGCTTTCGCGGCCCATCACCCAGGGCAGATGCATGGCGGGCTTCCATTCCACCACGATGCCCTGGGCCAGCAGCTTGTCGATGGACAGACTGATGACCTCGCGGATCAGCTGGTTCATGTTCACCGGCAGTTTGGCTTCCTCAGGCACGACGGGAATCGAAGCAGTGAGACTGTCGAGCGCTTCCAGGCCGGCTTTCTGCGCTTCCTGCATCGCCAGCAATACCGGATCGTTTTTCGCCTGCTCGCCTAACCGTCGCTGCAGCATTTTCAGTGCCGCGCCGATCAGGTTCACCGGGCCCTGCAAGCGGTGAATGGCGCCGTTGAAGGTTTCGCGCATGCCTTCCAGCAATTCCTCTTCAGCCATCAGTGCCTTGAGCGCGTTCAGCTGGGAATCCTGCTGGCGCTGGCGCAGTTCCGTGATGTCGTTGATGGATAACAACAGATAGCGGGCTTCCGGCTGGGAGAAAAAATTGCCGGCGCGTTCGTCTTCCAGCAGGATGGAAATGCCATGGCAGGCATACCAGCGCTGGGAATAACCGCCCATGTCGAAGGAAATTTCATGGCTGGAAATCTTGGTGCCCTTGTCGCACAGTGCGATGAAAGGTTCGCCCAGTGCTTCGCGCAGGGTGACCACCGCTTCATCCATCGGCCGGCCTGGTGCCAGTTCCGTCGCCAACGCGCGAAAGCTTGGGTTCACCAGGGCAATGCGGTCTTCCTGATCCAGCAACACCATTGCCACCGGCGCCGAATTCACCACGGCTTCAATCATTTGCTTTTGATTGTTCACCCGCTGTTCCAGTTCATGCAGATCGCTGGAATCGCGGTGCATGCCCAGATAGTAGAGAGTTTCGCCCGCTTCACTCAGCACCGGTGCCACGGTGAGTTCCGCCAGGTACAGGGAATTGTCTTTGCGCCGGTTCACCAGTACGCCGGACCAGGGTTTTTTCTGTTGCAGCCGGCTCCAGAGTGCCTGGTACACCAAGCGTGGTGTGGTGCGGTTAGACAGAATGGATTCGTTTTTGCCAATCACTTCGTCGCAGCCATAACCGGTTACAGCGCTGAACGCGCGATTTGCATAAAGAATGTTGGCTTTCAGATCGGTGATGGAGATGGCGACCGGCGCGTGTTCCACCGCCTGCAGGAATATTTCCGGTGTCAGGGTAACCGAGCCGATGACGACCGGCTCTTTGGGAATGGCCGCACCGATGATGGGCGCGGATTCTGCGACGGGCTCCTGCGGCGCGCTGGTTTCACTCTCAATCATGGATTCGGTGCGCTTGGCCTTCGTCATTGGACGGAACTCCTGGCTGTTTTGAAGCTGGTGCTTGTTCTGGTGTGCTTTAACAGATTTAGCAATTTGTATGCCGCGAACTGGTGCGGAAAGTACGTACTGCGTTTTTTCCGGGAAGAAATGCGACAAAAGCGCTTTATCTGAATGATTTGCGCTGTTGCAAAGGGCACAGCACGAGGCAGAGGAAGTCGTTGTTTGTTGGAAAAGCGACAAAATATATCCGACCAAAACAATCTGGTATCCGGGTTTGCAGGGGCGGAACATTGAGCTGGATCAAGTCTGCTTTCAAATCGTATGAAGGTCGGTTGGACTGCCGATCCGGTGGCATGCTTGATGCTAAATCCCTCCCGACAAGCTGTACGAAGTCATTTCAGAGGATGCCGGCGTTATCGCGCGGCAGGAATCGAGGTTGAATGCACTATGGATTATCTGATGCTGTTGATCGGTACTGTGCTCGTCAACAATGTGGTTTTGGTGCATTTCCTGGGGCTGTGTCCATTTATGGGTGTGTCCACCAAATTGGGCACGGCGGTGGGCATGGGTGCCGCCACCACGTTCGTGATGACGCTCGGTGCGGTCACCAGCTGGTTGCTAGAGCATTTCGTATTGCAGCCGTTGGGTATCGGCTTCCTACGCATTCTGGCTTTTATTCTGGTGATTGCCGGCGTGGTGCAGTTCACCGAAGCCGTAATTCGCAAAGTCAGTCCGCCGCTGTATCGCGCCCTGGGCATCTATCTTCCCCTTATTACCACCAATTGCGCTGTGCTGGGTGTGCCGCTGATCAGTGTGCGCGCTGGTCAGAATCTGGTGCACAGCGCGCTGTACGGATTTGGTTCCGCGTTTGGTTTCGGACTGATTCTGATTATTTTTGCCGGAATGCGCGAACGCCTTGCGCTGGCACAGGTGCCGAAGGTGTTTGCCGGCGCGCCGGTGGCGTTTGTGACGGCCGGTCTGCTGGCGCTGACCTTCATGGGATTCGCCGGATTGATTACTGCTGGCTGAATTTAGGAAATGGGCTGAACTCGGGAGGCATGTCATGTTGATCGCAACCTTGGTGATTTCGGGACTGGGCATCGGATTGGGATTGATGCTGGGTGTGGCGGCGCGCGCATTCGCAGTGGAGGAAAATCCGCTGACGAAACAGGTGGAGCAGATGATGCCCGGCAGTCAGTGCGGCCAGTGCGGATTTCCCGGTTGCAGTGCGGCAGCGAGTGCAATGGTGGAAGGATCGGCGCCGGTGACCTGTTGCCCGCCCGGTGGCCGCGCGCTGGCGGAAAAACTTGCGTCTTTGCTGGGTGTGGGTCTTGACGCAGCGGGCGCAATGGCGATGCCGATGGTGGCTGCCATCGAGGAAGCCACCTGCACCGGTTGTACACGCTGCTACCGCGCCTGCCCCACGGACGCCATCGTCGGTGCCAATGGTCAGATTCATGTAGTGCTGCAGGCAGCTTGCACCGGTTGCGGAAATTGCGCCGAAGCCTGCCCGGAAGATTGTGTGAAGCTGCAGCCGGAATCCGTCACGCTGGATACCTGGCACTGGACCAAGCCGCAGGCGGCCTGAAGGAGTCACGCTCATGTTCAACCTGTTGTCGCCAGTGCGCGGTGGCGTGCATCCCGCCAGTCACAAGGATCGCTCCTCGGCGCTCACCATCGCCACTGCGCCACTGCCGGAGCGTTTGTATTTGCCGCTGCGTCAGCACGCGGGCGCCGATGCGTTGCCAGTAGTGCGGTTGGGCGACAAAGTGCTGAAAGGCCAATTGATTGCAGCCGCTGCGTCAGAGGTGTCGGCACCGGTACATGCTTCCAGTTCCGGCCGGGTGGTGGCCATCGGGCCGGTAACCGCGCCGCATCCTTCCGGCCTGGCGGCCAACGGCATTGTGATCGAGTGCGATGGTGATGATCGCTGGATCGACGTCGATCTTCCCTCTGATCCTTTTTCGCAGGAGCCAATGGCGCTGGCGGACCGGGTGGCGCAAGCCGGCATCGTCGGCCTGGGCGGCGCAATTTTCCCTGCAGCGGTAAAACTGAAGCAGGGCGCGCGACACGAAATCAAAACCGTGTTGCTGAACGGCAGCGAATGCGAGCCCTATCTCACCACCGATGACCGCCTGATGCGCGAACGCGCCGAGCAGATCGTCGATGGCGCGCGCCTGATCCAGCATATTCTGCGGGCCTATCGCATCGTGATTGCAATCGAAGACAACAAGCCTGAAGCGATTGCGGCCATGCGTGCCGCCAGCGAACCCTATGGCGCCATTGAAGTGGAAGTGGTGCCGGCGCTGTATCCGATGGGGTCGGCCAAACAGCTGATTCAGGAAATCACCGGCCGCGAAGTGCCGGCAGAAGGCCGCAGCACATCAGTGGGCGTGCTGGTGCATAACGTGGGTACCGTGTTTGCGATTCAACAGGCGCTGCGGTATGGACGGCCACTGATTTCCCGCGTGGTGACAGTGGCGGGTGGTTGTGTGGCGCGGCCGCGCAATGTGGAAACGCGGGTTGGTGTGCCGGTGCAGAATCTGCTGGATTTTTGCGGCGGCCTCACCGAAGTGCCGGCGCAATTGCTGATGGGTGGACCGATGATGGGCATGGTGTTGCCCAATGCGCAGGTGCCCATCATCAAGGGCGCCACCGGTGTGCTGGCGCTGAATCGCCATGAAGTGCCCCGCGACGATGCGTCTCCCTGCATCCGTTGCGCCCGTTGTGTTGAAGCCTGTCCGATGGGGTTGATGCCGCTGGAAATGGCGGCCCACGCCCGCGCCGACAGTTTCGATGGCGCCGACGATTACGGATTGAAAGATTGCATTCTGTGCGGTTCCTGCGCCTATGTGTGTCCGTCCCATATTCCGCTGGTGCATTACTTCCAGTACGCCATGGGTGAACAGGATGCACGACGCAGCGCCGAGAAGAAAAATGATTACACCCGCCAGTTGATGGAGCAGCGACAGCTGCGCCTGGAGCAGGAGGAAGCAGCCCGTGCTGCGGCGAAAGCGAAAAAACGCAAACCCACAGCCACCACGACGGAGGCAGCGCCATGAGCCATCAGCCGGCGTCGGCACCGCACGCTCACGATCGTTCTTCCGTCAGCCGCATCATGCTGCATGTGTGCTTGGCACTGACGCCCTGCACTGCATTCGGGATTTATATTTTCGGCTGGCCCGCGCTGTTTTTGTGGCTGACCACCTGCGTTACCGCTGTGGCAATCGAGGCGTTGTGCCTGCGCGTTGGTGGACAACCGCTGCGCCGCCTGCTCGACGGCTCCGCGCTGCTGACCGGCTGGCTGATTGCGCTGTCGATTCCGCCCTGGGCGCCCTGGTGGATCGGTGCTGGCGGCGCGCTGTTTGCCATCAGCATCGGCAAACATCTTTATGGCGGCATCGGCCAGAATCTGTTTAATCCCGCGATGCTGGCGCGGATCGCGCTGCTGATTGCGTTTCCCGTGCAGATGACAAGCTGGGCGTTGCCGTTGCCAATCGGCAGTGAGCAGGCGCCGGGGTTTGCGGAGGCGCTGGCGATCTCGTTTGGCGGCGCACCGGTAGCTGACAGTTTTACCGGCGCCACTGCGCTGGGTCACCTGCGCACATCCTTCACGTTGCATCAGGATGCGCGCGATGTGCTGGCGCAGGATTTTTCATTGATCGAAGCAGTGGTGGGCCGCACTGCCGGCAGCCTGGGTGAAACCTCGGAACTGCTGGTGCTGCTGGGCGGGCTCTGGTTGCTGGCGTTGCGCATCATCAGCTGGGAAGTGCCGGTGGCAATGTTGCTGGGTGTGGCGCTGCCTTCGTTGCTGGCCAACCTGGTGGCGCCTGAGCATTATGCCGGGCCGCTGTTTCATCTGAGTTCCGGCGGATTGCTACTGGGCGCGCTGTTCATTGCAACCGATCCGGTGACATCGCCGGCGGGACGCAGTGCGAAGCTGGTGTTCGGCGCCGGTTGCGGGCTGGTGATATTCATCATCCGCAATTGGGGGACGTTTCCTGAAGCGGTGGGCTTCGCCGTACTGTTCATGAATGCACTGACACCTTTGCTGGATCGCTATCTGCGCCCGCGGGTATATGGCCGTTTGCCCGGTGGCAAACCGCTGCAGGCGGCATCGCCCACCGCAAGGGTAAAACAACCGGGTAAAACCTGACGAGCTGGACGACGCATCATGAGCGACACCACACATTCAAGCACTGTCACGGAGACGGCGGCCGCCACCAGCACGGAAGCGGGTATTGCAGATCGACTGGCCAGGCTGCGGGCGCGGCTGGATTATCAGGGCCTGATACTGGGTTTTCTGTGCGCTGTAGTGACCATCACATTGTTGCTGGGTGATCGCGGCACCCGCGATCTGATCGGCCAGCGCCAAATGGAAGACAAATTGGCACTGCTGGCGCAGGTGTTGCCTCCTGCGCTTTACGACAATAATCCGCTGCAAGATGCCGTCAAAATATCGGACGTGGAATTTTCGGCGCAAGCGGTTGAAGTGTATCCGGCGTTGCGCAACGGTGAATTGCAGGGCGCTGCATTCCAGCTGGGAACGGTGGGCTATGGTGGCGTGATCACCCTGATGCTGGGTGTGGATCGTCATGGCGTGATCCAGGGTGTGCGGGTGTTGAGCCACAAGGAAACCCCGGGTCTGGCGGACAAGATTGAACTGGACAAAGGCGACTGGATACTGGCGTTCGATGGCAAATCGCTGTCGAACACGGAGCGTCCGCAGTGGGCGGTAAAAAAAGACGGCGGTGAATTCGACCAGTTCACCGGCGCCACCATCACGCCTCGCGCCATCGTCAATGGTGTGCACAAGGCACTGGAATTCTACGCCCGGCACGCAGCCGAAATCGCAGCGGCGGCGCAGGCGTCCGCAGATACGCAGGGGAATCCGTCATGAGTCAGTCGTCATTTCGTCAACACTTCATGCCCGGCCTGTGGGAAAACAATATCGCGCTGGTGCAGATGTTGGGCCTGTGCCCGGTGATGGCAGTCACCAGCACGGCCACCAACGGATTGGGTATGGGTATCGCTACCACGGCGGTGATTATTCTGTCGAACCTGCTGATCTCGCTGTTGCGCAACACCATTCCGGCAGAAGTGCGCAATCCGGTAATGATTGCGCTGATTGCCGGCACTGTGACGCTGGTGGACATGGCAATGAACGCCTGGACGCACGAGCTGTACAAAGTGCTGGGGTTGTTCATTGCGCTGATTGTCACCAACTGCGCAGTGTTGGGCCGGGCCGAAGCATTTGCGCTGAAGAACGGACCGGTGGCGTCGATGCTGGACGGACTTGGCATGGGGTTGGGGTTCACTTGGGCGCTGACGTTGCTGGGCGGCATCCGCGAAGTACTGGGTGGCGGAACGCTGTTCGCGCATGCATCGTCGCTGCTGGGGCCAGCCTTCCACTGGATGGAATTGCAGATCCTGCCGCCAGACACCGGCGTGTTGCTGGCCATCCTGCCACCGGGCGGATTCATTGTGCTGGGCCTGCTGATTGCAGCCAAACGTATTGTCGACCAGCGCATGGCGGCGCGGCAGCAGGCGCCTTCCTCACCGCTGGTGATGTTGCAGTCGTGACCAGCGGGAACTTCAATCCTGCGGAGGATGCCTTCATGAAAATAGGTGTGGTGTATGCGGGCCCGCAACAATTGCAGCTCAACTGCAACCTGGATGACGGTTGTACGGTGGCGGATGCCATTGAGCGATCTGGCATTCTGCGCTTTTGCCCGGACATAGATCTGAAAGCGCAGAAGGTTGGTGTTTACGGAAAATTCGTCAAACTCGACAGCGTTCTGAAGGACGGTGATCGCGTGGAAATTTACCGCAAGATTACCCGTGTCGTGGATGACGAAGATGATGATGACGATTGATTCTGATGTGAGAGAGGGTGCCCCATGAGCGAGATGAACCTGAACCGTGAAACCGCATTGCGCATTGCCCTGGCCGCGCGGATCCTGCCCGGCGTGGGCGTAGGTAAACTGCTGGAAATCCTGCACCGTCGCATCAGTGGTGAGCTGAATGAGGAAAGCCTGCAGACCGTTACCGTCACCGATCTGAAAACCGGATTCGGCAGTGCCGACGGTGAAGAAGATGGCGAGGATATCAGCATCGGACTGCCGGAAATGAAGGAAGCTGTGCGTATTCTGTGGGGCGAGGCGTCCAATGAACAGCTGCCGCAACCGGTCGCTCTGGACAGCATTCCCGCCAACTCGGTGCGGGTGGCGGTGGCATCCAACAGCGGTGAAAAACTGGATGGCCATTTTGGTTCCTGCCTGCGCTTCCTGGTGTACCAGGTGACTGTCGATACGGTACAGCTGGTGGATGTGCGGTCGGCATTGGAAGCGGATTTTTCCGACGACAAGAATGCGTTTCGCGCCAATCTGATCAACGACTGCCAGGTGATGTATGTGGTGTCCATCGGTGGGCCGGCGGCGGCGAAAGTGGTGCGCTCCGGGATATATCCGATAAAGGTGGTCGAGGGCGGCATGGCCAGGGAAGTGTTGGATAAATTGCGCGGCGTGATGGGATCGGCACCGCCGCCCTGGCTTGCCAAACTGATCGGCGTGGGAGCCGAAGAACGGGTGCGCTTCGAACGCAGCAGTGACAACGCAGCCTGATGGCAGCCGTTTACGGAGTGACTTATATGAACAGCACACGACAACTGATTGCTGTGGCGGTGGACCGGTCTGGCAATGTGGCGTCTCACGCGGGCCGGGCCCATCGCTGGACGGTGTTCGACGCCTGGCCCAATGGCGAGCTGGATATTGCCTACAGCATCCAGCTGGCGGAACACGCCTGCCTGCATGAGTGGCATGTGAGTGATTTCCCGGAACGGCATCCATTGCATGCGGTGGATGTGGCCATTGCCGCCAGTGGTGGCGAGGGCGTGCAGCGCCGGTTGGGTGAGCGTAATACACGGCTGCTGACGACGGCGGAGCTGGACCCGGTTGCTGCAGTGAAGCAATACCTGATGGGAAATCTGGCGCCTGGTTTGCCGCACGATGCTGACGGTTGTGGTGGGGAGGGACACCAGCATTCTGATCACGTTCATTCGTAATATGTAATACCCTGCTACAGTTCCCATTGCGGTGGATCTTTTCGCAGAGCAATAAAAAATGCCGGCCTGATAGAACAGTGGCCGGCATTTTTTTGTATCGATTCCGACAGGTCTGCGCCGGCGGCGTCACACTGGTCCGCGCGCTTCCTTCTTCACCACGAAAGTATGTGCCAGCGCATCGTCGAAACTGGCGCTGCCAAATTTGGGTTTGAAGCCATGAACCGCATCGTACATGGTGATGACCTTGTCCTCCGCCGACTGGCCCTTGAAATCATCCTTGTCCAGTTTCATGTCTTCCATCAGTGTGTTCCACACGGCGCCTTCGTCATGGGGCAGCAGCAGGTAGTTCACGCCATCCAGTGCAACCTGCAGTGGTTTGGACAGGTTTGCCACATAGAACAATGTGCACAGGCCCGGCGCGAAATCATTGCGATAGCGTTCGGCGAACAGCGGCAGCAGTGTCAGTTCTGGCAGGGCGCCGGCCACCAGCAGCAGCTTGTCGTTGTCCACCAGCACGATGGCCTGCTTGATCACCGAACGTGGCGGCATGCGGCGGCCGGAGGCGTCGGCGATGTCGCCTTCCTCCAGCACCATGTCGCCGCGAAATGCATATAGCCCGGCTTTGGTGGTGGGCGCGTTGACGCTGACATTGCACAGCAGCGCCTGGGATTCATAGGTTTTGATCAGCATGGGGTGTGGCTCTCCGTATAAAACTCTTGTGAAAAATTAATTCAGTTACGCAACCTGCGACGCTACCGGTACTGTGCCGGCCAGCAGATCGGTCCAGTCGGCTTGCACGATCTGGATGTTCCTGCGGCTGCAGAAGCGGGTTTCCTTGGCGCTGGGCTCGGGAATGAAAGCCCAGCCGGCGTTATCCGCCGCATCGTAGATCAGGTCGCTCATCACCATGCGTTCGGTGTCGCGATTGAAGCGCATGCCCAGGAACAGATAGCGCTTCTGCTGGCGGTATTGCTTGAGCCAGGCCGGCACTGCAAAACCGCCCATCAGTTCGGTGATGTAGTCAACGAAATCGGCGTCAGACGCAACATAGCTAGGCTTCGGCAGCGGGCTACCCATGGGTTTGAACAGCACCGGCAAATCCTTGTTCACTTCGTCCTGGGTGATGTGACGATAGGCGCCATCACGGAATTCATGCAGATCGAAACGGTAGTGGGTGCCGGTGAGACGGGATGCACCCAGCACCAGCGTGTGATCGCGATCCGCATACCGCTGCTGCAGCTGGGTGTCGCGATTGCAATCGATCACGTACGGTAATTTGCGCGCAGCCAGCCATTGATGGAATTCCGAAGCTGACCAGGTGCGTTCGCCGTAGGTGGTATTCAGAAACCGCTCCAGAAAACTGCGGCCTTTCTTGTTTTCCATATGCATGGCGGCACGCGGAAATTCATACATCAGGCGCGGTGCCATGGGCTGGCCGCCGGTCATGGCCAGAATCAGATCCTGGCTTTCAGCGGGAATGGGCGTGCCACTCACGGTGTCGGTTACGCCACGCAAAACGCCGGGGCCCAGATAAGGAATCACGGTGCCCTGGTCGAGGGCGGCAATGATGTCGGCAAAAGATGAAGGGTTCACCGGGTGTATCTCCTGTTGCGGATTGATGAGCAGGATATGCCGAGCAAAATGCAAGCCACCAGCAACAACCCGTCCAGTAACGGCAACTGCTTGAAATTAAACATGTCAGGTGATCTGTTCGCTACGGCGTGCGTGATCCGGTCACGACAAATTGTCGGGATGCCGACAAAGGAATCCGCCGCCGCAAGTGTGTCGATCTGCTCTGGTCGCGTTGTCGACATTGCAACAAGCCAGCTTGCGGTTTGTGGGGATTTGTTGGTTATGTCACGCCTGTGTTGGTTGTCATCAATCTGAATTATTCCTTGTTTTACAGTTGTTTGCGCACCAAAAACCAATTTGGCACAAAGCCTGCTCCTGTACCGCTGCATAGCGCACTCACGCTTTACAGCCCACGACACAATCGTGGAATGACAACCCGGAGGAGATCTTCAACATGGCAATGCGTCAATGTGCAATTTACGGAAAGGGCGGGATCGGCAAATCCACCACTACCCAGAATCTGGTGGCGGCGCTGGCTGAACTCGGCAAGAAAGTGATGATCGTCGGCTGCGATCCCAAAGCGGATTCAACCCGTCTGATTCTGCACTCCAAAGCGCAGAACACCATCATGGAAATGGCAGCAGAGGCCGGCACCGTGGAAGACCTGGAGCTGGAAGATGTGTTGAAGACCGGCTACGGCGGCATCAAGTGCGTTGAATCCGGTGGTCCGGAACCCGGCGTGGGCTGCGCTGGTCGTGGTGTTATCACCGCGATCAACTTCCTGGAAGAGGAAGGCGCCTACGAAGACGATCTGGATTTCGTTTTCTATGACGTACTGGGCGACGTGGTGTGTGGCGGTTTCGCCATGCCGATCCGCGAAAACAAGGCGCAGGAAATCTACATCGTGGTGTCCGGTGAAATGATGGCCATGTACGCGGCCAACAACATCACCAAGGGCATCGTGAAGTACGCCAACTCTGGTGGCGTGCGTCTGGCCGGCCTGATCTGCAACAGCCGCAACACCGACCGCGAAGACGATCTGATCATCGCTCTGGCCGACAAGCTGGGCACCCAGATGATTCACTTCGTTCCGCGCGACAACGTGGTACAGCGCGCTGAAATCCGTCGCATGACCGTTATCGAATACGATCCGAAAGCCAAACAGGCTGATGAATATCGCAACCTGGCGCGCAAGATCGTCGACAACAAGAAGCTGGTTATCCCCACCCCGGTGACCATGGATGAGCTGGAAGCGCTGCTGATGGAATTCGGCATCATGGATGAAGAAGACATGAGCGTCGTGGGTAAAACGGCTGCAGAAGAAGCAGTCGCTTGATCCTGAGGTAAGAAGAATCCACCGGATGACAGAAAGTTTGCAGTCGTCATCCGGCGGCTTCTGCAGGCCGGGGCAGGCAGATTGGTCCTGTCGGAGGTACTCGCAAGAGTGCAACCGTTACCCGCAAATGTACAAATTCAGGAGACATGATTATGTCTGGCATGACACGCGAAGAGGTTGAGAGCCTCATTCAGGAAGTTCTGGAAGTCTATCCGGAGAAAGCCAAGAAAGACCGCGCAAAACACTTGTCGCCCAATGACACCAGTCTTGAGCAATCGAAGAAGTGCATCACTTCGAACAAGAAATCCCTGCCCGGTGTGATGACTATCCGCGGTTGCGCCTACGCCGGTTCCAAGGGCGTGGTGTGGGGCCCGGTGAAGGACATGATCCACATTTCCCACGGTCCGGTGGGTTGTGGTCAGTACTCCCGCGCCGGCCGTCGCAACTATTACATCGGCACCACCGGCGTCAACGCCTTCGTCACCATGAACTTCACTTCGGATTTCCAGGAGAAGGACATCGTGTTCGGCGGTGACAAGAAGCTGGCCAAGCTGATCGACGAAATTGAAACCCTGTTCCCGCTCAACAAGGGCATCACCATTCAGTCGGAATGCCCCATCGGCCTGATCGGCGACGACATCGAAGCCGTGGCCAAGAAAAAAGGCGCCGAGCACAACAAGACCGTGGTACCTGTGCGTTGTGAAGGTTTCCGCGGCGTATCACAGTCGCTGGGCCATCACATCGCCAACGACACTGTGCGCGACTGGGTACTGAGCGCCCGTGACGAAGATACCAGCTTCCCGCAAACCGCCTACGACGTGGCCATCATCGGTGACTACAACATCGGTGGTGACGCCTGGTCTTCCCGCATCCTGCTGGAAGAAATGGGCCTGCGCGTGGTAGCACAATGGTCCGGCGACGGCACCATCGCGGAAATGGAGCTGACACCCAAGGTGAAACTGAACCTGGTGCACTGCTACCGTTCCATGAACTACATCTCCCGCCATATGGAAGAGAAGTACGGCATCCCCTGGATGGAGTACAACTTCTTCGGTCCCACAAAAACCGTGGAATCCCTGCGCAAGATCGCTGCATTCTTCGACGAAAGCATCCAGCAGAAATGCGAGGAAGTGATCGCCAAGTACAAGGTGGAATGGGATGCGGTGATTGCCCGCTTCCGTCCGCGCCTGGAAGGCAAACGCGTCATGCTGTATGTGGGCGGCCTGCGTCCCCGTCACGTGATCGGCGCCTATGAAGACCTGGGCATGGAAGTGGTGGGCACCGGTTACGAGTTCGGCCACAACGACGACTATGACCGCACCATCAAGGAAATGGGCGACGCCACGCTGCTGTACGATGACGTCACCGGTTACGAATTCGAAGAGTTCGTGAAGAAAGTAAAACCCGACCTGATCGGCTCCGGCATCAAGGAAAAATACATCTTCCAGAAAATGGGTATTCCATTCCGGCAGATGCACTCCTGGGATTATTCGGGCCCCTACCACGGCTTTGACGGTTTCGCCATCTTTGCCCGTGACATGGACATGACCCTGAACAATCCGTGCTGGAACAAACTGGCTGCACCCTGGCAGAAGAAAGAAGCCGTGGTGGAGAAAGTGGCGGCCAGCGCCTGATCGGAAAGTGTAACGGGAACAATTTTCTAAACCATCTTCCGGTTTGCGGTGCCAGCAGAGTGCAGTCGCTGGCACCGCCCGCCGGAACCCCATGGCCGTCTGTCCACAGATGAGTGGCGCGGCAGGAGAAGGCATATGAGTCAGCAAGTCGACGACATCAAACCCAGTTATCCCTTGTTCCGCGATGATGAATACCGCGACATGCTTGCCCGCAAGCGTGACGATTTCGAAGAGAAGCATCCTCAGGACAAGATCGATGAAACCTTCCTGTGGACCACCACCAAGGAATACCAGGAACTGAACTTCAAGCGCGAAGCGCTCACGGTCAACCCGGCCAAGGCGTGTCAGCCCCTGGGCGCGGTGCTGTGTGCACTGGGCTTCGAAAATACCATGCCCTATGTGCACGGTTCGCAAGGCTGTGTGGCCTATTTCCGCACCTACTTCAACCGTCATTTCAAGGAGCCGATCGCCTGTGTGTCCGACTCCATGACGGAAGATGCAGCGGTATTCGGTGGCCAGCAAAACATGAAGGACGGTCTGCAGAACTGCAAGGCGACCTACAAGCCGGACATGATCGCGGTCTCCACCACCTGCATGGCGGAAGTTATCGGTGACGACCTGAACGCGTTCATCAACAACTCCAAGAAGGAAGGTTTTGTTCCCCAGGAGTATCCGGTTCCGTTCGCACACACCCCGAGCTTTGTCGGCAGCCATGTCACCGGCTGGGACAACATGTTCGAAGGCATCGCCCGCTACTTCACTCTGAACTTTATGGAAGACAAGGTGATCGGCAGCAACGGCAAGATCAATATCGTGCCGGGCTTCGAAACCTACCTCGGTAACTTCCGCGTGATCAAGCGCATGCTGAAGGAAATGGACGTCGACTACACGATGCTGTCCGATCCGGAAGAAGTGCTGGATACACCAGCGGACGGTCACTTCCGCATGTATTCCGGTGGCACCACCCAGCCGGAGATCAAGGATGCGCCCAACGCGTTCAACACTTTCCTGCTGCAGCCCTGGCACCTGGAAAAAACCAAGAAGTATGTCGAGAACACCTGGAAGCACGAAGTACCCAAGCTGAACATCCCGATGGGTCTGGACTGGACCGACGAATTCCTGATGAAAGTCAGCGAAGTCACCGGCCAGCCGATTCCCGACAGCCTGGCAAAAGAGCGCGGCCGTCTGGTGGACATGATGACCGACTCGCACACCTGGCTGCATGGCAAGAAATTCGCGCTGTGGGGCGATCCGGATTTCGTGCTGGGCATGGTGAAATTCCTGCTGGAAGTAGGTTCAGAACCGGTTCACATCGTCTGCAACAACGCCAACAAGCGCTGGAAGAAAGCCTGTGAAGCGATTCTGGAAGCCTCGCCGTACGGCAAGAACTGCACCGTGCATATCGGCAAGGATCTGTGGCACATGCGCTCGCTGGTGTTCACCGAGAAGCCGGATTTCATGATCGGAAACTCTTACGGCAAGTTCATCCAGCGTGACACGCTGTACAAGGGCAAGGAGTTCGAGGTGCCGCTGATCCGCATCGGCTTCCCGATCTTCGACCGTCACCACCTGCACCGTCACACCACAATGGGTTACGAAGGCGCCATGCAGATGCTGACCACCCTGGTGAATGCCGTGCTGGAGCGTCTGGACGAAGAAACCCGTGGCATGCAAACCACTGACTACAACTACGACCTGATCCGCTGATCGCGATTGGATTGATTGTTTGTAGTGACAAAAACAGTCGGGATGGACACCCCATCCCGACTTATTCCCTGCAGTGGAGCACCTGTATGCCCAGCGTAATGATCCGTCGCAACAGCAACGGCCAGTTGACCCTGTACGTCGCCAAACGCGATCTGGAAGAAAACATCGTGTCCATCGAATTCGATTCCCCGGAACGTTGGGGTGGTGAAGTCGTGCTGGCGGACGGTTCCGCCTACCACATCGATCCCATCGCGCCGCCCCATTTGCCGGTGACCGTACGCGCCAAGCGGGCGGGCGGAGCCGACTGACCATGGCCGCGCCGCTGGAGGACGATATCGCGCTGCGAATCGGACTGGCCGCGCGCGTATTGCCAGGTGCGGATGCACGCAATCTGTTGCGCATGCTGATCCGCATTCTGGGCGAACCCATCAATCACGCGCGATTGCAGCGTTTGCGGGCGGCGCCGTTGCGGGCTGCCATTGGCAAACAATTCCGTGCTGTGGACGCCGAACAGTTCCAGCAGGCGTTTGCGTTGCTGAAAGGGCAGGGAGTGCAGCAAGTAACCGCGCCTGGGCCGGTTATTGAACCGGGCGTTTACTGCGAATTGTCCGGCTCGGTTCGGGTGGCCTGTGCCTCCGGCAGTGGCGAGCGTATCGACGGCCATTTCGGTAATTGTCCACGCTTTCTGATTTACCAGGTGGCGCCGGAATACATTCGCCTGATTGATATCCGCGAACCGGCACCAGCGCAGCACAGTAACAACCAGGACGCCGATCGCAATCAGCAGCGCGCTGCATTGATTCAGGATTGCACGGTGCTCTATACCCTTTCCATTGGCGGTCCGGCGGCGGCCAAGGCCGTACGTGCCGGGCTGCACCCCGTGAAACTGCCGGAAGCCGTGCCTGCCCGTGATGAATTGTTGCGATTGCAGGCCGTGCTGGCGCGCGACAATCCACCGCCCTGGCTGGTGAAAGCGATGGGCGCGCTGCCGCGACCGCGTCCGCTGGCGGCGGACTGATGCGGGCGTCCTTGTGAAGTCGCTGTGACGTCGTTGTGAAAGCGAAAATCTAGGTGGAGGAAACAACATGATTGCAGCAGAAGAACTGGATGCCGTGGTGCAGGCCGTGGAGGAAAGCGGATTGTCGGAAGCGGTGCTGGCGCAATTGCGGCAGCGGTTTCCGGGCAAGCATTTCACCTGGTGCATGGATGACGACATCAACAACGGTCGTCCGGTGGCATCCCGCAATAATTTCGCTGTGTATCTGGTGAATTCCAGCGATCACTGTTCCGTGCTCACGCAGGATCTGGGCAGCGCCTCGGGCTATGTGTTGGCGGAAATCATTGCAGACTGACGGGCCTGCGCATGCTCTTGGCCTGAAACGATCAGACAGGATTTTTTAATGGACAGCAGTAACGATTCTTCCGGCAACGATCCCACCGATAACGATTTTGCCGATGCCGGCGGCGATATGACGCCGATGGCAGACTGCCGTGTCTGCCGCTTCCGCCAGAATGCGCTGCTGGCGGGACGTTGTGCGCCGGGCGACGCCTGCGTGGTAGTGGACAGTGGTCGTCAGATCGACAGATTTTTTCGCGCCAATCCGTTTCTGGCGATGAATTATCTGGGCGATCCATTTTGGGAACGGCGCGCGATTGCCGTGCGCTATTCACCGGTGGAAACCCTGGCGCAGCTGATCAATGATCCTGACGAGGCGGTGCGGCGCGCGGTGGCGTACCGGCTGCCACGGGAACAGTTGACGGCGCTGATGAACGACGAGGACCGCGAAGTGCGCATCACGGTGGCAGACCGCTTGCCGCTGGAGAAGCTCGAACTGATGGCAAACGATCCGGATTATCTGGTGCGGGCGTATGTGGCGCAGCGCTTGCCGGTTGGCAGGTTGTTCCGGCTGATCCGCGATGCGGATCGGCAGGTACGCAAGACGGTGGCCAAACGGTTGCCGACGGAAAGTCTCGGTCTGATGTGTGGCGATTCCGAGCCCGAGGTGCGTCGCATCCTCGCGTCGCGGCTGCAGGGAGACGACGTTGTTGAGCTGCTGTTCGATGCGGACTGGACCGTGCGCCTGGCGGCGGTGGAAAACGCGCCGCTGGAAGTGCTGTCAGGTATTCGCACCGAAGAAGACCCTGAAGTGCTCAACGCCATTGCCCAGCGTTTGCAAGGGGCGGAGCAGACTTCCGGTCCGGCGTCCGAATGAATTGTCGCAAAAGCGCGATCCCCTTCGCGGTGTGAGTTGGCTTTTGTCGGGTTTATGACAGGGCAAACCGTGAAACCACCGGAAAAGGCCGCGTCGGCACGGGCCGCTGGCGTAATGCGTGGCTGGAATGCGCTTTGCAATGACTCATTTGCAACGGTCCAATTGGAATCACTTTTGTTTGTCATTTACGCGCACCGGGATATGTAGTCCGAGAGGAGTCAGAGATGAAAGCAAGCGAAATTGCCGAGCTGCTCGACGAACCTGCCTGCAGTCATAACAAGAAGGAAAAATCCGGTTGCTCGAAACCCAAGCCCGGTGCCACTGACGGCGGCTGTGCCTTTGACGGCGCGCAGATTGCCTTGCTGCCGATTGCCGATGTTGCCCATATCGTGCACGGCCCCATCGCCTGTGCCGGCAGCTCCTGGGACAACCGGGGCACCCGTTCCAGCGGGGCGGAGTTGTACCGCATCGGCATGACCACGGATCTGACCGAACAGGACATCATCATGGGGCGGGCGGAAAAGCGTCTGTTCCATGCCATCAAGCAGGCGGTGGAAGACTACGCTCCGCCTGCGATTTTTGTTTACAACACCTGCGTGCCCGCGCTGATTGGCGATGACATCGACGCCATCTGCAAATCCGCCACCGAGCGCTGGAATGTGCCGGTGGTGCCGGTGGATGCCGCCGGCTTTTACGGCACCAAGAATCTGGGAAACCGTATCGCGGGCGAAGCCATGGTGAAATACGTGGTGGGTACCCGCGAACCCGACCCGCTGCCGGAAGCCAGCGTGCGCCCCGGCATCCGCGTGCACGACGTCAATCTGGTGGGTGAATACAACATTGCGGGCGAATTCTGGTACGTGTTGCCGCTGCTGGATGAACTGGGCCTGCGGGTGCTGTGCACGCTGTCCGGTGATGCGCGCTTTCGCGAAGTGCAGAGCATGCACCGCGCAGAAGTGAACATGATGGTGTGCTCAAAGGCTATGTTAAATGTCGCCCGCAAGCTGCAGGAGCGTTACGGCACTCCCTGGTTTGAAGGTAGCTTCTACGGTATTACCGACACCTCTCAGTCGCTGCGGGATTTTGCCCGCCTGATCAACGATCCTGATCTTACGGAGCGTACCGAAGCGTTGATCGAACGCGAGGAAAAGCGCATCCGCGCCGAGCTGGCGCCCTGGCGCGCGCGGCTGGAAGGCAAGCGTGTTCTGCTGTACACCGGCGGTGTGAAATCCTGGTCGGTGATTTCCGCGCTGCAGGATCTGGGCATGAAAGTCGTGGCCACCGGCACCAAGAAATCCACCGAGGAAGACAAGGCCCGCATCCGCGAACTGATGGGTGACGACGTGAAAATGCTGGATGAAGGCAATCCCCGCGTGCTGTTGAAAACCGTGGAGGAATACAAGGCCGACATCCTGATCGCCGGCGGCCGCAACATGTACACGGCGCTGAAGGCACGCATTCCATTCCTCGACATCAACCAGGAGCGGGAATTCGGCTACGCCGGTTACGACGGCATGCTGGAACTGGTGCGGCAGTTGTGTCTGACACTGGAAAGCCCGGTGTGGGAAGCGGTACGACGCAAGGCGCCGTGGGAAATTGTTCGGGAGCCTGCAGGCTATGAAAAAGCGCAAATCGAATCTGTTGCGGCAGCGACACCGGCAGTGGCGCCGCAGGTTGCTGCGGCCAACGGTTGAGGAGAAGGGTCATGGCTGAGTTGATCAACCGGAAAAAGGCGCTGTCGGTAAGCCCGCTCAAATCCAGCCAGACCACGGGCGCCGCACTGGCGTTTCTCGGCATCCGCAAGGCGATGCCGCTGATGCACGGTTCGCAGGGTTGCACCGCGTTCGCCAAAGTATTTTTCGTGCGTCACTTCCGCGAACCAGTGCCGTTGCAGACCACTGCGATGGATCAGGTCAGTTCGGTGATGGGGGCGGACGGCAATATCGTCGAAGCGCTGCGCACGATTTGCGAAAAGCAGAATCCGGCCATCATCGGCCTGGTGACCACCGGCCTGGCAGAAACCCAGGGCTGCGATATCCGCCGCGCAGTCAGCGACTTCCGCGCCGAGTACACCGAATTTGCCAGCACCGCGATCGTGGCGGTGAACACGCCGGATTTTGCCGGCAGTTTTGAAAGTGGTTTTGCGCTGGCGGTGAAAGGCATCATCGACACGCTGGTGCCCGCCAATCAGGAACGGGTGGGGCTGCGTCAGCGTCAGGTGAATGTGCTGTGCGGCGCCAACCTGACGCCGGGTGATATCGAATTTGTCAGCGAAAGCATTGAAAGTTTCGGTCTGCGCCCGGTGCTGATTCCGGATCTGTCCGGTTCGCTGGATGGTCATCTGGATGACGCGCAGTTCAACCCGCTGACCACGGGCGGTCTGTCGGTGAAAGATCTGGCGGAAGTTGGCGAGAGTGTTGCCACCTTGATGATCGGCCCCAGCCTGACAGCCGCCGCCGATCTGCTGCAGCAACGCACTGCCGTGCCGGATTTCCGCTTCGGCCACCTGCAGGGCCTGGACGAAGTGGATCGCTGGTTCGCCACGCTGGCGCAGATCAGCGCCAGGCCGGTACCGGAAAAATGGATTCGCCACCGGCGCCAGTTGCAGGACGCCATGCTCGACACCCACTTCATGCTGGGGGATGTGCGTGCCGCCATCGCTGCAGACCCGGATGTGCTGATGGGATTCGAGGCGCTGCTGCGCGGCATGGGCGCCAGCACGGTGGCAGCGGTGGTGCCTGCCAAAAACACGGCGCTGGCCAGTGTGCCCGTCTCCAGTGTGCAGGTGGGCGATCTGGAAGACGTGGAAAAAATCGCCGCGCAGACGAAAGCCAATCTGCTGCTGGGTAACAGCCACGCCGGCGACAGCGCGAAACGGCTGGGCATTCCGTTGTTGAGGATGGGCTTTCCACAGTATGACCTGGTAGGTGGCTTCCAGCGCTGCTGGTTTGGCTATCGCGGTACTCAGCAGGCGCTGTTCGATATCGCCAATCTGATGCTGGCCCATCACCGCGAGATACAACCCTATTACTCGATCTATGCGCAGAAGCCTGCGGGTGAAACGCACACGAGGCACTAGACATGACCCGAATTACCCGGCAATTGCGCGTACTGGATGATGACGACAGCGATTCCACGCTGTTGAAGGTGGCTTTCGCCACCAGCGATGGCAAGGTGGTGGATCAGCATTTCGGTTCGGCCCAGGGATTTGCCATTTACGGTGTAAATCCCGAGCGGGTGCAGCTGTTGACGTTGAGCGAATTCGGTCCGCTGGACCAGGATGGCAACGAAGACAAACTGGTAAGCAAGCTCGCCTTGCTGCAGGGCTGCATTGCCGTGTACAGCCGCGCCTGCGGTGCCTCGGCCCTGCGCCAGCTGTTGGCAATCGAAGTGCAGCCGGTGAAGGTGCCGGAAGACGCACTGATCGAGGAACTGCTGGCCGCGCTGCAGGCGGAATTGCGCGAAGGGCCGTCCAGCTGGCTGGCCAAGGCGATCCAGCGTCACAAGGGCGTTGATCCGTCCCGCTTCGACAGCATGGAAGCGGAAGGCTGGCAAGACTGACACACGGCTGACGACAAAATCAGCTGCAACATTTAACAGGCCAACACAGACCAACCCGATCCGGTGAGGACACCATGAGCGAAGCACAATTAGAAGTCATTTCCGAAGGCGCCGCCGCGCTGCAACATCCCTTTGTAAAACAGATGGCAGTGCAGTTGCGCGCCATGGACAGCTACGGCACCTACGACACCTGGACCGATGCGCGGGTGCTCGATCCGCTGGTACTCACCAAGGAGCGTCGTCGCCAGATTCCTGTGGTGGGTGATCCCGATGAAACCACCATTTCCCGCGTCAAAGCCTATTACAACGCGCTGGCCCAGACAGTGGAGCGCGAAACCGGCCTGCTGGCAGTACCGGTGATCAACCTGACCCACGAAGGTTTCGGCCGCGCTCTGATTCTGGTGGGCAAGCTGGTAGCGCTGGATAAAACCCTGCGCGACGTGCACCGCTTCGGCTTCGACTCTCTGGAAAAAATGGTAGAGGAATCCGAAAAACTGCTGAGCAAGGCGGTGGGCCTGATCAACGAACACCGCACCGTGGCGGAACTGTAAAGCGAGAAATATCCATGAGTGAAGATGACGTAAAAGCGCTGCAGAAGGAAGTCAGCCAGAAAAAGCGTATCGCCACCGAGTGGGCATCGCAGATCCATGATCTGGTGGAAGACCGCCTGATGACCGGCTACAACGATCTGCCGGAACTGGCGCGGCAAACTGTGGCGGCCTGCGAAGCCTGGGCGGCAGCGAAAGCGAAACTGGATCAGGTCGGCGCGTAAGAAAGGTGCCTCGAACGAGACGCCTTGAATGAGAGAGGAGAGGGGCCATGGCGGAAGTAGTGATTGTGGGGCGCACGCGGGGCGGCGCAGAGTGGGTGCCGGAATTCGTGACCGCACTGGATGCCGCGAAATGTATCGGCTGTGGCCGTTGCTACAAAGTGTGCCCGCGCGATGTGTTCGAACTGGTGGACCGGGCGGACGTCGTCGAGAGCGACGATGTGGATGACGATGATGAACTCAAAGTCATGGCACTGAAAAACATGATGGATTGCATCGGCTGCATGTCCTGCGCCCGCGTCTGTCCCAAGCAATGTCATACGCACCAGTCACTGGCTGGCTGACGCGGAGGTTATGACCATGGCCAAACCCGATCATCACGTTTTCATCTGCATGCAGCGCCGTCCCGACGGCCATCCCCGGGGCAGCTGCGGTGCAAAAAATGCTGAGGCCGTTTTCAACGCGTTCGCGCAGGCGCTGATCCAGCGCAATCTGCAGAACCGCATTGCGCTGACACAGACTGGATGCCTGGGCCCCTGCCAGGCGGGCGCCAACGTACTGGTGTATCCGGGCTCGGTGATGTACAGCTGGGTGGAGCCGACGGATGTTCCCGCGATCATCGAACAGCATCTGCTGGGCGGGCAACCCTATGCCGACAAGCTGGCGCCGGCGGATCTCTGGTGATTTTGCTTGTACTTAAAAGCAATCTTTGAAAAAGGTGACACCACATGACAGAAATTTCTTCCGCGTCGCTGACTCAGCGCGCCGCCGATTCCGCACCGCTGCTGCAGGAAGTCTGGACGGCACTGCGCAACAAGCTGGTCAACACCGGGCTGCCCGATCTGCTGGACCCGACCAAACAGCCGTTCAGCTTCACCAATCTGCGTCGCGATCCCTACGATGGTAGTGAAGCTCTGTATGGTGAATGGCGCGATCCCAATGGCCGCCTGCTGGGTAATCTGATCGTGCACGAAGACGGCAAAACATTTGCCGAATTCGATGTAGTGCAACCGCATCCCACCGACCAGCGCTGGTTTGTCGAAGGTGTGTCGGCCTGGGGCAAGAGTGGTGCCATCAAAACGGAACTGAAGTTGCTGCCGGCGCTGGGCGCCTGAAACATGGATCTGTACACCCTGTTGCAACGCCGGGCCGGCATTGCGGCGCCGGTGCGACAGGTGCAATTGGGGCTTAACTGGACCGCGGTGGAAGTGCAGGGCATCGGCTTGGGTTTCAGTCCGGTCGATGCGCCGCGCACCTTGCCGTGGTCTGGCACTTTGCGTGGTCGTTCAGCTGCCGACCTGGTTGGCTGGCTCTCCAGTTGGGAGCCGGCCGAAGCGGCGGTTGCGCTGGCCACGGCAAATGCCGTCATCAATCACGACAATTCGTTGCTGGCGGCCGCCATCTTATTGAAAGGCGATCTATTGCAGAACTGTGCGCCGGGCCATTTGCGGGTATTCGAACATTTCACGTCGCAGGTGCAACAACAGCGGGTGGTGGTGATCGGGCGTTATCCCGGTCTCGACGCGTTGTGGTCTGGCGTCGATTTCCGCTGCATTGAGCGTCGCCCGCAGGGCCAGGATCTGCCGGATACTGCCGCAGAATATGTGTTGCCGGAAGCGGACTGGGTTTTCATCACCGCCAGCAGCATTGCCAACAAAACCCTGCCGCGTCTGTTGCAGCTGTCGCGCCACGCCCAGGTGGTACTGATGGGCCCCAGTCTGCCCTGGCTGGAAGAGTGGCGCGGATTCGGCGTGAATTATCTGGCGGGCATAAAGGTGTGCGATTCCGACGCGCTCTGGCCCGTGGTGGCCGAAGGCGGCGGCACCCGCCTGTTCGCCGGCCCTGTTCAGTACCATCTGCTGCAGTTCTGATGTAGCAAACGCGACAAACCCCGGTACCAGTATTGTTTGTGACAGCCGCCAATCTCCTCCTGAAAAAATAAATCCCTTCAAAAACATAGCTTTAAATCGATATTACGCCGTGGCATATCGATTGCAAAAACCCTTTCAGACAAGTTCCAGAAATCCATTTCCGCAACCGTTTTTCCGAACAAGAGGGTGTACTCATGATTTCGCTGACGGACAAAGCCGTGGAAGCCGTATCCCGTTTCATCACCAGCGCCAACAAACCCGTTGCCGGCCTGCGCATTCGCGTGGAAGGCGGCGGTTGCTCCGGATTCAAGTACGCCATGCGGCTGGAAGAAAGCCTGGCCGATAACGATCAGGCAGTGCAGTGCGGCGACGTCACACTGGTGATCGACGAAAACAGCGCGGGCATGTTGCAGGGCGTCACTGTCGACTTTGTGGAAAGCATGGAAGGCAGCGGCTTCAAGTTTGAAAACCCCAACGCCACCGGCAGCTGCGGCTGCGGCAAATCTTTCACCTGCTGAACCTAATCCGTCGCAGCCCGACACAGTGGAGCATCGTCATGTGGGACTATTCTGAAAAAGTAAAAGAGCATTTCTACAATCCCAAGAACGCAGGCGCGCTGGCGGAAGCCAATGCCACCGGCGACGTGGGTTCCATCAGCTGCGGCGATGCGCTGCGGCTGACACTCAAGGTTGATCCTCCTACAGAAATCATTCTGGATGCAGGTTTCCAGACGTTCGGATGCGGTTCCGCCATTGCATCCTCGTCCGCTCTCACCGAAATGGTGAAAGGGATGACGTTGGATCAGGCGCTGCAGATCACCAACCAGGATATCGCCGATTATCTCGATGGCCTGCCGCCGGAAAAAATGCACTGCTCGGTCATGGGCCGCGAAGCACTGCGTGCTGCCATCGCCGACTACCGTGGCGAAGTTCTGGAAGACGATCACGAGGAAGGCGCGCTTGTGTGCAAGTGCTTCGCCATTGACGAAGTCATGGTGCGCGACACAGTGAAAGCCAACAACCTGTCGTCGGTGGAAGATGTCACCAACTACACCAAGGCCGGCGGTGGCTGCTCCTCCTGCCATGAAAAAATCGAATCCATCCTCACTGAAATGATGGCCGAGCGCGGCGAAGTGTTTGTGCCGGCACCGGTAAAAGGCAAGCAGAAGAAAGTGGTTCCGGTGAAGCCGAAAGAAGAGCCGGCACCTGCGAAAGTGGCCGCGCAGGCGCCAGCCGCACCCGCTGCAGCCGCTCCAGCGCCAGGCAAACTCACCACCGTTCAGCGTATCCGCCGCATCGAAATGGTACTGGAAGCGATTCGCCCCAACCTGCAACGTGATCACGGCGATGTGGAACTGGTGGATGTGGATGGCAAAAACGTCTACGTCAAACTCAGCGGCGCCTGCACCGGTTGCCAGCTGGCCAGCTCCACCCTGGGCGGAATCCAGCAGCGCCTGATGGAAGACCTGGGTGAATTCGTCAAGGTGGTTCCGGTCAGCGCTAACGCACCCGTCACCATCGCCGGCATGTGAGGAGTAGGGCAATGAGCGACATCTATCTGGACAACAATGCCACCACTAAAGTCGATCCGGCTGTGGTAGAAGCCATGCTGCCTTTTTTCACCGAGCAGTTCGGCAATCCTTCCTCGCTGCACAATTTCGGTAACCGCGTCGGCGCGGCGCTGAAGAAAGCGCGGCAGTCGGTGCAGACCCTGCTGGGCGCGGAGCATGATTCGGAAATCATTTTCACTTCCTGCGGCACCGAATCCGATTCCACTGCCATCCTGTCGGCGCTGAAGGCCCAGCCGGAGCGCAAGGAAATCATTACCACCACCGTCGAGCACCCGGCTATTCTCACCCTGTGCGACCAGCTGGCGACCGAAGGCTACACCGTGCACAAGCTGGAAGTGGATAATCGCGGCCGGCTGGATCTGGATGTTTACAAATCCCTGCTGTCGGACAACGTGGCCATCGTCAGCGTCATGTGGGCGAACAACGAAACCGGAACGCTATTCCCCGTGCTGGAAATGGCGCAGCTGGCGGACGAAGCCGGCATCCTGTTTCACACAGATGCGGTGCAAATCGTTGGCAAACTGCCGATCGATCTGAAAAGCGCATCGATTCACATGCTGTCGCTGTCGGGTCACAAACTGCATGCGCCCAAAGGCGTGGGCGTGCTGTACCTGAAGCGCGGCACCCGCTTCCGTCCGTTGCTGCGGGGCGGACATCAGGAGCGCGGCCGTCGTGCCGGCACTGAAAATTCCGCCAGCATTGTCGCGCTGGGCAAGGCAGCGGAACTGGCGCTGCAACACATGGAACACGAAAACACCGTGGTGAAAGCACTGCGCGACAAACTGCAGGCCGGCATTCTGGCCAGCGTGCCCAATGCCTTCGTCACTGGCGATCCGGACAACCGCCTGCCCAACACGCTGAACATCGCATTTGAATATATCGAAGGCGAAGCCATTCTGCTGTTGTTGAACAAGGCGGGCATTGCAGCGTCGAGCGGTTCGGCCTGCACCTCCGGTTCGCTGGAGCCGTCTCATGTAATGCGGGCGATGGGAATTCCCTACACCGCTGCCCATGGCACCGTGCGTTTTTCATTGTCGCGCTACACCACCGAAGATGAAATTGATCGGGTGATTGTTGCGGTGCCGCCCATCGTTGCCCAGCTGCGCAAGCTCTCGCCCTACTGGAGTGACAACGGCCCGGTGGCCGAACCGGAAAAAGCGTTTGCACCCGTGTATGCCTGAAAGTGAATGCCTGATAGCAAGTGATAGTTGAAAAGCCCCGGTTGTAAATGATCCAGGTTGTGGAGTGGCAGCATGACAACGATTGTGATCGATGACACCACATTGCGCGACGGCGAGCAGAGTGCCGGCGTCGCCTTCAGTGCCGAGGAAAAGCTCAGGATTGCGACCGGACTGGCGCAACTGGGCGTCCCCGAACTGGAGATCGGCATTCCTGCCATGGGTGACATGGAACGTGAGGTCATGAGTGCAATCGCCGCGTTGCGGCTGCCATCCCGCCTGCTGGCCTGGTGCCGTCTCAACGACGCCGATCTTGCTGCGGCCCGTGGCACCGGTGTTCACATGGTGGATCTGTCGGTGCCTGTGTCTGACCAGATGCTGCAGAAAAAACTCAATCGCAATCGCAACTGGGCACTGCGGGAAATCACCCGGCTGGTGCTGCAGGCCCGCGATCTGGGTTTTGAAGTCTGCATCGGCTGTGAAGATGCCTCCCGCGCCGATGTCGAATTTGTTGCAAGCGTTGGCGAAACCGCGCAACGGGCCGGCGCCCGCCGCCTGCGCTTCGCCGACACGGTGGGCGTGATGGAACCTTTCAGCGTCTTCAACAGAATCCGCTTCCTGCGCGAGCGCTGCGACCTCGAACTGGAAATGCACGCCCATGACGATTTCGGCCTCGCCACCGCCAATACCCTGGCCGCTGTTGTAGCGGGTGCCACCCATATCAATACCACGGTTAACGGCCTGGGCGAGCGCGCCGGCAATGCGCCGCTGGAAGAATGCGTACTGGCCCTGAAGCATCTGCACCAGATCGATACCGGCATCGACACGCGCGGCATTCCGGAACTGTCTGCGCTGGTGGCGCGCGCGTCGGGCCGTCCGGTGGCCTGGCAGAAAAGTGTGGTGGGTGCCGGTGTCTTCACCCACGAAGCCGGTATTCACGTGGACGGTCTGCTGAAGGATCGCCACAACTACGAAGGATTGAATCCGGACGAACTGGGCCGCGCCCATGTTCTGGTGCTGGGCAAGCACTCCGGCGCCCACATGGTGAAAACCAGTTACCAGAAAATCGGCATCCAGTTACAGGAATGGGAAACCGCGGCCTTGCTGCAACGCATCCGCCGCTTTTCCACCGAGTGCAAGCGGGCGCCGGCTGCGGCGGACCTGCAACAATTTCACGACGAACTGCGCATGGCGCGCGCCGTCGCCGGAGGTGTCTGATGAAATCTTTCAGAGGGATTTTCTCGATCAAGCTGCTGGAAGAATGGCGTGACGACATCCGCTGCGTATTCCAGCGCGATCCCGCTGCCCGCACCACTCTTGAAGTGCTCACCACCTATCCCGGTGTGCACGCCATCATGGCTTATCGCGTCAGCAACCGCTTGTGGCGGCGCGGCTGGCGTTATCTGGCGCGGTTGCTGTCGTTCGTTGCGCGCATGGCCAGCAATGTCGACATTCACCCGGGCGCAACCATCGGCCAGCGCTTTTTTATCGACCACGGCGCCTGCGTGGTGATCGGTGAAACCGCCGAAGTTGGTGACGATGTCACCCTGTATCACGGCGTCACCCTGGGTGGCACCAGCTGGAACAAGGGCAAGCGTCATCCCACGCTGGGCGACGGTGTACTGGTCGGCGCAGGCGCCAAGATTCTCGGCCCGATCACGGTGGGAGCGAATGCGCGGGTCGGTGCCAATTCCGTTGTGGTGCAGGACGTGCCCATGGGCTGCACCGTGGTGGGTATTCCGGGCAAGGTGGTGCGCGTGCGGGAAGCGGGCCGCCTCAATCCCTACGGCATCGATCTGGATCATCACCTGATTCCTGATCCGGTAGGCAAGGCCATTGCATGTCTGCTGGAACGCATCGACCTGCTGGAAATCCGGCTGGCGGATGTGAGCAACAAACCGGAGTTTGCGCCGGCCATACGTTACCAGGAATGCGATGCCGATAACGAAATCTGCGCGCGGGACTGCCCCGGCGGCGCCATCGCGGCACAGTGACCATCGCGGCGCAGTTAAAAAGCCGCCAGGCAATCATCACCCGTATTCACCACAGGCACTCATCATCATGGACTTGCAGGACTTCAAAAGTGACATGCTCTACTTCGATGAACCCTTATCGCCCACGGTCGACAACCTGCTCCGGCGCGCCGCCGAAAACTATGGAACCGGAAATGCCGAACGCCTTCTGCTGGAAGCGTTTCAGATGGCTCGTGACAATCTTTCGGTTCTGGTCGGACTATATCGATTTTACTATTACCAGCACCGATACGGCATGGCCATTGAAGTCGCGCACCATGTCATGGCAGTTGTCGCGCCGCGCATCGATTTCCCGCCGCAGTGGCGCGAAATCACCATGACATCATTGTCCAATGGGGTGCTCAGTTCCATCGGCATGGTGCGCTTCTATCTGTTCGCGCTCAAGGCGGCGGGCTACCTGAATCTGCGCCTTGGCCGGTTCGAAGAAGGCCTGGCGATGCTGAGAAAAGTGGTGGAGCTGGATACCTCCGACCGCCTGGGTGCCCGCCTGCTGTTGGAGATCGTGGGCTCGCATAACGCCGACGTGATTCCGTTTCCCGCCCAACCCAAAAAGATGGAGGCACGGCCATGAACCAGAATGCCCTGTTCGACGACCTGGAAGAACTCAGTTCCGCCGAGGATTTTCTGAATTACTTTGGCGTGGAGTATGACGCCAAAGTGGTGCACATCAATCGCCTGCACATCATGCAGCGGTTTCACGATTATCTGCAGAAGGGCAAGGGTGCGTTGGCGGACGATTGCAGCGAAGAAGCGGCCCGCAAGATCTACCGCGCGTTGCTGGAGCAGGCGTATCTGGATTTCGTAACCTCCGACGCGCAGACCGAGAAAGTGTTCAAGGTGTTCCGCATGAACGAACCGCAGTCCACTTTTGTGTCGCTCGAAAGCCTGCTGGAGGGCTGAGCCATGCGCCCGTCCTACGAATACGGCGATGAAGTCCGCCTGATCCGCAACGTGCGCAATGACGGTACCTATCCGGGCATGGCCACAGGCGCGCTGCTGGTGCGGCGCGGTTCGGTGGGCTGCGTGTATGACGTGGGTACCTATCTGCAGGACCAGCTGATCTACCGGGTTTTGTTTCTGGAAAGCGGGCGCACCATCGGTTGCCGGCAAGAGGAACTGATTCTGGCTTCCGACCCCTGGATTCCCAGTCTGTACGAATACAGCGACAAGGTGGAGGCACGCATCGCACTGTCACTGCGGGGCGAAGTAGTGGTGCCGGCGGGCCAGCCAGGCAGCATCGAAAAAGTGCTGCGCGATGCCCCGGGTGGCGTGCAGTATCACGTGCATTTTGGCAACGGCCGCGTACTGCAGGTGCCGGAAGCGGCGCTGATGCTGCCAGCCGTTGAATCCATCAGTAGTGGTACGGAGGCCGCCCATGCAGATGAATGCTGAAACCAACATCGCGTATCACCTGCTGCAGGTGGCGCAGAAAAAATTCGCAGCCACGCCCGCGTCGTTGAACGCTGACCAGCGCCGCCAGGCCACCCGCATCGCCCTGAAAAAAATGGAGATCGAAAGCGCCGTACTGGGCAGCGCGGAAGCAGCCGGTGTCGTCGTGGCCGATAGCCGGATCGACGACGCGCTGACGAGCATCCGCGAACAATATGAAACAGCCGAGGATCTGGAGTCCGCGCTACAGGATGCCGGGCTCGACGAAGAATTGTTGCGGACCGCCCTGGCGCGGGAGCTGCAGGTGGAACAGGTACTGGACAAGGTCAGTTCCGCCGTGGCGCCGGTGAGTGAAACCGACGCCCGTCTCTATTACTACATGCATCCCGACGAATTCCAACGGCCTGAAGTGCGCACCGCGCGTCACATCCTGATTACCATCAATGCTGATTTTCCGGAAAACCAGCGCGAAGCGGCACTGCAGCGAATTCAAACCATTGCCGCCCGCATCGACCGCAAACCACACCGGTTTGCCGAACAGGCACTCAAGCATTCGGAGTGTCCTACGTCGCTCAATGGCGGCCTGCTGGGCAACGTGACGCGCGGCAATCTGTATCCGGAACTGGAAGCTGTTCTGTTCGCGCTTGAGCCTGGACAGATGAGTGATGTGATCGAATCGCCGCTGGGTTTTCACTTGCTATTGTGCGACAGCATCGACCCGGCGCGGGAAATGATGTTCGACGAAATCTTGCCGGTGTTGCGTCAGCAGCTGGATGCACGCCAGCGTTCACGCTACCAGCGCGCCTGGCTGGAAGCCTTGTTGAAAGCAACATCGGAATCAACCACCGGGGGGAGAGTGGCCAATGGCTGACACAGAGAAACTGCATTGTTCCTTTTGCGGCGTGGAAAAAAGTCCGCAGGTTCCACTGATTTCCGGCAGCGAGGGCCGCATCTGCGAAGCCTGCGTCAAGCTGGCGTTCCAGGTGGTGGGCAGTTGGGGGCAGCGACGCCGCAATCAGGCCCGTGCACCGGAACTGCGCACACCCGCTGCCATCAAGCAGCATCTGGATGAATATGTCATCGGCAAGGATGTGGCGAAGGAAACCCTGGCGGTGGCGGTGTTCAACCATTATCTGCGCCTGATGAACCAGGGCCAGCAACCCTTCTGCCAGCAGCAGGGCAGCGTGGAACTGGAAAAATCCAACGTGCTGCTGGCAGGGCCATCCGGCACTGGCAAGACATTGCTGGTGCGCAGTCTGGCCCGCGTGCTGGGCGTGCCGTTCGCTGCAGCGGATGCCACCACGCTGACCCAGGCCGGTTATGTTGGCGACGATGTCGACAGCATCATCGCGCGCCTGCTGGAAGCGGCCGGTGGTGACGTGGAGCAGACTCAATGGGGCATCGTCTACATCGACGAAGTGGACAAGCTGGCCAAACGCGGCGGCGGTGCTACGGCCGTGCGCGATATTTCCGGCGAAGGTGTGCAACAGGCGTTGCTGAAAATTGTGGAAGGCACTGAACTCAAGCTGCCGAAATCCGGCCGGCGTCGCGATGGTGGCGAGGAATTGACGGTGGACACCGGCAACATCCTGTTCATCGTCGGCGGTGCGTTTCCCGGTCTGGAAGACGTGGTGCGGGATCGCATCCGGCCGCGCCAGTCCAGCATCGGTTTTCTCAATTCGCCCACCGACGAAGCGCCACCGGTGAACGAATTGTTGTCGGCACTGCAACCGGATGATCTGCAGAAATTCGGCCTGATTCCGGAATTCATCGGCCGCTTCCCCGTCATCACTTTCCTGCAGGAACTGGACGTGGATACCCTGATCCGTATCCTCACCGAACCGCGCAATGCACTGGTGAAACAATACCGGCAGTTGTTTGCGTATCAGGGCGTCACGCTCGATATCACCGACGAAGCCATCCGTTTTGTGGCAGAGCAGGCGGTGGAGCGCCATACCGGTGCACGGGGCCTGCGCGCGGTGCTGGAAGCGGCGCTGCGCAGCACCATGTTCAGCATGCCGTCCACCAGCGGATTACGGCGTTGCGTGCTGCAACTGCGTCACGAAGCAGACAATACGGAACTCGAAGTGGTCACGCTGACCGGCGAAATGGCCGATGCCCCGCCATTGCCGCAAGCAATACCCGAGTCTCTAAGTCTGGAAATGTGACGCTGGCAGCGGCTGTCGCAGATGCGACAGGCCTCGCTAGCACGGCCGGGAGCGATTGTCCGGTTCACGACACCGCCTCCCGGCACAATTGTATTGAATATTAAGTTGGATCAAAAATATCAGCGATTTGCGGGTTTTTCAGGCACAGGAATTCAGGCGCATTTTGTGCTCCTTTCAAACTGAACGCCCGAATAGCAGGGCAGGGCCGCTTTTCACACACCAGCAGATGGCAGAGGTATGTCATGGCCAGAATAGGCATTTTCTTTGGCAGCAACACCGGCAAGACCCGCAAAGTGTCGAAGATGATCAAGAAGCGCTTCGACGATGACACGATGGCCGACCCGGTCAACGTCAACCGCACCAGCGCCGCCGACGTTGCGAAGTATCAGTATCTGATTTTCGGCACACCCACCCTGGGCGACGGTCTGCTGCCCGGTCTGTCTGCGGATTGCGAAAGCGAAAGCTGGGAAGAGTTTCTTCCGACGCTGGCCGACGTGGATTTCGCCGGCAAAACCGTAGCGATCTTCGGCCTGGGTGATCAGGTGGGATACGCCCACGAGTTCGTTGACGCCATGATTGAACTGTACAACTTCCTGAAAGAGCGGGGCGCCACCATCGTCGGCGCCTGGCCAACCGATGGCTACGAATTCGATCATTCCGAAGCGGTGGTGGATGGAAAATTCGTCGGTCTGGCGCTGGACCTGGACAACCAGAGCGCGCTCACCGAGCAGCGGCTGGATGCCTGGCTGAAGAGTATCGCGTCGGCGTTTGATCTGAATCTGTAACGGTTGGGCTGAAAAAAAAACCGGCACGGATTTTATTCCGCGCCGGCTCTTCCATTGACAGGCAAGTCAACCCAATAGCTTCAGTTTACAACTGCGGCACCAGCATGATCGCATCCGCCACCACAGTACCGTTGGCATTCAGGTTGCTCAGGTCGATCGACTGAATGCCGCCGTTGAACCAGTACAGACCCAGGTCACGCCACTGATTGCCATTGGTGGTCTGGTTCATGCTGATTTCCGTGATCAGTTCTGTGCCGTCTTGCGGTGATTGATGGTGCACGCGATATTTTGAATTGGTAGCGAAGTTCGAGCCCTGGGGCCAGCGGGCATAAACGTGGTGGTAGCCGGCCTCGTTCACCAGCGGTGACCAGGTGAACAGCTTCTCCGGTTCGGCTTCGGTGGCATACCGGTAATTGCTGCCGTAGAAGCCCGACCGATAGATCGATGCCCACCATTTTCCGACATAGTCAGCGCCGGAATCGGTGTTGTCGACGATGATGCCGGCCTTGATATTGAGCACATCACTGGCGCCGGTGACGGAATCGGTCCCGGTGGCAAGGAAGTATTCGAATTCGCCGGCGGGTACTGTCCAGCTGCCGGAGTAAACGCCATCTCCCGGTACCGCATCATCGCCCACACCATCGTCACGCAACTGGAAACTGGTGTTGCCAGGTGTCACTGTCACCGGCAGATAGGTTTCCGTGCCGACGAACGAGCAGTTGTAATTTTGCACTTCGATCTTCACGGTTTCGCCTGGCAGCGCCACCACCGCATTGGCAGCAGGCAATTGCCGGCGACGGAACACCTGATTGTTGCAGCTGAGCGCGCCACGGCCATTGGCATCCGCAAGGCGCACCAGATTGCCACCCACAGTCTTGCTGGTGGCGGCTGCCAGGGGCTTGCCGCTGCTCAACAGCAGGCGCCGGATTGCACTGGCGCTCAGCGCGGCAGTGCTGGCATTGGCCCGCAGCAGCGCTACCACACCGGTCACATAAGCGGTGGCCTGGGACGTGCCGTCGCTGACGACGAAATCCGCGTGTTGCGCATCCACCAGCGGATAGCGGGGGCTCGTGCTCAGAATGGATTGGCCAGGTGCCATGATATCCACGGTCCAGCGGCCGTAGCTGGAGCCGCTCCACAATTCACCCTGATTGTTGATGGCGCCGACTGAAATGATATTACTGTTGGTAAATGCGGCGGGGAAATAGGCGCGCTCCACCACATTCTGATCGATGTTCCAGCCGTTGTTGCCGGCAGCAGCGACCACCACGATATCGTCCTGCTCCATCAGGTTCGCCAGTGCCTGCATTTCCGGCGTGTCCAGCCAGTATTTCTGATTGACCAGTGCGAACATGACGTTGGATATGTTGATGAAACGCGACATGCCGCCAGACGCATTCACCACCGCGATATTCACGCCCGCCACTTTCAGATCGTGGAAATACTGCATGCACTGGCGGATTGCCGCTTCGCTCGCCACTGGAATGGCAACGCCCGGAATCAGGGGAAACACATCGGATTCCAGCTGGCCGGATTTGCAGGTGGCTATGCGGATATTCGGCTCGATGCCGGCAACACCCACTACACCACCCAGGAACGGATTGTCCAGGTTGCCGCTGGCTGCAGTCATCACGCCCGCCATGTTGGTGCCGTGTCCCACGCTGCCATCGATGGGATCACCGGCAACCGGATTCAGCGAACCGTTGGTGTTGACACGTTGCACCAGTGTGTTGATACCGTGACAGTCGTTTAGATAACCGTTCTGGTCGCCATCGATGCCGTCTTCGCAGCCGTCATCGACACCGTTGGCGTTGGCATCCTGACCGGTTGCTTCCCCTGGATTCAGCCAGATGCGGTCGCGCAGATCCGGATGGGTGTAATCGATCCCGGTGTCCACCAGCGCAATGACGACTTCATTCTGGGCCAGGGTGGGCGAGGGCGAATACTGGCTCCAGCCTTCCGGCGCATTGATGTCCATGTCCTCGACACCGGGTGCGTTGTATTCGGAGCAGCTGTACTGGTTGCCGCTGATCACCGGTTTGTCCGCACAGGTACCGATGGTTGCGGTGTTCGCGGTGGTAATCAGAGCGGAAGAGTTTTGGGCGGTGCGGGGAACATTGTTGAGGGCCCACTGTTCGTTGATCAGAAGATCCTCGTCAGCAAGAACAGTGCTGGCCACAAACGTCAGCAAAAATCCAGACAACGTGAGACATTGAATACTACGGCGATGCATATAGCGACCTCTGCCAAGACAAATACGGGAAAGCTTTTCAATGTCCTGACCGCTGCAGCCGTGATAACACCACCGCACGATGGGCATCGAAGTCCGCTTTCGCTATCTTGAGAAATCAATCCTGCCGATTAATTACCACTGGCTGCCGCGCTGGGGTCGGCACATACCATGAACGTCGCAGGAAGAATTTCTACACTGCGTTTCGGTTACGTTGAAAAGTTCGTGACCGAAAGCACAGTCCATACGGAAATAGTAGACGCAGTTTTTCGAACCTGCAGGGAAAAAAAGATGAATAAATTCTTTCAGGAGGGAAAGCCGCGCTCAGCGCGGCTTGAATACAGGACGGTTGTTTTCTTCTTCCTGATCGGCGATAGGCTCCAGCGACAATTCTGTCAATTTCGATGTTGCACTTGGTGCTGCTTTTTCCTGTTTTTGTGATGCAGGTTCCGGTTCGCTCATTTTGGCGACCTGTTCCTTGGTGAGAGAGCCAGGATTTTCTTCCAGCGTGATGCGCAGCCGCAGGTTGTTCTTCGAGTCGGCGTTTTTCAGCGCTTCATCCATGGAAATCTTGCCTTCCTTGTACAGCTTGTAAAGCGCGGTATCGAACGTCTGCATGCCTTGGGCTTCCGACTTCAGCATGGTCTCCTTGATCTCATCCACCTTGCCCTGCTTGATCAGATCGGCGATACGGGGTGTGGACAGCAGGATTTCGATGGCCGCAGCGCGCTTGCCGTCAACGGTGGGAATCAGGCGCTGCGACACGATGCCGCGCATGTTCAGCGACAGGTCCAGGAACAGCTGCTTGTGCCGTTCCTCGGGGAAGAAGTTGATGATGCGGTCCAGCGCCTGGTTGGCGTTGTTGGCGTGCAGGGTGGAAATACACAGGTGGCCGGTTTCGGCGAAGGCTATCGCCTGTTCCATCTGTTCCTGAGTGCGGATCTCGCCGATCAGGATAACGTCCGGAGCCTGGCGCAGGGTGTTTTCCAGGGCATCGTCATAGCAGTTGGTGTCCATGCCGACTTCGCGCTGGTTCACGATCGACATCTTGTGCCGGTGCACGAATTCCACCGGGTCTTCAATGGTGATGATATGCCCCGCGCTGTTGGAATTGCGGTAGTCGATTAACGCCGCCAGTGAGGTGGATTTGCCGGAACCGGTACCGCCCACGAACAGGATCAGCCCGCGCTTCTGCATTACCAGCTTGGGCAGGATGTCCGGCAGGCCCAGGTCGCGGTAGTTGGGAATATCCGTCTTGATGGCACGGCACACCATGGCCAACTGATTGCGCTGCTTGAAAATATTCACGCGGAACCGGCCCACACCCGGCTCTGAGATCGCCAGATTCATCTCCGGCTTTTTCTCGAAATCCTTCTTCTGTTCCTCATTCATGATGCTGTACGCGATTTCCTTGACGCGGCCCGGTGGCAGCGGATCCTTGTCGATGGGCTCCAGCTTGCCGTAGAACTTCGCGCTGGGCGGAGCGCCGGTGGACAGGTACAGGTCGGAACCATCGCGCTCGGCGAAATACTTCAGGTAATCAATGAATTCCATGGAGAAATTTCCTGTCACAGGGGTGTCGCAATGGGAATGTAACCCCTTGAGTATAGCCAACTGATCCGGCGTCGCCGGGGCGGGTTTAATCACATCCGTTATAAGAGATACGGCTTCTATGCCCAATATTTTTCAGAGCAGGCATTGACTTGTGAGCAGCTGAATTTAGAATTGCGCGCCACAGAGCCCCGCGTTGGTGCGGGCCATTTACTGATTACATCAAGGAGGTTCGAAAGTGGCATATCAGGCAGGTACCCAACGTAACTAACCGCTTTCGAATTCCGATTCGGAAGCGATACCAACCGCTTCCGAGTCAGGCACCCCTAAAACCCTGACTTGCACATGTCGTCGCAGTTAGGGTTTTTTTATGCCCGCAGGAGAAAGAACATGCCTGTTTTACAGGAAATCACCAAAGGAAAAGTGCCGGTGCGCATCTTCACCCGCGACATCGAGCCGCAGGCGTACCAGCAGCTGGCCAACATCGCCAGCCTGCCTATCGTGCACGGTCATATCGCGGCCATGCCCGATGTGCATCTCGGCAAGGGCGCCACGGTGGGATCAGTGATTCCCACCCGCAACGCCATCATTCCCGCTGCAGTGGGCGTGGATATCGGTTGCGGCATGAATGCAGTGCGGCTGTCGCTGAAAGCCAGGCAACTGCCGGACAATCTGCGCAAGTTGCGCGGCGAAATCGAGGATCGCGTGCCGGTGGGATTTAACGCCCACAAGTGGGACAACAGCCGCGATCGCGCCTGCAAATCGCTGTCCGGCGATCTCGACCGCATTCTGGGGCAACATCCGGCCATCGGTCGCATGATGAAAAACATCGGCAAAACCTGGGTGTGCCAGATGGGCTCGCTCGGTGGTGGCAATCACTTCATTGAGGTGTGTCTGGATGAAAACCAGGATGTGTGGGTGATGCTGCATTCCGGCAGTCGCGGCATTGGCAACAACATCGGCCAGTATTTTATTGGCCTGGCACGCAAGGATATGGGCCAGCATCTACACCAGCTGCCCGACAAGGATCTGGCGTATTTCAGCGAAGGCAATCCGCATTTCGACGATTACGTATTTGCGGTGCACTGGGCGCAGGATTATGCCATGCAGAACCGGCGCGAAATGATGAAGCTGGTGGTGGACGCCCTGCGCGTCCATTTACCGGATTTCGATCTGACGGCCGAGGCGATCAATTGCCACCACAACTACGTGGCGATCGAGCAGCATCTGGGGCACAAGCTCTACATCACCCGCAAGGGCGCCATCCGCGCCGGCGCGGGCGAGCTGGGCATCATCCCCGGCAGCATGGGCGCCAAATCGTACATCGTGCGTGGCAAGGGCAATCCGGAATCCTTCTGCTCCTGCGCTCACGGCGCCGGTCGCAGGATGAGCCGGGAGCAGGCGAAAAAGCGTTTCCAGCGCGAGGATCTGGAACGGCAGACCAAAGGCGTGGAATGCCGCAAGGACAAAGGTGTCATCGACGAGATTCCGGCGGCGTACAAGGATATCGACGAGGTGATGGCCAACCAGACGGATCTGGTGGAAATCGTGCACACGCTGAAGCAGGTGCTGTGCGTGAAAGGCTGAAAACCAAGGTACCCACACGGGCAGAAACCACAGGAAGAAACCACGGGAGAAACCCCATGAAAGACGAGCACAAACGCAGGAAGCTGCGTAACCGGCTGGCCCTGGACCCGCTGCTGCAGAAAGGCGGCGTTCACGGCAAAACCAAAAAGGCCGCGCGGGCGGCGCAAAAGCAGCAAACCCGCAAACAGGCGATGAATCGCGGCGACGATTCATCGCCTTTTCATTTTTCCCGCCTGTAAACCTGATCCTGCCCCTACCTCTTCCTGGCCTACCCGGCGTATCGCTGTTTTTGTGATAGACTTCAATAAAATTCGATAACAAGAAACGACGCCGCCAATGGAAAAGACCCTGCCGGATTTCATTGCCGATGAACTGATTGCCCGCATCTATGTCGGCCAGCTCAAGCCGGACGACCGGCTGCCGGCGGAACGGCAGTTTGCAGAAACCCTCGGCGTCGATCGCACCTCCCTGCGCATGGCCTTGCGCACTCTCAATCGCATGCATCTGGTGCGGCCCGTGCGCGGTTCCGGCATTACTGTCACCGATTATCGCAAGCACGCCGGTCTCGATTTTCTTGCCGCCATTCTCGACATTCCCGAACTGGAACTGGGTACCGACATCAAGCTGGAATCGGTGGATGCGTTCAACAGCATTCTGTCCGGCCTGATTTACCAGATGGTCCGTGGCACCATCGACGCCCAACTGGTGGCGGAGGTGCGCGATCTGCTGCAACTGCAGCTAAGGCTGCTGGAAGAAAATCCGCTCAATGAAGTACTGCTGGACCAGCTGGCGGAACTAGATCTGCGGCTGCAGGAAATCCTGTTGTACCGGCGCGGAGGCATGATTGTCGAACTGATGTCGAACTCAACCCGTCCACTGCGTGCCACGGTGATCCGCGAACTGTTCGGCCTGATCGATGTGCGGGCCTATGTGGAATTCCACCAGGACCTGATCATGAAAATCGGCACCGGCGTGCTGCCGGTGGATCAGGTGGCCGGTTACTACTATCAATACACGATGCAGCTGATGGAACCGCTCAAGCAGCGTTACCGTGCCAATCCCCAGTCGCCGCGCCTGCGTGCTTCACCCCTGAAGTCGGCGCTGGCGCGGCAGGTGGACCCGGTCTCCAGCCAGGACCTGTAAGCGGCCCTGGCGTCTGTCATTACCGGTTTATTTCCAGTCACCCCGCAGAGCCAGAACTTTCTCGCGCATCATCGCCGCTCTGGCCTGGTCCGGCGCCACCGGATCACCCGCCACCAGCTCCACCTTCGACCAGAACCGGCGTGGCAGCCGCGTCATCGCGCTGCTGTCCTTGTGGCTGAAGAAGCTGCCCCACAGACCCCGCAGCGCCATGGGCACCACGGTCACCGGGTCCTGCGCCAGGATTTTCTCCATACCGTTCTTGAACTCGTCGATCTCGCCAGTGGTGGTGAGCTTGCCTTCGGGGAAAATGCACACCACTTCGCCGTCACGCAACTCCTGGGAAATGCGGGTGAAGGCATTTTCGTACGTCACCGGATCGACATTTTTCGAGTGGATCGGAATCGTCTTGCCGGTGCGGAAAATGAAATTCAGCACCGGCATGTCGTAGATCGGTTTGAACATCACAAAGCGCACCGGGCGGCGGCAGGCACCGGCGATGATCAGCGCGTCCATGAAGGACACATGATTGCACACCAGCAGGGCAGGGCCTTCGTCGGGAATCTTGCGCAGATCGGTGTGCTTCACCCGGTACATGGTGTGGGTGATGATCCAGATAAGGAAACGCATGAAGAATTCGGGAATGATGGAATAGATGAAGCCCGCCACCACGATGTTCATGAGCGCCAGCACCATGAAGAAATCCGGGATCGACAGTTTCATCACACCCAGGAACAGCACGGCGGCCGCAGCCGAGACCACCATGAACAGTGCGTTCAGGATATTGATCGAGGCGATGATGCGGGAACGGTGATGTTCTTCGGAACGCTCCTGCACCATGGCGTACAGCGGCACTATGTAGAAACCACCAAACACGCCGATCAGCATGAAATCCAGTAGCACGCGGTAGTTGTTGGCGTCTTTCAGAAAGGTACCGATGCTGATCAGTTCAGTTCCACCGGCAGCTGGGGTATGGAAATACAGGTCCATGCCGAATATTGACAGGCCGATGGAGCCCAGCGGCACCAGGCCCAGTTCGATCTTGTGACCGGAAAAGCGTTCGCACAGCAGTGAACCCAGCGCAATGCCGATGGAAAAAATGGCCAGCATGCCGGTGGCCACCGAGGGGTCACCGTTCAGGTCCACTTTGGCAAAGTTGTAGATTTGCGTGAGGTAGGATGCACCCAGAAACCAGAACCAGGAAATGCCCATGATGGCGAGGAACACGGATTTGTTTTCGCGGCTGAACTGCACGGTGTGCCAGCTTTCGCGGAAAATGTTGTAGCGCATTTTCAGAGTGGGGTCGGGCGCCGGCCCTTCCGGGATTTTCAGGCTGGCAACCCAGCCGAGTATCGCAAAAATGATGACCAGAATTCCCAGTACCAGTGGCCCTTGTTCCCACTGGCTCACCACGCCGGCGGTGATGGTGCCGATCAAAATGGCAATGAAGGTGCCGGATTCCACCAGCGCGTTACCGCCCACCAGTTCACCTGGCTGCAGGTGCTGCGGGATGATGCTGTATTTCACCGGTCCGAACAGGGTGGATTGTGCACCCATCAGGAACAGCAGCAGCATAAGTCCCCACACCTGGTGGAAGTAGAAACAGACGGCGCCCAGCACCATGATGACGATTTCCAGCAGCTTCACATACCGGATCAGACGCGACTTTTCATATTTGTCGGCGAGCTGCCCTGCCAGTGCCGAAAACAAGAAGAAAGGCAGAATGAACAGGCCTGCGCCCAGATTGTTCATGGTGTCGTGACCGACGCCAGTCTGGAACGCCGCGCTGAAGGTTACCAAAGCCAGCAGACCATTCTTGAACACGTTGTCATTGAAGGCGCCCAGGAACTGGGTCCAGAAGAACGGAGCGAAGCGCCGCTCCTTCATCAACGCGAACTGCGATCGGGTTTCGGTCTTGCTGTCCTGTTTCATCCGGATTTTCCTTCGTTCAGCCAAGAGTGCAGATAGTGTTTGACCAGGGACTGCAGCAGCGCCTGCGGCGATGCAATCGAATCGGAAAACAGTTTGTCGCCGGTGTGCAGGATGCAGATGCCGTGCACGCTGCTCCACAAGGTGCGGGATGCCAGCTGGATCGACTGCCGGCTGCGGCGGGGCGCCAATGTGCGCAGGGCATTTTCCAGCAACGCAAACAGTGCGTCGACACGGGCCTGGTACCAGTCGGGCATGATGTGACCGCGTGGCAGGCTGTGGCGGAACACCGCTGCCCACTGGCGTTCATGGCCTTCGGCAAAACGCAGATAGGTCTCGGCAATTTTCAGCACCCGCTGCTGCGGATCGCGGCTGGCGCCGGCAGCAACATCCAGTTCCGCCAGCAGTTCCGACAGGGTAAAAGCGTTGGCGTGCAGCACCAGATCGTGAATGTTTTCAAACGATTGATACAGCGTGCCGACAGTGTAGCCGATTTTCTGCGCCACCTTGCGCGCGCTGACACCTTCGATGCCTTCCTGGCTGATGATGGCGCGGGCAGCGTCGATGGCCATGCTCTGCAATTCTTCCCGTGAATGATCGTTGCGGCGTGCCATAATGAATTCCGGATGTGACAAGGGATTGCCTGTTGGCAGACGTTCTGTCAGCATAATTGAACAATGTTTAATATTCAAGAAAACCGCAAGGAAATTGAAGATGCCGACTGAAACCGTGGTGCTGTTGCATGGTTTGGGGCGCTCTCCGCTGGCGATGGCGGGGTTGCAGCTGTATCTGCATAAACAGGGATACCAGGTGATCAACCAGGGCTATCCTTCGCGCCGGCATCCGATTCCGGAATTATGCCGGCAATTGTTTCATGACTTGCTGCCACGCCTGCCGGCAGAAGGGCGCATCCATTTTGTCACGCATTCCCTGGGCGGTATTTTGCTGCGCTACGGCATGCAGCACTGGCTGGTGCCCGGCCACCGTCTGGGGCGCGCAGTGATGCTGGCGCCGCCGACGCAAGGCAGTGAAGTGGTGGATCAATTGCGGCGTTGGCCGGTATTGCCGCGCATTCTGGGGCCGGCCTTTCTACAGCTGGGCACCGACGATGACAGCGTGCCCAGCCAGTTATTGCAGCGGGAAAACGACCGCTTGCCGCTGGAAGTGGGTATCATTGCCGGACGTCGCTCGCTGGAGCCCTGGTTTTCCCGCTGGCTGGAAGGGGACGACGACGGCAAGGTGTCGGTGGCCCGCAGCCGTCATCCCGCCATGACGGATTTTCGCGTGATGGACGTGAATCACACCTTCATCATGAACAACCGCGACGTGCGCGCGCAGATCGTGCATTTCCTGCAGCACGGCCGGTTTGCTGGAAGGCCGGAGTAAACATGCAGGCGCAGCCAGATCATTCGTTTTCTCCGCATCCGGAAGCATTGCCATGAGTATCGAAATCGAACGCAAATTTCTGCTGAAAAATGACAACTGGCGCCTGGACGCCCACGACCAGCCTATCGCCGGCGTTCCGTTCCGGCAGGGGTACCTGCCCGCGCAGAACGGCATCACCGTGCGGGTGCGGCTGGAGGGCGCCGACGCCCGCCTCACCATCAAGGGCAAGACCGAAGGTTTTTCCCGGCAGGAATTCGAATACACCATTCCGCTGCAGGACGCCCGGCAGATGCTGGATACGCTGTGCGAAAAGCCCCTGATCGAGAAGGTGCGTTATTGCCGCAGTGAGCAGGGTTACATCTGGGAGATAGATGAGTTCGGCGGCGACAACAAGGGCCTGATCGTGGCGGAGATCGAACTGGACAGCGAGGATGAACAGCCGCCGCTGCCGGACTGGGTGGGGCAGGAAGTGACGGGGGACGCCCGTTATTTCAATGTGAATCTGGTGAAGAAGCCGTTCAGCGACTGGTGAGGCGGGACTGGTTCACAAAACATCAATACTCGGCAACTCCAGCTCCGCCAGACAATTCAACCCGCGCAGGCCATCATGATTATTGGGATACAGCCGCACCTTGAACGGCGCAATCAGCAGGGCCTTGCCATCAACCAGCCCCACATAGCCCGCCGTGTGGGTGGTGACACAGGCATCCTGCTCAAACCGGATGCTGACCCCCTCCGCCAGCCCGGTGAACGACAACAGCCCGTTGCCCAGCGGATCGTCCAGCGCGGCGCGGTTGCGGTAGCAGGCCAGCGCATGGGGGCTGAGGGCAATCACCATGCCGTTGTGCAGGTGCAGCAACTGGGCCGGCTGCTGGCGCACGCGTTCACAGCTGGTATGGGCGATGATACTATCCGACGGATTCATGCGATGCCTGCAATGCCACTGTTCAACATCGCGCCAGTATATCGGACCTTGCCCGGCGACAACATGCAATCACAACTGATCCGATGACCACCGACCACTATCACATAGCCATTGAACTGATCGAAGCCATCGGTGAATACCTGGATGCACAGGGGTTCAGTGCCGACGATTTCTTCCGCCAGCAGGGCTTTGTCCCTGACAGCGACGACCACGAAGGCTATGTGGATTTCCAGCTGTTCTCCCGCCTGTTCGACGCCGCCGAGCAGTTTACCGGCGACCACTGCATCGGCCTCAACGTGGGCGCGAATTTTCTGGCGCGGCACTGGGGCCGGCTGGGCTACCTGATCATGGCGGGGGAAAACGGGCTGGAGGGCGTGCAGTACATCCAGCGTTTCGCCCGCATCGTCACCAACGCACTGGAGATGCACTGGCACTGGGAAGCCGACACCCTAAGCTGCGATTTCAGCATCCAGGCACCGAACACCAGCCGCCACGTTTACGATTATTTCGTTTCCAGCAGCCTGTCCCTGTCGAAGCAGACCAACAACGGCAAAGCACCGTTTCACGCCGTGCATTTCCAGCACGATGGCGGCAGCTGCCGCGAACAGTACGCGCCGATTCTGGGTTGCGAGTGTCACTTCAACGCGCCCTGGAACCGCATCGTGGTGCAGATTCGCGATCTCAGCCAGGAATCCCGCCTGCGTGATCCACGCCTGAAGAAAATCCTGGAAGAGCACGCACAGCAAGTGTTGCAGAAGCTGGCCACCGGCGACGAGCTGATCGGCAAAGTGCGCCAGCACATTCTGCAGCAGTTGCCCAACGCAGTGCCCACACTGAAGGAAATCTGCACGCTGCTGGGACAGAACGAGCGTACGTTCCAGCGCACGCTGGCGCGGCTGGGTTTCAACTACCAGGACATGGTGGACGAACTGCGCATGAATCTGGCGCTGGAATATATCCGCAACGATTACAACTTTCTGGATATCGCCATGATGCTGGGTTATTCGGAGCAGAGCGCGTTTCACCGCGCCTTCAAGCGCTGGACCGGAATGCCGCCGTCGCGCTACAAAAAGAAACAGGCTGCATCACCGCAGTGATGACAGCCTGTGGTCCCCCCCAGGGATTTTCTACGGATCGTGTAGATCTTATTTCTTCACCGGCTTCAGTACGCACGGGAAGCCATCCTTCGGCACTGCCAATGGCACGATCTGGAACGGCATTTCATAACCGGGCTTGATCGTCACTTCAAACCTGCGCAGCAAGTGATACAGGAACGTCTTCGACTGGATCTCGGCGAAATTCAGGCCCAGGCATTTGTGATGGCCACCGCCGAACGGCACCCACTGGTAGAAATGCTTCTTGTGCTCGGCGCGCTCCGGTGAAAACCGCTCCGGATCGAATTTATACGGATTGCTCCAGTATTCCGGCATGTAGTGGGTGTACAGCGGATTCACGCCCACCGCCGCATTTTTCGGAATCTTGAAGCCCTGGAATTCGCAGTCGCGGATGGCGCGGCGCGGAATGGTCGGCAGGGCCGGATGCATGCGCAGGGTTTCGCGGAACACCAGTGACGTCTGCTCCATTTTATCCAGATCGTCGTACGTCAGATGATCCACGTTGATGGCGTTGAATTCATCGCGCAGTTTTTGCTGCCACTCGGGATGTTTCGCCAGACGATACACGATCGATGTCAGCGTGCTGGTGGTGGTGTCGTGGGCTGCGAACAGCAGGAAGATCATGTGATCGATCACTTCCTTGTCGCTCAGCACTTCACCGTTGTCGCCGGTGGCATGGCAGATCTGGGTGAAGAAATCGTTGTTGGTGCTCTTGCGCTTTTCCGCCACCAGACCGCCGATGAATTTTTCCAGGTAACGACGGCCGCGCAGGCCTTTCCACCAGGTGTTGCCAGGGATCGGAATCCGCACCACCGCCAGCGATGCATCCACCGCCGCGATGAAGGAATCGTTCACCTTGTCCGCCTCACGCCCCAGTTTCATGCCTAGGAACAGTTGCGCGCCGCCTTCCAGCAACAGCTTTTTGATGTTGTCGAAGAACAGGATTTCCTTGTTGGCCGGCCACTTGGCCAGACGCTCGTCGAATAGCGGGCCCATTTGATCCACATAGCCTTCCAGCGCATTTTTCTTGAATGCGCCCTGCAGGATTTTGCGGTGCAGCTTGTGGTTGTCGAAATCGCGCAGCATCAGGCCGTTGGGGAACAGCTCTTCCAGTACCACGTCCCACGCCAGCTTGCTGGAGAAGTTGTGGTCGGAATCTTTCAGCACGAATTCGTTGCCATCCGGGCCCAGCAGATTGATGACGTCCTGCATGACGGCGCGGTAACGGAACACTTTGCCGTACTTCTTTGCCATGCGGTTGGTCAGGCCGGGAAAATCCTTCAGGAACTCAAAGGTGTAGCCAATCAGGAACGGGCCGGTATCGCCCGGAATATGAGATACCTTGTTGCTGGGTTTCTTGGGAAGCTGGGCTGCGATTTCCGCGGCGGATGTCATATCGGTTGGTGCCTCGACTTTCTGGTCATTCAATTGATTACAGCACATTCGATCCGCGCTGTTTTGACCGGGGGGAAGCGAGGTGTGGCGCTTGGCGTCAAAGCTGGCCGCCAGGCAACTCAATCTGGCGGCTGGCGGTGGGGTGTCAGGACGGGTCTTTCTGGTCTTTTTCGACCTTTTCGGATTTTTGGGTCACGAATTTTTCCAGCGTGTCCACCAGCATTTCCAGCAGGGTCTTGCTGTCTTCCGGCTCTTCTGGATGCTGCATGGCGTCCAGGCGGGCCATGAAATCGCCGTGGATTTTTTCCAGCCGCTGCATGGCGTCCTGAACGTCCTGCAGGCGCGGGTCGGTGACGGCGCCATCTGCGGCGGGCGGCACAAACTGGGCGTTGCCGAAATCGGCGGCGAAGTCTTTTTCGGCTTTCAGGTCGCGGTTGGCCAGGTCCACCTGCTGCACGGTGCCCACGGCGCCGGATTCCAGCACGAACACACCGGTGCTGCGCACCAGGCCCAGTTCCTGACCGGCACTGCCGCGCACCAGGGCAGGGGATTCAGCGCTCTGCACGCCCAGGGCGGCTACGCCGGCATCGCTCAGGCTCTGCAGGATTTCGTTGCCTTTTTCGTCGCGGGAATAGAATTTCAGTTGCGTGAAGGCGGCGTCGTTCTGGTCGAGGAAGCCGTTGCCATCGTCGTCCAGTGCCGCCAGATCGGCAAAGCCGTCGCCGCTGCGGCTGCCGAACAGTTCGCTGCCGTCGTTGATCTTGCCGTCGCCGTTGCGATCGAAGGCGATGAAGCCGCTGCCACCGGTGGCGAACGACACGGATTCGCTGCTGCCGTCGCCGTCGATATCGAAAGTGAATGCGGTGTCGGTCAACTGCGCGGCACCGCCGTGCAGGTTGATGATCAGGGGATCGGTGCGCACGGCCGCGCTGGCGAACTGGCCGCTGCCGCTCTGGAATTGCAGGCTGCTGTCCATGCGGGTGTGCAGCACGAAATCCACGGTGCGGCAGTCTGCCAGTTGCAACTGGCCTTCGATGGTGAGGGCGGAATGCTGTTCGGCTTCGTAACGGTAGGACCGGCTCAGGGTGGCAGTGACCTGGCTGGCCAGAGGCTGGCCCTGCGGGCTGAGGCGGCCGCTGCTGGCGGAACTGCCGAGGCTGGCACTGCCGGTGATACGGATGTCGCGGGAAAAAGCGTGGGATACCAGCGATTGCAGGGCTTCCTCGCGGCTGTGCACCTGCACGTTCTGTGGCTGGTCGGCGCGGCTGATCTGGCTGCGGCTGTATAGATAGCTGGACTGCGCCACCTGCAGGCGCACGTTTTCCTTGCGGGCATAGATGGCACTGATGGAGACCGGATTGCCCTGGACGGGCGCGCCACGGGTCAGGCTGCCCTGGACGCTGGTTTCTTCCCGCTCACGGCTGCTGCTGGTGCTCGCGAAACGCAGATTCGACGACTGGATGATCATAAAGGCCCGGGGATGAAGGTTGAGGCTATATCGGGTTTATCGGCCGCACTGGAGATTTCTTGAGCATGCCGTTTGGATCGGTCACCCTGTCCTGCCATTGCCCGCGACCGGCCGGTTCCTGTAAGGTCAGCTTTTGCCCAGTCACGGCCAATATGCGGAATGAAACAGTTACTGTCTGATTTTAAAGAGGGTTTTCCACTGGGTCAGGTCACGTCGCTGACCGAGAGAGTGCATGTGCTCAGCATGCCCATGCAATTTCACCCGGGACATATCAATACCTATCTGCTGGAAGACGACGACGGCCTGACCCTGGTGGATACCGGCAACGTAGGGCCGGACAACCAGCAGTTCTGGCAGGACGTGCTGGATTCGCCCCTGGCCCGCAAGGGCGTGAAGCGGCTGCTGCTCACCCACGGCCATCCAGACCATTGCGGGCTGGCGGAATGGCTGTGCCAGACCACCGGGGCCGAACTCTGGCTCACCGCGCCGGAACTGGATGCGGTGCGCCGGCTGTGGCGGGGGTCGCCGCTGAATTATGATCAGGTGAAGCCTTTCTTTCTGCAGTGGGGCCTGCCAGAGGAACATTTCCCCGCCGTGCAGGGCCTGCTGGACAGCTTCCGCTTCGGCACCAGCGATCTGGATGTCCCCGTGATCCGCCTCATTGAAGAGGGCGAGATTCTCACCCTGGCGGGCCAGCCCTGGCAGGTGAAATGCGGCTTCGGCCACACGCCCAGCAACGCTACATTGTGGCAGCGCGAGACCGGGCTGCTGATCACCGGCGATCACCTGCTGCCACGCATTTCCCCCAATATCAGCCTGTGGTGGGGCAGCAGTTCCGATCCGCTCGGTGAGTATCTGGATTCGATCCAGACCTTTCGCGGCATGGGCGATCTGGTGGGCTTGCCGTCCCATGGCACCACCTTTGGCGACCTGGATACGCGCATCGACATGCTCACCCGCTTTCACTACAAGCGCATCCTGCGGGCGCTGGAATTCTGCCGCGATCAGCCCCGGACTGCCTATGAATGCGTGCACCCGGTGCTGGGCAAGGCTGACAATGGCGCCATGATTGCGTTGATTGCGGGGCAGGCTTTTGCCATTCTGGCGTTTCTGGAGCAGGCTGGTCTGGTGCGCCGGGTGGAGGGGGACATATTCCGCTTCCAGACCTGCCCCGACGCCGGCGAGCAACTGCACCGGCTGCCGGCCTTCGCGCAGAGGGAATAGACTTCCACGCTGCGCCACCCGGTTCCCGACTATAAAAACAAGAACGACGAGGAGCGGTTTATGGCATTCGGATTCAAGCGGACAGCCACGCTGTGTCTGCTGGGCGTGGTGGCTCTCCAGGCAAGCCTTCTTCATGCAAGCACACTGCAATCAAGCTCTTTTCAAACGAGCCCCCTTCAGAAAACCCATGGCGGCCGCGACCAGATCCCGGTGGATCGCCTGATCATCCGCTTCAAACCCGCCGCCCAGGCCGCCGTGCAGCGGTCGCTGCAACCTTCCTCCGCGCAACTCCGTGAATCCATTCCTGCGCTGCAACGGCTGGCCTCGCGCCACCAGTTGCAGGGCCGGTTGTTGCGGCGTCTGGCCAACGGTTCCCATGTGGTGCAACTGGACCAGCAGCGGTCGCCGGCCGACATCGCCGCCGTCATCAGCCAGTTCATTCTCGATCCCGATGTGGACACGGTGGAAGTGGACCTGCGTATGTTCCCCGCCGCGATTCCCACCGATCCGCTCTATGTGTCGCAGTGGGCGCTGAGCGAGGCTACCGGTGGTGTGCGTCCGCAAGCGGCCTGGGATTTCACCCAGGGGCAGGGTGCCGTGGTGGCGATACTGGATACCGGTGTGCTGGCCCATTCGGATTTGGTGGGGAATCTGCTGCCGGGCTATGACTTCGTTTCCAACGCGTTCATGGCGAACGATGGCGGTGGCCGCGACAGCGATGCCAGCGATCCCGGCGATGCCATCGCGGCAGACGACTGCGGCAGCGGTGTGCCGGAACAGGATGAACCCAGCAGCTGGCACGGCACCCATGTGGCGGGTATCGCCGCAGCGCAGGCATTCAACGGCATTGGCGGCAGCGGCGTGGCACCCCAGGCGGAGATTCTGCCGGTACGCGTTTTGGGCCGTTGCGGTGGCTACACCTCGGATATCGTCGACGCCCTCTACTGGGCGGCGGGTTTCAGCGTCAGTGGCGTGCCCGCCAATCCCACGCCGGCAGACGTTATCAACCTCAGCCTGAGTTCTCCGGTGGCTGCCGCCTGCAATGCCAGTTATGCCGATGCGATCAACGCCGCGCGCGGAGCGGGAACACTGGTCGTCGTGGCAGCTGGCAACGCGGCCGGCAATGCTGACACCTTCCCGCCCGGCAACTGTCCCGGTGCCTTCACCGTCACGGCCACCACGCGCCAGGGCGGGCGTGCTTTCTATTCCAATTACGGTTCGCTGGTGGATCTGGCGGCGCCGGGGGGTGCCATGCAGACCAGCACCGATCCCAATGGCATCCGCTCCACCGCCAACAGCGGTACGCAGGGGCCGGTGGCGGACAATTACATCTACCTGCAGGGCACCAGCATGGCGGCGCCCCATGTGGCCGGCGTGGCGGCATTGCTGTTCGCGGCGGATGACACGCTGACAGTGAACGCGGCGGAAACCGCAATGCGCACGGCAGCGCGGGCCTTTCCCGTCAGTTGTGTCGGCTGTGGTGCCGGGCTGGTGGATGCGAGCGCCGCGCTGGCGCTGGTGACTGGCCTTGTCACGCCCGCGGACGCTGCGGATCTGGTCCTTACCTTGAAAGGCAGCACGGGGAAATTTGTGAAAGATGCCGCCAATCCCGGGCAAGGCACCATCCAGTATCAGGCAGACGTCGCCAACAACGGGCCGGACACCGCAACAGCGGTGGTACTGACCAACGTATTCCCCGACGCCGTGGCGCTGGAAACCATCACGCCCGGCCAGGGCAGCTGCAACAGTGCCGGTACTGCCTGCGCCCTGGGCGATCTTGCCACTGGCGCCACCGCCAGCGTGACGGTGAAGGTGCGCACCACCAATTCCGCGTCGATGCCGTTCCAGGGACAGGTCACGACAGCGACCGCCGATCCTGATTCCAGCAACAACTATGTGCTGAAGAAATTCGGTGGCGCATTGGGTTGGCTGTTACTGCCGCTGCTAGTGCTGTTGGGGCGGCGTTACCGAAACAACGGCTTACGATTTTGTATAGGGCTGGAGAAAAAATAGTCCGTTCAGACGTTCTGAGTACTCCTGTTCCATATTATGCTGCCAGTGCTGGCCATTGGTTCTCGGGGCCTTGTGCAGTACTGGTCAGCCTGGCGCTTCACCCTTCACGATCCAAAACAATAAAAGTATAAGGAAAACAACAATATGATGTGTCGACCAATCATCCGACGCTGTCTGTTGGTGTTGCTGGTTCTCGGACTGGCCGCCTGCAAGAAATACACGATCGTCGAGCCCGTTGCGGACTCGCTCCATACTGCCGCCCCGGTGACATTCAAGGTCACCTACAGCAGCCAACCCGCCACCCTGCCGGCCATGCAGTTGAATGGTTTCAGCGTCGGCTCGTATTTCACCGCCGGTGCCACCGAGGCCACAGCGTCGGGCAGCAGCCTGCAGGCCTACCTGAAGGAAGGCTACAACATCTTCCAGGTGGACCCGCCCCTCGGCCCGCAGGTGAAATTCCTCTATGACACCAAAGGCCCCGAGATCGTGGTGCTGGGTGCCGTGCAGGAAGGCAGCAACATGACCATCAGCGGCCGTGGCATCGATGAGAAGGGTGTCGCCTCGGGAACGGTCAACTCCGCACCCATCACCTTCGCCACCGACGGTGCCTTCACGGTGACCGTGCCCAAGCAGGACGTGTACACCTACAACACGGTGGATACCCTGGGCCACACCAACACTGTCCACTATGCCGACCTGAGCCTGCAGTACGATCCGTCGCTCACCGTGCGCATCACCCAGCACGGCCTGGATTTCGCCATGGGCCAGATCGTGAACGCCCTGAACGGCGCAGACCTGAATGCGCTGGTGGCCGGCTCCATGCTGTATGACACCACCTGGAAAGGTCTGTTTGGTGAAACCTACGGCGCCGACGGTTTCGTGCGTGACATTTCCCTGTCTGCCAATTCGTTCGGCATGGGCCTGCAGGCGGGCAACCAGGCGACGTTCGACGGCAACATCAGCAACGTCCATATCGGCCTGACCCTGCGCATGCACAACGGCTTCCTGCCACCAACCATCATCAATGTGGGCGCCAGTGTCGGCCCGCTGGATCTGGAAGGTCTGCTGCACCTGGGCGTGCAGGATCAAACGCCCACTGTGTCCTTCAGCAATTTCGATTACACCATCGGCAACATCGTGATCGATGACGTGCCGCCGGTGTTCCGCGAAATCCTGTCCGGCGTGTCATCGGGTATCGCCAACCTGTTCAGCGGTCCGATTTCGACAGCGCTGCAGACCGTGCTCAACCAGGCCATTCCGAAAATGCTCAGCGGCCTGATCATGGAAAGCTACACGCTGCGGATACAGGACGACCAGGCCACCAATTTCGACATGGCCATGGCGCTGAACCTGGAAGACATCCAGACCACCAGCGACACGCTGTACGCGGCCACCTCGGGCAACGTGATTCCCATCAATCCCAACCTGAATATTCCGCAGCCGCTGGCGGGCACGCTGTTCACCTTCGACCAGTTGCCACCGGCCGAACTGAACGGCAATGACTTTGCCCTGTCGCTGAATACCAACGTGATCAACCAGACGCTGGCGTCGGCGCACTCGGTGGGGCTCACGCACATGAACCTGACCGGTGGCAGTGGCGATGGTGACATCGACATTCAGTTGGGTCTGCCGCGGGATGACAATTTCGGTCCGGAAGGCTCCACCCAGCGCATTCTGGTGAACATGGCGGCACCGGCAAACCTGAAGATTCAGGACGTGCAAGGCGGTGCCGAGCCGACCTTGACCGTGTACGGCCTGGAAATTCATGGCCAGACCAAGAAGAACGGTGCGTCCGTTTTCACCAATGACATCGCCGTGCGAGTGAGCGCGCAGGTAGGTCTGGTGTTGGGCCTGGGTGCAGACAACAAGCTAGCCGTGACATTCCGGCAGGCGCCCAGTGTCAAAGTGGAAGGCGTGCGCGTGGGTGAGGGTGCCTGGTCCGGCCCGGTGATCAACGCAGCAGCCAACCTGCTGGTCTCATCAGCCATCGGCGTGGTGATGGAAGAGCTGTCGCGGCCGATCGAAAACATCAAGCTGCCGACGTTCGCGTGCATGGCGTTTGATAGCGTGAACATCTCCGCCGTGGGCGGCGAGGGCGGCCACTTGAATTTGGCAGGCACCCTGACCCAGGTGAGCGATGAATGCCAGAACGAAGTGACACCGCCGCCGGCCGTGGCTTATGGCCGTGGGGTGGGCGTGCCGATGTCCTGCGGATCGGATCAGGAATACGATGCCGGCCTGTGCTATCAGCAGTGCGCTGAAGGCTACAACGGCGTCGGTCCGGTGTGCTGGAAGGAAGAGGCCTCTTACGGTCGTGGCGTGGGCACCATTCCCAACCTGTGCGCCGCCGGCGAGGAAATGGATGCAGGCCTGTGCTATCCGGTGTGTTCCGCAGGGTATGACGGCGTAGGTCCGGTGTGCTGGTCGACCCGTCCGCTGTCCTATGGCCGTGGCGCTGGCACCATCCCCATCAACATCTGGACCGGCCAGTGCCCCACCGGCAAGGAAAACCAGGCTGGCCTCTGCTACACGTATTGCGACAGCGGTTACACCGGCGTAGGCCCGGTGTGCTGGCTGGATAACGCATCCTACGGTCGTGGCGTTGGCACCATTCCGAAAACCTGCCCGGCCGGACAGGAAAACGATGGTGGCCTGTGCTATCCGGTGTGCCAGCAGGGCTATAACGGCGTCGGTCCTGTCTGCTGGACCACATCGGCGTTGTCCTATGGCCGTGGTGTAGGCACCATTCCCAACACCTGCCACGACGGCTGGGATCGTGATGGCCTGCTCTGCTACCAGCAGTGCGCTGAAGGCTATAACGGTATTGGCCCTGTGTGCTGGCCGGAGGCAACACAACAGGCAACACTGTCGCCGATACCGCAGTAACAGCAGCGGTTTGGCACTGAAAAAAAAGAACGCCTCCTTCGGGAGGCGTTTCTTTTTGTGCATCCGGTCAGCCAGAGCAGTCGTTCAGATCCAGAGCAGCCAGGCCAGCGCCGTCAGCACACCAATACACATGAGGTTGAGATAAAAGCCGCAGCGCATCATTGTCCGCTGCGGCACCAGCCCTGTACCAAAAACGATGGCGTTGGGCGGCGTTGCCACCGGCAGCATGAACGCGGCAGACGACGCAATCGCCACCAGCACCGCGATCACCACCGGCTGCACGCCGAAATGCGCTGCCACCGGCACCAACAGGGGGATCAGTAGCGCGGCGCAGGCCGTGTTGCTCACCAGTTCCGTCAAAAACACCACGAAGGCCGCGATGACCATGATCGCCACCAGCGTAGGCGCCGCGCCCAGCAGGGTTTTCAGCTGACCCGCAATAAAAGCGCTGGTACCGGTCTGATCCAGCACACTGCTCAGAGTCATGCCGCCGCCGAACAGCAGCAGAATGCCCCAGCCGGTTTTCTTCTCCACATCTTCCCACTGAATTGCGCCGGTGGCGCCCAGCAGCACAATCGCCATCACCGCCACCCAGGCATCGAAATCCTTGCTCACGCCGGTGAGCGCTGACAGTGGCGTGCTGAAAATCCAGCAACTGACCACCGCCAGAAAAATCAGCAGCGTGGTGTTGCGCTGACCGGAATGGATCTCCGCCCGGGAAGCGGGTGTCATTTGCTGCCGCGTATCCACAGCCTGCAATTCAAATGCCGGTTTCAACAGAAACTGCAACAGCCCCACCATCAACGGCAGCAGCAGAAGCGCCGCCGGCAGACCAAACCCCATCCACTGCGCAAAGGTGATCTGCTGACTGCTGGCGGCAATGGCATTGGGTGGGCTGCCCACCAGCGTCGCCATGCCGCCGATGCTGGCGGAATAGGCGGTGCCCAGCAGCAGGAACAGCGTGGTGCGATGATCCGGATCGTGGAACCGCGACGCGATGCCCAGCGCAATCGGCAGCATCATGGCCACGGTGGCGGTATTGCTGATCCACATGGAAATAAAACCGGTGGCGGCAAACAACAGATAGGCCGCCCGCACCGGATGCGTACCCGCTACCTTCAGCACCGCCTGGCCAATGGCGCGGTCGATGCCGTGGCGGGCCAGCGCCGCCGCCAGCGCAAAGCCGCCCAGGAACAGAAAGATCACGGGATTGGCGAAATCAGTGAACGCCTGCTTCACCGGCATCACCTGGAACAGCACCGCCATCACCGGAATCAGCAGCGCCGTGAACGTAATGTGGATGGCTTCGGTCAGCCACAGAATGCCCGCCAGCAGGAAAATCGCCAGGCCGGCGCGAATCGGCTCCGGCTGCGGCAGCAAAAAATAGCAGAGGATGGACAGGGTAAAGGCCGCCACTGCGATCAGGTATTTGCGGTGGGGTGTGTGGGCGGGCGGGACATCCATGCCGGTTCGTTCCTTTCGAAGAGTTGCTCTGAACTCTAGCAACTCCCGCCCGCAATGGAAATCAGGGCCCGGTGAACGCCAGCTCCGGACGGTGGATCGGCACGCCGGCAAACAGCCAGCGGTCGAGCACCTTCAGTAAATGGGGCAGCATCACCAGATCGTAGAACAGCGCGACGAAAATGGTGCAGGACATGAGCTGGGCCGTGGTCTTGTTCGGGCCGAAGATGGAGAACGTCAGGATCGACATCCCCAGCGTCAGTACTACCGTGGTGAGCACCAGCGCCGATCCCACGTGTTCGAACGTCAGATGCAGGCTGTGTTGCGGCGAATAGCCCGACTTGCGGTAATCGATATAGCGTTTCAGGATGTGGATGGTGTCGTCCACCACGATGCCCAGGCTGATGCTGAGGGTGCCTGCCGCCGCGATGTCGATGATGCCCTTGCCCGCGCCCCAGATGCCGAACACCACCGCTGCCGGAAACAGGTTGGGAATCATGCTGATCAGGCCGATCTTCATATTCCCCAGGAACAATCCCAGCAGCAACGAAATCACCATCGCCGACAGCAGCCCGCCCACGAACATATTCTGGGTCAGATCCTTGCCGATGCCGGCAAACAGCAGCGCGTGTCCGGTCACGCTGACGTTCAGCTCCGGCGCGTTGACGTTGAACCAGGCCAGAATTTCCTGTTCCAGGTCCAGCAATTGCTGGCTGCGCAAACGCTGCAATCCCACCGACACTGACGCCGCGCGGAAGCCGGCATCGATGCCCAGTGATTGCGGCGCCGTGTCCGGTGATGACATCTGGTAAAGATTCCAGGTGTCCGCAACCACATGCTCCTGGGTCAGCGGTGCACCCCAGCGGGCATCGTATTCATGCAGGTGCAGGTTAAGGTTTTGCAGCGTGTCCAGATAACTGGACTGGCGCGATACGGCGGACCGCGAGTCGAGCCAGGCCTGGAAATTCACCACCGCATTGATGAAGGATTGCGAGAACACGCCGTCGTCCCGGCCACTGTCGATATAGACACTGATCGGATGGTGCACGCCGAAATCCTGTTCCGAAATATGCGTGGCCTGGGTGATCGGGGATTTTTCTTCAAAATAATCCAGCGGATCATTGTGATAGTCGTTCAGCAGCATGCCCGCTGCCAGCAGGGTGGATAATCCATACAGCACGAAGGCGCGCCGGTGATCCAGGCTGCGGGCAAATGCAAATGTTCTGCGCACCAGGCGCAGAAAAACGTCCGGCTCGCGGCCACTGTTGGTGGGGGCAACCAGCACCGCCACTACCGGCGTGATGGTGACGGCGGTAAAGAACGCACAGACCACACCGATGGTGGCAATGTTGCCGAAAGTGGCGAACACCGGCGAACTGCTCCAGTTCAGGCTGAAAAAGCCGATGGATGTGGTGAGGCTGGTAAGGAACAGTGACATGCCGTTGCCGCGCATGCTGTTCATCATGGCGGCAACGTTGGATTGCGTTCTGGGCTGGTGTGAATAGCTCAGCAGCAGGTGAATGATATCCGCCAGCGCGATTATAAAGGTAATGCAGAATGCCAGGCCCGAGGTCTGGTTGATGGTGAGCCCCAGCAGGCCGACAAAACCGGCGGTGATCCACAACGCCGCGATGATCGAGACCGCGCCGGAAAAAACCAGCCACCAGGAACGCAGGAAATACCACAGCAACCCCAGCCCTGCCAGCAGCACCAGCGGCATCAGATACACGCCGTCGTGCATCAACGCTTCGTGCAGCGCGTGTTTGATTTCCACCGGTCCCAGCAGGAAATACTGCTGCAACTGCTTCTGCTGCACGCGGGCGTCCAGAATGGCGCGAATGGCCGGGTAGTTGGCGTCGATCGCGTCCGGGCTGGCAAACGACACCTGCACGGCGGCGATGCGCTGGTCCTGCGACAGCATGCCACCGTTGCGGTGGGCAATGTCGGCCAGCTGGCCCAGTGCCGGATCCGTCAGCGCCTCACCCTTGCGTAGCAGCGAGATGGCGGAGCGGGTTTCCAGATCATCCGCGCTCACCGCATTGCTCAGCAGCGACTGGACGCGGGTAATGCCGGGCAGCGCGCGAATGGCTTCTTCGGCGTTGAACAGGGTGAGGATCTGCTGGCTGTCCAGGAACGAAACCTGATCCAGTTCCAGTAGCACCAGCAGGCTTTGCTGAAAGCCCAGGCTGGATTCCAGCGCATGAAATGCAATGACGCGGGGATCGTCGTCGCGGAAGTACTCGGTGATTTCGCTGCGGTAAATGATGTTGCTGATGAATGGACTCAGGGCGACGCCTGCGAACACTATCAGTATCGAAAGAATGCACAGTTTTCTGAACGAAAGTCGGGTCATTGTTTTTATTGTGTGCAAGGCGGGATAACATTGTTCGCTCGGGAATGGGGCGAGTCTAATCATCTGGCGCAGAGGTCTGCAATGTTATTTGGTAAAAATAAGTCACTGGTCTGTTTCAGTCCGAATCCGCGCGCCAGTGTGCGGCTGTTCTGCTTTCCCTGTGCGGGTGGTGGTGCTTCGATGTACCGACGCTGGGCCACGCTGTTGCCGGACGTGGATGTCTGGGCCGTGAACTACCCCGGGCGGGAAACTCTGCACGGCCAGCCGTTTGCTTCCAGTCTCGATGCGGTGCTGGCCCCCGTGCTGGATCACCAGGAGCTGTTCGCCGAGAAACCCTTCCTGGTCTATGGCCACAGCTTTGGTTCGCTGGTGGCATTTGCGGCGGCGGTGCGGCTGCAGGCGCTGGGCTGCCAGGCCAGGGGCGTGCTGGGCAGTGCGCGGCGGGCGCCGCATCTGCCGACTAACCAGATTATTTCCGATCTGCCCGACGATCGCTTCCTGGCGGAACTGGACCGGTTTGGCGGCATGCCGGATGCCATCCGCAAGGATCCGGAGATGCTGGCCTTCTATCTGCCGATCATTCGCGCCGATCTGCACCTGAACGACATCAGCAGGTTGCCGGACACGGATCGCGTCGATGCACCCGTGTATGTTTTTTCAGGCAGCTATGACCTTGTGGCCACACCGGCGGAACTGCTGGCATGGAAAAACAGCAGCAGTGGTCGCGTTGAGCACCGCGAGTTTACTGGCGGACATTTCTTCATTCAGGACAAGGCGGAAGAGTTTACAGCCTGTATAGGACGGGTAATTAGTACGATCATGCAGGAACCAGATGAGGATCTCGTCGCGTTCTAAACATAATTGCTTATTATGATTACGAACTGTCACCGAATTGGCCGAATCTTACAAGTTTTGCGAGAACTCGCGTCAGTACACTGGCCCTTGCCAATGGGTCGTGCTGATAAGAACAATAAAAGGTAGTAACAACAATACAAGATCGACAACCACCTGGGATTCGCTGGTTTGTCAGGGATTTAACACTCGTTGTCGTTTGTTCATTTGTATTGCGCACTCCATTTATACGTGATTAGCACACCTTACGTCTTGAATACAGGGTAAAGACACTAGGTGGAGGTCGGTATGAAAGGGTTCCCGCAATTTAAGAACCTGGTAGAAATGGCTGCGACACGTGCAAAGCTCAAGGGTGAAAGTGAGCTGACCGCGTTTCTCGGTGACGATGGTGGCCGCGAAGGCACACTGACTTTTGCCGGTCTTGACCGCGCTGCGCGCAATATCGCTGCCGGGCTGACGGCCAAGGGGCTGGCCCGCAAGAACCTGATGCTGCTGTACACACCAGGCATCGATTACATCAAGGCGTTCTTCGGTTGCCTGTATGCCGGTTCCGTTCCGGTGCCTGCTTATCCCCCCATGGGTGCCCGCGATATCGACCGCCTCAAGCGCGTGGTGCTGGATTGCGACGCCGCTGCGATTCTCTCCTCCAGCATGCTGCTGCCCATGATCGAAGCCTGGGTGGCCAATCCCAGCAACGGTCTCAACATCAACTGCGTGCCTACCGACCTGGCTGCCAGTGTAGACGCCATTGGCTTCGAACCTGCCGACGTTGATCCCAGCGAAGTGGCGTTCCTGCAATACACCTCCGGTTCCACCGGCCACCCGAAAGGCGTGATGGTGAGTCACGGCAATCTGCTGGAAAACTTCAAGCAGATCGTGTTGAATTTCTGCCATTCCTCTGACCTGGACGCGATCGCGCCGGAATACAAGACCGTGATCTGGCTGCCGCCGTTCCATGACATGGGTCTGATTGGCGGTGTGCTGACACCGGTCTACGTGGGCACGCGCGTCACCTTGATGTCGCCGCTCACCTTCCTGAAAAATCCGTTCGTGTGGCTGAAAACGATTACCGATGAAAAAGCCAAGGTGTCGGGCGGCCCCAACTTCTCCTATCAATATTGCGTGCGCAAGGTCAGCGACGAGCAGATGGCGCAGCTGGATCTGTCCAGCTGGCAGGTGGCGTTCAATGGCGCCGAGCCGATTCTGATGGACGCACTGCACGCGTTCGCTGGCAAATTCCAGTCCGTCGGCTTTGATCCGCACGCGTTCCTGCCCTGCTATGGCCTGGCGGAAGCGACGTTGTTCGTTGCCGGCTCACCTGCCATGCGCGGAGCCCGCGTGATCGAGGCGGACCTGCAGCAGCTGGCCAAGGGTGAAGTGAACCCGGCGGAGCCGGTCGCCTCGGCGGACACTGCAACACTGGTGAGTTCCGGTGTGATCGCCGAAGGTGCCGAAGTGCGCATCGTCGATCCCAACACCCACGTGGCCTGCCATGATGGCAAGGTTGGCGAGATCTGGGTCAACAGTCCGTCCGTGGCGCAGGGTTACTGGAACAAACCCAGTTTCTCGGACAGCGTGTTCCGCGCCCGCATCAAGGGCGATAACAGCAAGACCTGGATGCGCACCGGCGACATGGGCATGATGTGGGACAACGAACTGTTCGTCACCGGCCGCATCAAGGAACTGATCATCGTTGCGGGCCGCAACCATTATCCGCAGGACATCGAGGTGTCGCTGCAGTCATCCAATCCGCTGTACCGCAAGGGCTGTGGCGCCGCGTTTTCGGTGGTGGATCATGGCAAGGAACAGCTGGTGGTGATGCAGGAAGTGGCTGGCAACGGTCTGCAGCCGCAGGATTTCCATCAGCTGGCACTGCAAGGTGCCCGCGCGATTGCTACCCGCCACGGTATTTCGCCGAAATCGCTATTGTTCATCCAGGCAGGTACACTGCCCAAGACCTCCAGCGGCAAGATCCAGCGCGCCGAAGCGAAGAAGATTTACGAAACCGGTAATTTCACCACGCTGTACACCTGGGACAACGCTGCGAACCAGATCATCGCGCCGCGTGAAACCAGTGAACAGGCACAGCGTCCCTTCACCGACTGGCAGTCGGAGCTGTATGTCCAGATGCAAACCTGGGTGAGCGACAAGCTGAATGTCGATGCACACCATGTGGATCTGGATGTGACGTTCTCCGAACTGGGAGTCGATTCCATCGAAGCAATCGATCTGGTGGATCGTTTGCAGGACACCATCCAGCGCACCATTCCGGCAACGGAATTGTTGCGCTATCCCACCGTCAAGGCGTTGATCGAGCATTTCGCATCGGAGTTGTCTGAACGCGAACTGCAAGTCAATGACCGGGACGGTACCGACAAGGCATCTGCTTTGTCGCCCAGGCAAGAAGCTCGCAATAAAAGTACGGCCTGATACGCCGTACTTTCAACGCGTTCATAAAAATAATCATTCTAATTGAGTGTTAAAGACTCACGGGGTCCCCATGTCCGATAACAAACCCAATAATAACAACGATACCGCATCGTTACTGAAACAGGCCTTGAAAGAGCTGAAGAAATCGAAGGATTCGGTTCAGCGGCTGGAAAAGGAAAAACATGAACCCATCGCCGTCATCGGCATGGGTTGCCGACTGCCTGGCGGCGTCACCAGCCCCGACAAATTGTGGTCGCTGCTGGAAAACGGCGTTGATGCGATTACCGACATGGTGGACCAGCGCTGGAGTTCGGATCAGGTTTACGATCCCAATCCGGAAGCGGTGGGCAAGCTGTACACCAAGGCCAATGGTCTGGTGGACGACGTGGACCTGTTCGATGCGGAATTCTTTGGTATTGCCCCGGTTGAAGCGCGGTTGATGGAACCGCAGCAGCGTTTCCTGCTGGAAACCACCTGGGATGCGCTGGAGCATGCGGCGATTGCGCCGGATTCGCTGATGGGTTCGAAGACCGGTGTTTACATCGGTATCTGCCACATGGGCTACTCGCACATGCAGGCAAAATATTGCGGCCCCGAAGACATCTCCCCGTACGATGGCACCGGCAACGCACACTCGGTGGCGTCGGGCCGTTTGAGTTATCTGCTGGGCCTGCAGGGCCCAAGCATTTCGGTTGATACCGCCTGTTCGTCGTCGCTGGTCGCCATTCACCTGGCAGTGCAGAGCCTGCGCAAGGGCGAATCGGATCTGGCGCTGGCCGGCGGTGTGAACCTGATTCTGGAACCCACTACCTCGATGATTTTTGCCCGCGCGGGCATGCTGTCGCCGGAAGGCCGCTGCAAAACGTTCGATGCCGATGCCAATGGTTATGTGCGCGGCGAAGGTTGCGGTGTGGTGGTACTGAAGCGTCTGAGCGATGCGTTGCGCGATGGCGACAACGTGCTGGCCGTGGTGCGCGGTTCCGCCGTGAACCAGGATGGCAAGAGCCAGGGCATTACCGCGCCGAACGAACTGGCGCAGGAAAAAGTGCTGCGCGCTGCGCTGGAAGATGCGCGCCTGAAGCCGCAGGACGTCACTTATGTTGAAGCCCACGGTACCGGTACTTCCCTGGGCGACCCGATCGAACTGGCCGCGCTGAACACCGTTTACGGCAAGCAGCGTGACAGTAAATTGGTGGTCGGTTCCATCAAGACCAACATGGGTCACCTGGAAGCCGCCGCTGGTATTGCCGGCTTTATCAAGCTGGTGCTGTCGGTCAAGAACCAGACCATTCCCAAACACCTGCACTTCAAGAAGCCGAACCCCTATATTGACTGGACTACCATTGCGATCGATGTGCCTACTGAGCAACGTCAGTGGACTGCGCCGAGCCGTATCGGTGGTCTGAGCTCGTTTGGTTTCAGCGGCACTAACTGTCACATTCTGGTGGAGCAGGCGCCAAATGTGGTGAACGTGGGTGCAGAGGAACAGCCGCAAGCCGTATTCGCGCCCAAACTGCTGACCATTTCTGCCAAGACCAAAGATGCACTGCAGGCGTACCTGGACAATTACGCCCAGGCCCTGAAACTGCCTGCACTGCAGGGATTCAGCTGGGACGACGTGTGCTACACCGCTGCCATTGGCCGTCACCATTTCCGCAATCGCGCCAGCATTCTGGCTTCTTCTGCGACAGAAGCAGCCGAAAAAATCTCCGCGCTGCTGACGCAAGGTTCTGCCGACGGTGTGACCGTAACCGACGTGGGCACTGCGCCGCCGAAACTGGCGTTCATGTTCACCGGTCAGGGCGCGCAGTTCGCTGGCATGGGCAAGGATCTGTACGAACGCTTCCCGGTATTCCGCGATGCGCTGGACCAGGTCGCGCAGCTGATGAACAAATATCTGGATCAGCCGCTGCTGTCGATCATGTGGGGCGACAACAGCAAGCTGCTGGATGAAACCCAATACACCCAGCCGGCGATTTTCGCGCTGCAATACGCGCTGACCCAGCTGTGGAGTTCGCTGGGTGTGCAGGCGTCCTGCGTCACTGGCCACAGTATCGGTGAATATGCGGCTGCCGTTTATGCTGGTGTGATGTCGCTGGAAGATGCGGTGCACCTCATCTGCGCCCGCGGCAAATTGATGGCGACCCTGTGTGAGAAGGGTTCCATGGCCGCCGTGTTCGCCAGCGCGGAAGAAACCCGCAATGTGATCGAAACCATCGACAGTGTGATCGATGTTGCTGCGGTGAACGGCCCGCGCAACTGCGTTATCTCCGGTGAGAAACATGCGGTTGAGCAGGCGGTTGCGCTGCTGACCGATCACAAGATCAAGGCCAAGGCGCTGCAGGTTTCCCACGCGTTCCACTCGCCGATGATGCAGCCCATGCTGGATGCGTTCAATCGCGAAGTGGGAGCGGTGGCACTGAAAGCCCCGCGCATCCGTTTCATTTCCAGCAAGACTGGCAAGACCGCAACCCAGGACGTGAAGCGTCCTGAATACTGGGTTGAGCACGTACGTGATGCAGTGTTGTTCCTGGATGCCGCAAAAGAAGTCGGCGCGCAGAAAGTCAACGCCTGCCTGGAAATCGGCCCCGGCGCGAACTTGGTGAAACTGGCGCCCCAGAGCATTGAATCCACTCAGCCCGTTACCTATCTGTACAGCGTTGATCGCGAAGCCAACGAAGCCGATCACCTGACCGCTGTGGTGGCCGGCCTGCATAACGTGGGCGCCGCCATCCAGTGGAAAAACCTGTTCATCGGTGGCAAGCACACCCGTGTTGATCTGCCCACCTATCCGTTCCAGAAGCAGAGCTACTGGGTGGAAGAAATCCGCATCGGCAATTACAGCAAGCAGTCGGGCATGTCGTTTGCCCGCATGCTGTACAGCACGGACTGGAAAGAAACCGCGCTGGCCGGCGAAGCCAAAGTTAACTATGACGATGTAGTAGTGATCGGCAACAAACCCGCCTGGCTGGCCGCGCTGCAGGCGCAGCACGCCAATGTGTTGGTGCTGGACGCCAACAGCACGGCGGAAACCATCAAGAGCGCTGTGGCGCCGCTGCAGGAAAAAGCCAAGGCCGCCGGTAAAGTGCTGCCAGTGCTGCTGACTGCGCCGGTCATGCCGAACGATTCCAATGCGCTGGTGGATATCGTCAACGCCGCCATCAAACCCGTGCTGGCGACCGCCCGCGCGCTGGTGGCTGGAAGCGATTCCACCAACCCGGTGCGCCTGTGGTGCGTGAGTGAGAACGCCTACGGATCTGACAACATCAACCTGGCCGCGTATCCGCAACTGGGCTTTGCCAAAGGCATGGCGCTGGAAGCCGGCGAACTCTGGGGCGGCATTCTGGATGTGAGCGGCAGTGCCGACGAACAGGCCGCTGCGATCACCGCCGAGCTGAACGGTCAGACGCCAGAAGATGCAGTGAAATACGCGGGCGCTGTGCGTTCGGTGCTGCGTCTGCAATCAGATCGTCCTGCGCAAACCAGTCTGTCCAATCTGAACGACAAGGCTACCTATCTGGTAACCGGCGGTCTGGGCGGTCTGGGCCTGTATGTGGCGGAAGCGCTGGCGCTGTCCGGTGCCAAACATCTGGTGCTGATGAGCCGTCGTGGCGATCTGGCATCGCTGCAGGGTGAACGTCGCGAGCAGATCGAAAAACTGCAACAGAAAGGCGTCGAAATCCGCGTTGCCAATGTCGATGTGGCGGACCGCAATGCGGTAGCCGGCCTGATCGAGGAACTGGCGCACGGCGAATTCCCGCTGAAAGGTATCGTGCATGGCGCCGGTGTGAACGATGTGGTGCTGGCGCACGAAATGCAGCCGGAGCAGTGGCTGAACGTAACCCAGTCGAAAGTGCAGGGCGGCTGGAACCTGCATCAGGCATCGCTGGATGTGGAACTGGATTTCTTCGTGGTGTTCTCGTCCATCGCATCCGTGTGGGGTTCCGGTGGCATGGCGCATTACGCAGCGGCCAACCATTTCCTCGACGGTCTGGTGGATTACCGTTTGGCGCAGGGCTTGCCGGCTGCTGCGTTCAACTGGGGCCCATGGGGTGGCGCGGGCATGGCAGTGGGCGAAGCGGCGGAAGAAGCCGAGCGTCGCGGCCTGCGTCCGTTCAATCCGCAGTCCGGTATTGAATTGCTGAGCAAATCCTGGAAGGGCGGCAAGGCCCATCAGGTGATGGTGGATGTGACCTGGGACCGTTTCCGCGAAATTCTGGAAATGCGCCGTCCGCACCCGCTGTTCGGTGCGCTGGGCCGTTCGTTGTCCACCGCGTCCGGTGTGACGGGCGAGAAATCCGCGTTCTTCAAATCCCTCTACCCGATGGAGCCGACCGAGCGTGCCACGCAGATCGTCGGTTACCTGCAAGGCATGCTGGCACGGGTTGTCGGCAAGGCCGAAGGTGAAACCGTCGATCCCGAAATGCCGCTGATGGATCTGGGTATCGATTCCATCATGGCGCTGGAAATCAAGAAGCAGCTGGAAGCCGACACCGGCCAGTCCATGCGCGCTACGCTGATTTTCGACTATCCCACCATCAATAAAATTGCCGAGTACTTCAGCGTCGCGCTGTATGGCGAGGAAGAAGGTGCGGCTGCCGTTAGCGGCGGTGTATTCCACGGCGAGCCGATTGCGATTGTCGGTATTGGCTGCAAAATGCCGATGGCACCCAACGGCCCGGGCGATTTCTGGAAACTGCTGAGCAATGGCGAGTGCGGCATCAACGACGCTCCGAGCCAGCGCTGGGATCTGGATCGCTACCTGGACAAAGATGAAAACGCACCGGGCAAAACCTACACGCTGTCCGCCGGTCTGGTGGATGACATCGAGTCCTTCGACGGCAAGATGTTCGGCATTGCGCCGCGCGAACTGGAAAGCATGGAACCGCAGCAACGTCTGGTGCTGGAACACGCCTGGACCGCGCTGGAAAACGCCGGTTATTCCCCGGCCGCGATGAACGGCACCCGCACCGGCGTGTTCGTCGGTGTTGGCGCCAACGAATATATCCGTGCCTGCGCCACCGGCGCCCGTGAAGAAGACATCATGTTCATCCCCACCGGCAACGCGCTCAACGTGATTGCCGGCCGTGTCGCCTTCAACCTGGGTCTGCAAGGCCCCTGTTTGACTATCGACACCGCCTGTTCATCGTCTGCGGTTGCCACCCATCTGGCTTGCCAGAGTCTGCGCAACGGCGAGTGCGAAATGGCACTGGCCGGCGGTGTGAACGCCATGGTGATGCCGGAAACCTTTGTGGCATTGTCGAAAGCGCACATGCTGTCGAAAGAAGGCCGCTGCAAAACCTTCGACGAAAGCGCCGATGGTTATGTGCGTGGCGAAGGCGTGGGCGTGCTGGTGCTGAAGCGTCTGTCCGATGCCGAGCGTGATGGCGACAACATCATTGCGGTGATCAAAGGCTCAGCGATCAACCAGGACGGCCGCAGCAGCAGTTTGACTGCACCGAATGGTCCGCAGCAGCAGGCGGTTATCCGCGCGGCGCTGGCCAATGCTGGTCTGAAAGCCGAGGAAGTGGATTGGGTGGAAACCCACGGTACTGCAACCCCGCTGGGCGATCCGATCGAGGTGCAATCGCTGGAAGCCGTGTACTGCGGTCATCGCAGCGCGGAAAACCCGCTGATCATCAGCTCGGTGAAAACCAACATCGGTCACCTGGAATCCGCCGCCGGCGTCTCCAGCATCATGAAGGCAGCGCTGTCGCTGCAGCATGGCGTGATCCCCAAGCACCTGCACTTCAACAAGTTCAACCCGCATATCGCGGTGGATCAGACCAAGTTCTTCATTCCTACCGAGAAGATGGAATGGAAGGGCGGAGAGAAAAAACGCCGCGTGGGTATCAGCTCGTTCGGTTTCAGCGGCACCAACGTGCACATGATTCTGGAAGAAGCACCGGTGCGCAAGGAAGTGATCAACGCCACCGAACGCAACAGCCATGTGCTGACCTTCTCGGCGAAATCCGAGGCGTCGCTCAACGGTCTGGCCAAGCGTTATGCCGAGTTCCTGGAAAGCGATCTGCTCAACAGCAAGCCGGCGGCATTTGCCGACGTAGCGTTCACCGCCAACACTGCCCGCGCGCAATTTGAATTCCGCGCCGCTGTGGTGGCGAACGATGCCGCGTCCGCTGCCGACAAACTGAAGCAGCTGGCGGAAGGGCACACCAGCGTCGGTGCTTTCCGTGGCGAAGCCAAGCCTGTTACTGGCACTGCGTGGCTGTTCACTGGCCAGGGTTCCCAGTACGCCGGCATGGCGAAAGAACTGTACGACACCAACCCGGCGTTCAAACAGAAACTGGATGCCTGTGAAAAACTGTTCGAAGCCGAAACCGCTGAATCCCTGCTGGGCATTCTGTGGGGCGACCAGACGGCGGAAATCGACAACACCCGCTACACCCAGCCGGCGATTTTTGCGCTGGAATACGCGCTGGCAAGCCATTGGCAGAGCCTGGGCCTGAAGCCCACTGTCATGGTTGGCCATAGCGTGGGCGAATATGCGGCGGCAGTGATCGCCGGCATCATGAGCCTGGAAGATGCGATGAAACTGATCGTAGCGCGCGGCAAGCTGATGGTGGAACTGTGCGAGAAAGGCGACATGGCCGCCGTGCTCACCACGCAGGACAAGGTGGAAGAAATCATCGCGGGCAACAGCGCCGTGCAGCTGGCAGCGTGCAACGCACCGGGCAACACCGTGGTGTCTGGCACTGCCGATGGTATCAAGGCGGTATTGCAGAAAGCGTCCTCGCTGGATGTGGATGCGCGCCTGCTCACCGTGTCGCATGCCTTCCATTCCAACATGATGCAGCCGATGCTGGATGCCTTCCGCAAAGTGGCGGAATCCATCAGCTACAAACCGGCCACACTGTCGATCGTGTCCACC